>JAISLK010000014.1 GCA_031290935.1 Prevotellaceae bacterium | reverse complement strand
CCATTGGCTAACCATCCAATGGATTCCCAATCTTTAATAATAGTGAGTTTGCCGCTGTCGGGGGCTCCCGTGTTCACTGCGTTACTGTGCTTCGCGCTGTTCGCATTGTTTTCTGTGTTGACCATTACAGATATTTTTTTGTGGCAGAATAAAAACGGTTCCGCCTTTCCCGCTGATCAACGCCCAAAAGGCTGTGTGCATATTACATACTACACGCGGGGGTACAGAACCGTTATATTATAGGGCATAAAAAAAGCCCGTTACATATAAGCGGGTTTATCCGCCTTTTGGTACATTGATCATTACAAATGTACTACTTTTTTTCATAACGACAAAATTATTTTATAAATAATTGATAATTAAATTATTATTTTAATAACGACTATTTTTTGTATTCTAAAAAATGTTGTATCTTTATAATATCGTTAGAGAGTAGCTTATAAACTGCGACAGTAAACCTAACGAAACGTAGAGCTGAAATTCTATTATTTGAGGAACGCCTTGGACGCCTCTGCGAATTTCAGTTCTTTGTTTTTGTATATCTCATAGTCTATTCCGTAATATTCGCAAAATTCCCTGAATGTAACAGGCTGATAGCGGCCATTGGGGAGTTTCTTTTTCCCGAGCGCATGCCGTACCAGCGCAAGGCGGTTGTAGGCAGCCGATGGGCGCAGGCGCATCAGTTTTTGTACGTCTTTTACGGTGATAAAGTCCATATCGATGTTTTTTAAATTTACCATTTTTTTCCGCATCCCGCGGTATTAAAGTTTTTCCTGAAAAAATGAAAATTTGTAATATTTCCCGGAAACGCATTTATATACATTCTGTTTCGGCATTACAAAATTCTGACAGTTTTTTTCGTGTTTGTAATTTGTAATGAAAATCGGTATTACAAATTACAAAATTTTTTGTTTAAATTTTTTTTTGTCAGATTTTTGTAATGCTGTAATTCATTATATTTCTTTTATTTATATCATTTTATTACAAATTACAAAAAAAATAGACATTAAAAACCTGCCGTGTTTTTTTCATTTTCGCCGTTACAATTACATTTTTCATATTGTTATTTTTTTTGGGGTTGGGGGTGGAAAATAGCAGGAAAAGTTTCCGTTTGTCAATAGGGTAAGTCGCCAGGCGCTACGGTCAGGGGTGCGGGCGTCCCATCGGCGCCGGGAGTCGCAATGTACAGGCATTCCATAGACTTTGATTCTGCATTTATATACTTCATTATACGCTCATTCTGATGGTCTGTGAATTTTTCCGGCGGGTTAAAGGTGTACCCGTAGTAGCGGCACCATGCCGCCATATGTTCCTTGAACCTGTTAATGCGGAAGTCGTTCCGCTGCTTGCTTGACAGGTTCTCTACAAAGTTTTTGTAGGCATATTCCTTGACAATGTAACTGTTAAACCATCCCTCCATGGCGGGGGCAATGTCTGTAGCGTTCGCGGGGCGGGGCTGGAAATAGGTGTTGGCCCACTTGAAAAAGTCATCGGTCTTGCCGATGCCCGCCTGCATTTCGCGGCGCAGTTCCCGGCGCACAATATTGCCCATCGGGGGGTTGATTTTATAAAACCGCATGGGCAGCTGGATACAGTGGGCTATCAGGTTATAGAATTTCAGCCATTCGTCGGGCGTGAAATCATCGTACAGCTTTTTCCCAAACTTATCGTCGGGTTTGCGGGTTTCAAGGTAGTCGTTTTTATCGGTCTTCTCATGGTAATAGTCGGAGGCGACTTCATAGAGGATACGGGCAATGGTCGAGGGATCGGTGTTCTTCAACTCAAAGTTGGTGGATATACTCATCTTGCCGCTGTGCTTATATTCGAGGTCAAAAGCGCTGTAATTCTTAGGGTTTATTTTCCGGAAACCCGTAATTTCGGTATAGAAGTAATCAAAAAGCCCGAACTCGGAAAAATCATCTATTTCAATGTTATTATGGAACTCTGTGTATCCGTCATAGATGAATTTGAATTTGTCGGCATCGTTAAGTGTACGGCCGCCCACGCAGAAGGTGGGGCGCACATAGCGGGTAGCCCATGTTTTTACGGACTTCCCGGAACGCCCGGAGCTGATGCCGACTTCCGATATTTTATAATCCATTGTAAATACTGCCCAGGCCCGGGCCGGATCTTTATATTCGGAACAGAGGTATCCGTACACGAATAACAGGTTTGCCAGGACGAGCTGCTCTTCTTTGCGTTCATCTTCGGTGAGGGATTCGCCGCGCTCGAGTTCCTTGCGCCAGTGCAGGCGCGACATATCCCGCAGGAACCGTACAAAAAAGAAATCATTATCGTGAATCGTAACCGTATAGCGGTCAATTTCGGGAAATCCGGCCAGTTCGGTGTTGATGGTCTCGCGGGCGTCGATCGTCGGGGCGTTGTCGCGGCGTTCGAGTAATGCCCGGTATTCGGGCGTGGGCGCGACCTCAATGGGCGGTTTATCCAGTACGCGAATATTGGAATGCGGGAGGATGTGCGAAATGATTTTATTGCCCATCTGCAATTCGCCCAGGATGTAGTTCGGCACATCGTCCTGCCGTACCATCCGGATAGCGTCGGGCGTTATCTTCATGGACATGCCGTTGGCAAAATGCAGGTATTCTTCATTGCGGGTGGCATTCCTGAAGTTGATGTCTATTTCCGGCAGGCCTTCCATATTGGCCTCTGTGATTTGGTTGGATGTGTTGATTTTATCCAGCAGCGGCAAAATGTTCATCATCTTTTTCCGTTCAATCCAGCGTTTGGTAAACTCTTTGACCTCGCTTTTGATTCTATCGGGCGCAATGAGGCGAAACACTTTCCCGTTTAACTTGATGTACATGTAATCGGATTTGCGGACGTAAGATTTGGCGATTTTATAGAACCCGTTCAATCGCAAAAAAAAGTAGAAATTTTCCATCGAAAAGTTGTAAGACCGCTTGCCCTGTTTGTCCTTCGTTTTCGACCAGAACCGGGCGCGCCGGGCGTTGGTTTTAAGCACCCGGAAATCGTAGGTTGTTTCTTCCTTATTTTTCCCCGACAGGTTGATAAAATCCTTCAAATCTTTGCAGGCATTGCCGCGCCAGTCTTTCCTGGCGGCAATCCATTCGGGCAGGGCGATATTGAACAGGTTGATGTGGCGGAGGGCGTTCCGCTCGGCTTCGCGCTGCCCGGTAGCGTCCAAGTCCATTATCTGGTAATGGTTTTCGCAATACTGGTCGATGTCGGCGAACTGGGCGGCGTCCATCGTGGCGCTTTCGCTGTTGAGCCAATAAACGTGGAAACCCAATGACGCGAGGTTAAGGGCGTCGGTTTCGCCGGAGCAGCGGAACAGGTCTTTGACAATCCGTTTTTCCTTCTTCGGTTCGTCGGCGCCGGTGTCGTCCTCGTTCGATGCCGTTGTTTCGTCGCCGGCAATGACCAAATCCAGTTCGTCATCGTCTTCGCGGTTAAATTCGCATTCGGTGTTGAGCAACTGCTCCAGCCCGAAGACATAGTTTTTCGGTTTTTCGCCGATGTACATAAACCGGTACCGTTTTTCCACTTCCATAGGCCGGTATAGCTTTTTGAAGGTTTTATAATCAAAAAGGTAAATCGGGTAATCGGGCGTGGCGGAAAAAACATGCACCACGTTCCGGTTCATCTTGTCGCTGTGCCCGCAGTATTCGTATTGCTCCACAACGCGACAGTTAAATTCGGCCAGCAGCTCGGGCGTTACATACCGTCCGATAATTTTTAATTCTTCGGGGAGCGGGGTTTTGCGAAAAGTAAAACGGTATTCGCCGGGTTTATCTTCGGCGGTCATTTCGCGGAAACGGTATCCGGCTTTGCGGACGGCGGCGCGGAAGCCCTCGCGCGGGGCGCGGTGCAGAATGACTTCGGAAATGAATTTAAGGGCGTCGTAATACTGCAGCCCCTCGCGGTGCATCACCCAATCTACCGGCGACAGGCCGTTAACGGCCGACTGGTCGCCAAAGTCGGTAATGCGCCAGAGGTTCTGGTAGTAGCTCAATTTTGCGGACGCGGTTTTTTCGTCCGGCCGGATTTTGAATTTATACCGCGGGTCGCTCAGCTTTCCGGCAGCTTCCGGGAAATAATATTCAAAAATGGCCAGTCCGTCGCGGGCGGCTGCGTAAAGTTCTTTGAGGTCGAAATACATTGATTAATTGTATGAAGTGTCAGTATCTATATATGGTTGTTATTTTTATTTGTATCTTTGTCTCATAAAAGGGTTTTACTTTGATTATACCGCTTCCCTGACGAATCCACGTG
Organism: Prevotellaceae bacterium; assembly: GCA_031290935.1. Classification (GTDB taxonomy): domain Bacteria; phylum Bacteroidota; class Bacteroidia; order Bacteroidales; family UBA932; genus JAIRKX01. Next base: position 36,277 of record JAISLK010000014.1, on the reverse strand, counting down.
AAATTTGAAAGGGACGTAATTAAGTACAGGGCGTGGGTTACTGTACGAGGAACTGAGGGCACCTCTAAAAAGTAAACCCTTTTTTTATTTTCCCGTCCACAACAATTTTTCTTCTTTCAAAAATGTTTTCCGTACAATGGCCGCGGTTTTTACCTCATAAAAACCGTATTTTAACACCAAATTCAGTTCAATGGCCGTAACTTTCGGCTTCCCGTTGTAGATAACCAGTAATAAAGACGCGCCGGCGCCTTTGTAAATATTGCCGCAAGTTCTTCCTGGTGCCGCAAAAAGATATGTCGCAAATGGTTATCATCAATATAAATGTTGGCGGCTTTGCGCCGAATGGCTTTTGCCACCGGCTGGGAAAGCCGTCCCACTTTGGTGTAGTTGTTTGGAAGTTGTTTCATGTGTTATTTTTTTAAGTTATATACAGTCCATAGCGTGCCGGCGGCGGTTGCCGCTACGCCAATCCAGAAAAACAGTTTTTCCCACCACCGGGCGCGGCGCGGCACTTCGCGGATGGTTACTTCGGCCTCGGTGTGCCGGCGGTCGGTTTCGGTTTCCTTATTGGCCAGGGCGGCGCGGGCTTCTATCAGTTGCCTGTTCAGGGTTTCTATTTTCCGGTACAATACCTGCTCGGGGCTGTCGCATTCGAGGTTCCGACGTACGGTGTCGCTGTCGGGTGGCAGCGCTTTAAAAAAGTTACATTCTTTTGACCAGATGCCGTATGTACCGCAAAGTTTGCTTTTTATATGCACAGCGAAATAGTTTCTTAATTTTTCACAATCGTATAACTCAAATTCGGGAAGTGAATAACATGGAGTACGTCTCGCGTAAAAACAGTTAGAGCATATTTTTAGGATTGTTTCAGTTTCCATAATATTTTATTTTTGATTTTTTGTATCTTTGTTTCATAAAAGGGTTTTACTTTGATTAGACCGCTGCCCTCACGGCTCCACGTAAACGCCGATGCTGGGAGGTAATTAAGTACAGGGCGTGGGATACTGTACGGGGAAACGGCGGGCACCTCAAAAAGTGAATCCTTTTTTTATTTAACCGGCCACAACAGTTTTTCTTCTTTCAAAAATGTTTTCCGTACAATAGCCGCGGTTTTCACCTCATAAAAACCGTATTTTAACACCAAATTCAGTTCAATGGCCGTAACTTTCGGCTTTCCGTTGTAAATAACCAGTAATAAAGAAGCGCCGGCGCCTTTGTAAATGCGGTTGTAATTGCTTACAACCAATTGCACAAAGGTCAGCGCATCAAAGCCAATTGCCGCCAATTCTTCCTGATGCTGGATAAAGATATGCCGCAAATGATTATCATCAATATAAATGTTGGCGGCTTTGCGCCGAATGGCTTTTGCCACCGGCTGGGAAAGCCGTCCCACTTTGGTGTAGTTGTTTGGAAGTTGTTTCATGTGTTATTTTTTCAATTTATATACAGTCCATAGTGCGGCGGCGGCGGTAGCAGCTACGCCAATCCAGAAAAACAGTTTTTCCCACCACCGGGCGCGGCGCGGTGTTTCGCGGATGGTTACTTCGGCCTCGGTGTGCCGCCGGCCGGTTTCGGTTTCCCTGTCCGTAAGCGTTGCGGGTGCAGCCGGCGGAGGCCGTGAGTAGCAGTAGCAGTTTACAGTTGGCAGTCATTGCTATTTTAGTGTTTCCAAGCGTCATGATTCTGGCGTCTCTGTACAAATTCGATTTGCACGAATCACCCAAAAAACCACCCAAGAAAAATGAAAAAAGAGGAAAATCCAAGCACAAGCAGTAAATAAAAAATCCTATCTTTGTAAAAATTAAACTAAATAAAACCCCCCCATACTGCACACACCATGTATGGAAAAAAACTGCAAATAATATTCCTTTGGTGCAGCCTCTGCCTGGGCGTTCCGTTGCCGGCGCAGGAAATAACCATCCTTTTCACGCATGACTTACATTCGATGTTCCTGCCGCACCGCGTGCAAAACGCGCCGGGGAAATTTGCATGGCAGGGCGGCTATGCCCCCCTCTACACCGCGATACGGCAGGCGCGGGAACAATATCCCGGACAAACTGTTTTAGTGGACGCCGGTGATTTCTCGAGCGGCTCACTGTTTTACACCCTTTTCACAACCGATTGCGCAGAGCTGCAACTGATGGCCTTCATGCATTACGATGCGGTTACATTAGGCAACCACGACTTTGATTCCGGTACGGATGGCCTGGCGGAAGCGCTCACTGCCGCAAAACAAACAGGCAACTGCCCCCCTGTCGTAGCGGCGAATATTAAACCCGTAAATCCTTCGCTGGCACGGCTGGCAACAGCTTTTGACTACTACGGCGTCAAGGAATATATCATTGTCGAACGCAACGGAAAGCGCATCGGCATTTTTGGATTGATGGGCGACGAAGCCATGCGGAAAGCGCCGGCTGCCGCTGCCGTAACCTTCGAAAACCAGTTTGACGCGGCGGCGCGCACCGTAAAAAAATTGCGCAACGACGAAAAGGTTGACCTCATCGTTTGCCTGTCGCACAGCGGAACCGCCGCTGTTAAAAAATATTCGGAAGACGAACAGCTGGCGGAAAAAATCCCCGGAATTGACATTATCATCAGCGGCCACTCGCATACCCTGCTGCCGGAGCCGCTGACGGCCAATCAAACGGTTATTGCCTCGGCAGGCTGCCACGCCGAATATCTGGGCGTATTAACCATCAACGCGGATACAAAAAAATTGCTGCGCTATTACCTGGCCCCTGTTGACAGCGCTGCGCCGGCAGATACATTCATCGCGGATAAAATAAATCTGTTCAACGAAAAACTGCAGGCCATCTATCTCGACTCCCTCGGGCGGCGCATGAACGATACCGTAGCGCGCAGCGACTATTTCCTCCCCGCGGAAGCGCTTCGGGACGAATCGCCGCTGGGCAACTTAATTGCCGACGCCTTCGCCGGCGCCTGCAGCAAGCCTCCGGCGGGAAACAAGAATACAGTAACCGCTCCCATTGCCGTTGTCCCGCGGGGCAATATCCGCGACAACTTATATCCCGGATGGATTACCGAAGAACAACTCTTCAACACCCTCTCCATTGGCGTGGGCGATGACCGGAAAGCCGGCTACCCCCTGGTCTGCGTATATCTCACCGGAAAAGAACTCTGGGACTTGTGCGAACTCGACGCTTCCTGTGCCCCGCTCTTCCCGGACGCGCAACTGTACTTTTCGGGACTGCACTACGCCTGCAACCCCCGCCGGCTTTTCTGCAACAAAGTAACGGAAGTATTAGTACAGGAGCCCGACGGCCGCTACCGCCCGCCCGCCGCCGCTGCATTATACCCCGTAGTAAGCAGCCTCTACGCCGCGCAAATGCTCAACGCCGTGAAAAAACTCACTTACGGCATCCTCTCAATAACCCCGAAAAACGCGCAGGGGCAACCGGTACAGGACTACTTGCAGCACATACGCTACACCCCCGAAGGTTTTGAACTGAAAGAATGGCTCGCCTTGAGCAACTACCTGCATGCGCTGGACGGCAACAAAATCCCCGCCATATACGCCGCCCCGGAAAAACGGAAAACCATTTCCCCCAGCGCCGCCCCCGCCGCCCTCCTGAAACGCCCCAACGGCTTTGCACTGCTCCTGTACGCCACAGCGGCCGCTCTACTCGCCGCCGCCGTATGGCTCCTCCGGAAGCTGAAAAGACGTATGATGCCCTAACGTAATTAATTATTTAATATGATTAATTGCGCTGGCGCCAGCCTGAAATCTTTAAATCACCACCCATAATTAACGGCGGGAAGGACAAAAATGACGCAAAAAGGGCTAAACGGGCAGCAAAAAAGGCTAAACGGGCAGCAAAAAGGGTTAAACGGCGAGCAGGAAGGGTTAAACGGCGAGCAGGAAGGGTTAAACGGCGAGCAGGAAGGGCTAAACGGCGAGCAGGAAGGGCTAAACGGCGAGCGGGAAGGGTTAAACGGCGAGCGGGAAGGGTTAAACGGCGAGCAGGAAGGGTTAAACGGCGAGCAGGAAGGGTTAAACGGCGAGCAGGAAGGGTTAAACGGCGAGCAGGAAAAATAGACAATAAATTAACTAAAAACAAACCGCCGGCGCCAGCAATACATCACCCATCACCCATAATTCATCACCCATAATTCATCATTCATAATTAAAAAAGTTTGACCCTCTCAGGAAAAAATCGTACTTTTGCGAACCGGACAGTAGCAATAAACAAAGATGTACGAATATATCAAAGGCACAGTAACGGAACGGACGCCGACTTATGCAGTAGTGGAAAATAACGGCGTGGGTTACTTTATCCACATCTCCCTGCAAACCTACGGCCAGCTCGGCGCGTTGAAAGAAGTGCAGCTATGGATACACCACATCGTCCGCGAAGACGCCGAACAATGGTTTGGCTTCTTCGAACGCGAAGAACGTGAAGTATTCCGTTTACTCCTGAGCGTTTCCGGCGTAGGGCCGAACACCGCCCGCATGGTACTCTCATCGCTGGCTTCGGACGAAGTGCGCAACGCCATTCAGCACGACGACATCCGAAAACTGCAAAGCATTAAAGGCATCGGGGCGAAAACCGCCCAGCGCGTCGTAGTAGACTTAAAAGATAAAATCGGGAAAACCCTTCCATCCGCCACCCCGCAAGGCGCCCCGGCATTGCCTGTGCAACTCGACGAAGCATTATCGGCGCTGGTCATGCTGGGCTTCAGTAAGGCCCCTGCCGAAAAAACCCTGCAACTGCTGTTACGCGAAAATGCAGCCTGTACAACCGAAAACCTGATTAAAGCAGCGCTGAAACGATTGTAATATGAAAAACATTTACCGGTCGATTATTTTATTGTGCCTTTGCTCTGCAGCCCTGCCAGCAGGAGCACAGGCGTTTTTCCCGCCGGATACGCCGGTAGTAGAATACGATCCGGTAACCAAAAATTATTTATACTACCATTCCTATGACACACGGCGCACCGCGCCCTTCAAAGTCTTGACTTCGGAAGAACACCAGCGGGAACAGTTCGCCAACACCCTCCGCAGCGGCTGGGCGCGGCAACGCAGCGACGGCGCCGGCGGCCTTTTCGGCAATACCGGCGACAACCTCCTGCCATCAAGCATCCGCTTTGGCGTGAACAATGACGCATTCTCCAAAATTTTCGGCTCCAGCGAAGTGGTCATCAACCCCCAGATGTCGGTAGATTTAAGCTTCGGCGGCAAATGGAATTACTCCGACAATCCGGTCATTGCCGAACGTTACCGAACCGCATTCAACTTTGATTTCATGGCGAAAATGCAATTCAATATCACCGGCAATATCGGCGACCGCGTGAAAATGAATTTTAATTACAACACCGAGGCCACCTTCGCCTTTGAAACAAACCTGAAACTGGAATACGCCGGGCATGAAGACGACATCCTGCAAAAAATCGAAGTCGGGAACGTCTCATTCCCCCTCGACGGCTCGCTCATCACCGGCAGCCAAAGCCTGTTCGGCATAAAAACCGATTTGCGCCTTGGAAAGCTGGACATTTCCACAGTAGTATCGCACCAGCGGGCGCAGGCGCAAACGGTAGAACTGGTAGGCGGCGGGCAGACCAGCCTATTTGAAATAAACGCCGACCGGTACGACGCCAACCGGCACTTCTTCCTGGCGCAATATTTCCGGGATAACTACGATAAATGGCTCGGGCGGCTGCCGCTGATACTTTCCGGAATTAACATCAAACGTGTGGAAGTATGGGTTACCAACAAAAACGGCCGGTTTGAAGAAACCCGCAACCTGGTCGCATTTATCGACGCCGGTGAAAACGCTAACCTCTACAACCCGCTGTTCAGCGCCGCCGCCGGCAGGTTCCCGGACAACAACGCCAATAATTTATTCACAATTATTGACCGCAGCCAAATCCGGGAACTGGAAAACGTAACATCCTACCTCACGGGCGCAGGACTGAAAAGCGGCGAAGACTTTGAAAAAGTCGAAAATGCCCGCAAACTGCCCGCCACCGACTACACGGTCAATACCCAACTGGGCTACATCTCGCTGAACACCGCATTGAATAACGACGAAGTGCTGGCAGTAGCTTACGAATACGAAGCCTACGGGCAAACTTTTATTGTAGGCGAACTGTCCACGGAAGGCGTGGTAGCGCCGCAGGCGCTGGCATTAAAACTGCTGAAAGGCACGAATTTTTCGCCGCAATTCCCCACATGGAAGTTGATGATGAAAAATGTATATGCCATAGACAATGCCTACCGCATCAACAAAGACGACTTCTTGATGGACATCATGTACGAAAATGCGGAAGCCGGAACGGCGCTGCCCTACATTTCGGAAAGCGCCATTGCCGAAAAACCGCTGCTTCGCGTACTGAACCTGGATAACCTCAATGCGCAAAACGACGCCATCCCCGACGGGCTTTTCGACTTTGTGGAAGGCATTACCGTACTTGCCGGCAGGGGACGCATTATCTTTCCCGTTCTCGAACCGTTCGGCAGATACCTGGAACAAAAAATCAACGACCCCGCCATTGCCGAACGCTACGTGTACAAAGAACTGTACGACTCCACCCTCACCAAGGCGCAAAGTTACGCCGAGAAAAATAAATTCCGGCTGGTCGGCAGCTTCCGCTCGGAAAGCGGCAGCGAAATACGCTTGAACGCCATGAATATCCCGCAAGGCTCGGTAGTAGTTACGGCGGGCGGCATGAAACTGGTAGAAGGCGTGGACTACGAAGTCAATTACGTATTGGGCTCGGTAACTATCCTCAACCGCGCATACCTGGAATCAGGCGTACCGCTGAAAGTATCGCTGGAAAGCCAGGAACTCTTCAACCTGCAAACAAAAACACTGCTTGGAACCCGCCTGAAATATACGTTCAACGACAACTTTTATGTAGGCGGCACGATGCTGCACCTGAGCGAACGGCCGCTGACACAAAAAGTCAATTTCGGCGAAGAGCCTATTTCCAATACCATTTGGGGATTGAACACCTCCTTCAAAACCGAAGTACCGTGGCTGACCAAAGCAGTAGACGCCCTGCCGTTCCTGGAAACCAAAGCAACGTCGAGTTTCTCTATTGATGCGGAATTTGCACATTTCCTGCCCGGGCATTCATCGGTTATCGGCGCCGGCGGCGCCGCGTTTATTGATGATTTTGAAGGCAGCCAAACATCGCTGGATTTACACAACTATACCGCATGGACGCTGGCAAGCGTGCCGCAGGGGCAGCCGCGGCTGTTCCCCGAATTCACCGCGCCGCAACTGGCGTCGGGATATAACCGCGCACTGCTGTCGTGGTTCAGCATTTACTCCGACCTTGTGCGCAACACCTCCTACACGCCGGCCTACCTCCGGGAAGAATCATCAAAATACCAAAAAAACTGGTACGTGGCGGAAATACAAATTAACGATTTATTCCCCGACCGCGAAGAAATTGTCGGCACGCCCACCAACATGTCCCTCTTGAACATGACCTATTACCCCGACGAACGCGGCCCCTACAATTACGACGACGCCAATATCCGCCCCGACGGCCGTTTGCAGAATCCCGAACAGCGCTGGGGCGGCATGCAACGCTCCTTGCCGGTAACGGATTTTGAAACGGCCAACTACGATTACATTGAGTTCTGGCTGATGGACCCGTTTGTTTACCAACCCCGCTCGGAAGGCGGCAAACTGTATTTTAACCTGGGAAATATTTCGGAAGATATTTTGAAAGACGGTTTGAAATCTTTTGAAAACGGCTTCGCACAACCCGACGACACCGCCCGCTTTATTAAATCCGTATGGGGGCGCGTGCCGAAAGACCCGCAAATTACACTGACCTTTGATAACAACTACGCCAACCGTATGCAACAGGACATCGGGTACGACGGGCTGGATGATAATTACGAACGAAACTTTTTCTCTACTTACCTGGATAACCTGCGACCGAAACTCTCCGCCGCCGCTTACCAGGCTTTCGACAGAGACCCTTCGGGCGACAATTACCGGTATTATTTAGACCCCTACTACGACGATGTGAAAGCAACGATTTTAGACCGCTATAAATATTACAACGGCACCGAAGGCAACTCGCGGCCCCCCGAACAAACAGGCGGGGAAAACACAATGAACACGCCCAATCCCGACATGGAGGACATGAACCGCGACTACACCATGAACGAAACGGAAAGCTATTACCAGTACGAAATAGATTTGAATCCACACAGCCTGCGCGTGGGAAGCAACTATATTACCGACATGCGGAAACTTCCCGCCAGAACAGACTTTGAAGGTACGCAAACCGTTACTTTCTACCAGTTCAAAATCCCTATCAGCGAAGGGCAGGCTATCGGTTCCATCTCCGACTTCAAATCTATCCGTTTTGTGCGGATGTTCCTGCGCGGCTTTAAGGATACAACCGTCTTGCGCTTTGCTTCGCTGGAACTGGTGCGCGGCGAATGGCGGCGTTACAACCAGTCGCTGATAGACGGGCAGGAAAGCGTGGCACAGCCCGAAATGCCCAATGCCGGATTTGATATTTCCGCCGTTAATATAGAAGAAAATTCACGCCGGTCGCCGGTAAATTACATCTTGCCTCCCGACGCCAGCCGCCAGATAGACCCCGGGCAATACCAGGTGCGCCAGCTCAACGAACAGGCGATGGAATTGCGGGTAAACAACCTTGCCGACGGCGATGCACGCGCGGCATATAAAAATGTAACTTTCGACTTCCGCCGCTACCGCCGGCTGATTATGGACGTACATGCCGAAGCCATGCTCACGGCGCCGTTGCGCGACGATGAACTCCAAGTATTCATCCGCATCGGCAGCGACTACCGCTACAACTACTACGAGTACGAAATTCCGTTAAAACTTACCCCTCCCGGATTTTATGCCGATAACCAGCGCACACTGGTGTGGCCGGCCGATAATAAACTGGACATAGATTTGGAATTACTCACGAATGCCAAACTGGACCGCAATGATTATATCCGCCAGTACGGCGGCTCCATCGCGGCAGTGTATGAACAGCCGGACGGGCGCAATACTATCCGGGTGGTGGGCAATCCGAATTTGAGCGCAGTACGTACGATTATGATTGGCGTCCGCAACCCGTCCAAGCAAAAAGACAGCAACGACGACGGCCTTGAAAAGTCGGCCATCATTTGGGTAAATGAATTGCGCCTGTCCAATTTCAATGAGTCAAGCGGGCTGGCGGCGAATGCGCGGATGGCCGCTAAATTGGCGGATTTCGGGAACATCAGTTTGTCGGGAAATATGCAGACGCCGAATTTCGGCAGCTTGGAATCGAAGATAAATGAACGCTCCAAAGACTACGTATACCAGTATGATTTAATAACCAACTTTGAATTTGGCTTATTCTTCCCGAAAAGCCTGGGCGTCCGGTTGCCGCTGTTCTTCGGCTTTTCGGAGAATTTTACCAACCCGCAATATTACCCGTTTGACCAGGACATATTATACAACGATGCGCTGGGCAACGCGTCGTCCTACGAGCGCGATTCTATGCGGCGGCTGGCGCAGGACTACACGCGGCGCCTGTCGTTCAACGCTACCAACGTGCGCATATTTGCCAATGACATCAACGCAAAAGTATTCAGTTTATCTAATATACACACAAGTTTTTCGTACAACCAGCTGCTGTCCCGCAACCCGCGCACCGACCACAGACTGGAAGAAAATTACCATTTCAACTTGGGCTATGAATACAATGTAGAGCCGTTTTATATAGAGCCGTTCAAGAATATTTCGTGGCTGCGTTCCCCATGGTTGCAGCTGCTCCGCGATTTCCACTTTAATCCGTACCCGAATAAACTAAGATATAACACCGACGTCCACCGCACTTATCGCGAAATGCAGTTCAGAAGCATCGTAGATCCGACGGTGATTATTCCGGCCACCGTGTCGAAAGACTTTTTATGGGACGCCAATTATTATTTCTCCTGGGATTTGACGCGTGCGCTGTTATTGGAGTTCGACGCTACCAATCGCGCCCGCATTGACGAACCGGACGGCATTATCAATAAACGGTCGGACCCCGAAGGCTACCGCCACTGGCACGATTCGACGTGGACGAATTTCTGGAACCTCGGGCGCAATATATACTACAACCAACGGGTAAATGCCCGGTGGAATGTGCCGCTGAATAAAATACCGATACTGTCGTGGCTGAATATTAACATGAACTACAATGCCGGCTACCAGTGGGAGGCCGCGCCGCTGCTGAACGACGAAACGTACGACCCGGGAAACACCGTTTCCAATTCCCGCAGTTTCGGCATTACCGGAAGCGTGTCGTTTGAAAGCCTGTACAACAAAGTGCCTTTCCTGCGCCAAATCAACGACCAGTTCGTCGGCCGCTCGGCTAAACGCCCGGAGCTGGTGGATAAAATTTATGAAAGCGCCAGAACCAGGTACGTCGCCAACCGACGACGAACGGTCAAGCATAATTTGAACACCAACGACGTGCGCACGCAAATCCTTGACGCCAACGGAAACGAACTGCAAGGGAAAGTCGATATCCTGGACAAAAACACGCTGGGTGTAACCTTGGACAGCAACGCCGTTGCGGTTACCGTGCGGGTTACCGGCCGTGTGCCCAAAAAGGAAAATCCGCTGAGCGTAGTTGGAAAATCGGCGCTGCGCATAGCCATGATGCTACGGAATATTTCCGTTACCTACAACGATAATGGCGCCAGCCGCCTGCCCGGTTTTAAACCGGAAGCGCAAGTACTGGGATGGGGGAAAGCGAATAATTCCTGGGCGCCCGGCTGGGCATTTGTGCTCGGCTGGCAGGACGAAAACTTTATGGAATATGCCCGCAAACGCTTGTGGCTGTCGTCCGACACTACGCTGATAAATCCCTACTGGATGAACCGTGCGCAAACATGGGCTATCCACGCAACCCTGGAACCATGGACGGATTTGCGTATCGAAATTGACGGAAGCCGCAGTACGGCGGAAGATAATACATGGTACAACGTAACCACTGGCCGTAACCAGCGCCAGTCCACCGGCAATCTCCGCATTTCTATTGTGAGTATTTCCACTGCCTTTGAACCGTTGAATGAAAAAAATAATTATGTATCCAGAAGCTTTGACAACTTCCTTGCCGCACGTAAAACCATTGCTACGCGGCTGGCTGCCGGACGAAAACCGTTCTCTGCGGGAACGTTCAACTATAACCCGTCTGATGTGGACAAGGACGGCTATCCGCTCCACTACGGGCAGTTGTCGCAGGAAGTATTGATTCCAGCCTTCCTTGCCGCTTACAGCGGGCAATCGGCCGGAGGGGTCGGGTTGTCGGGTTTCCCGAAAATACCCCTGCCCAACTGGCAAATAAATTATACCGGGCTGTCGAAATTGAAAATATTGAAGGATATTGTTACCTCGTTTACCATTATGCACAAATATTCTTCGATATATTCCGTCGGTTCGTATGTGCGCAACCAGGCTTATACGCTGGAAGAAGACGGTTTCAGCTATGTGCGCAACACGCTCAACGATTTCATTGCCGAACGCGACATTGCCCTGGTCAGTATCCGCGAAGAAATGTCGCCCCTCCTGTATATCGACGTCGGATGGTACAACAACCTATCCACCCGCGCCGAGTGGATAAAAAACCGTACATTGTCGCTGAGCCTCTCCAATAACCAGGTAACGGAAATCCGCACGAATGAATACAGAATCGGCGCAGGCTATACGTTCCGCGAAATCCCGTTAATTTTCCGGTTTGCGCAGAATAATTCCCGGAATGTAAAAACCAACCTGCGTCTCCGCGCCGATTTATCTATCCGGGAAGATATAACGATTCTGCGCAAGATTGTGATGGACGAGGACGCCATACCGCAGGTATCCGGCGGTAACTACGTATTGTCCATACATTCGTCGGCAGAATACATGGTCAGCAGCAATATCACTGCCCGCCTGTTCTTCGACCGCACCGTTACCCGGCCGCATGTATCGGAAATTCCTTCAGCCAACACACACGTCGGGCTGAGTATTAACATATCCTTATAATATTTATTTTAAAATTTCAGATTTATGAACATTCCAACCAATTTAAAGTACACCCGCGACCATGAATGGGTACGGGTAGAAGGCGAAACCGCTACCGTCGGCATTACCGATTATGCACAAAGCCAGTTAGGCGACATTGTATTTGTGGATGTGCAAACCGTTAGCGAAACGCTGTCGCAAGGGGAGGTCTTCGGCGCCATTGAGGCGGTAAAAACCGTGGCGGACGCCTTTATGCCGCTCTCCGGCGAAGTAACCGAAGTAAACGGCGCACTCGAAAGCGAACCCCAATCAGTCAATCAAGACCCCTATGGAAAAGGATGGCTGATACGGATAAAAATTGCCCGTCCCGAAGAGCTTGCTAATTTGCTGAACGCCGACACATACGAATCCTTGATATAATTTTTTTTGTTGGCCTGTTAAACCTTTTTCAAACCGGGCAGTCTTAGTAAGTGAAATAGGTTTTCATAGGTTTAGATTAGGCAGGGTGGGCAGCGAAAGTTGCCCACTTTGCTTTTGTACCGCTTCCGCCGGCGCCCTTAACCCCCAAACACCGCCACCCACAACAAATGTAGCCACAGCGTGAAATGTTCGTTGGCTATGGCATGCACTTTTTATTTTTTTATGGTTGCGCCTTGAACCTAATGTAGGCAAGGTGCAACATCGTTTAGAGACAGTATTAACTATTCCTGTTTACTATATTGTTTTGTCAAAAATTACAGCTTGTACGCGCAACGGACTTGCCCCATAATTCCATTATCTTTACTGCAATCGTTACAATGGCATCCCCATCTGCCAGGCGTACATGCCACTTCACTAATCAAATCAACAGTTGTGTAAGTCTGGTAATAGACTTCTGACACGAGAGGGGGGCACTTCTTCCACAATGTGTAGTAATATAGAATTAGTCGCCAAATGTCGTGCCCCCATACGAATCATTTAATAAGACATCCAAGTTCGTCCACCTGGATTGTTATTCAGCGAACATAGGAATTCGCCAATTGGTTGGGCAGTTTGGTGGATTACTACTTGCATATTGCGTCATACTACTACAAGTAGCAACACTTTTTTCTGCTATCAATAAATCGTCTACAAACCACCATTTACCATCTAAAAATGGTGTTATACGATAAATTTGATTATCCCTACTATCTCTCGTATACGCTTCCCAATTTCTTGCGTCGGTTGTTCTGTGTCCGCAAAGATGCGTTGCATCCCGATATAAATCACTGCCCGTATAAGCACAAAAGAAACTTGGGCATTCCGTCTTATCTGTAAAAGCTACCGCATCAACAGTTAAAGAGGATGCAGGTAATGTATTGCCCTCTACTTTTTGAGTAGTTCCGTTAGCTGCTTTTAAAATAAATGGCGGGCTTCCTTTCAATGTATATGTTCATAAAATACAGGACAAGGGAGGAAAATACCTCTTATCCTCATTCAGTACTCATAACGATATGTATATAAAAATTATTTCTAATAAAATCAATTATTTATGATTTTACATTATATTATGCTATACATAATATTTATTTTTTTACATATCTTTGCATCGCTAATAATTATTATTAATTAAAATCTATCAAAATGAAAACGGTTTTTATTATTGTAAGTTTACTAGCGGCAGTGGCCGGCGTCACATTCGCTACGCCCGCACCGACAGGCAAGGGAACAATCAATGGGAAAATTATTGATAAACGCTCGGGCGCCGCATTGGAATTTGCGACCGTGAGTTTGCTGGACACCGCCAAAAAAGTCGTGGCGGGCAGTGTAACCCGCCCGGATGGCGTGTTTACATTAGTCAATGTAACGGGCGGGCAGTACACGTTAAAAGTGTCGTTCCTCGGGTACGCCGATGCGGAACAGACCATCGCCGTACCGGACGAAAAAGCTACCGTGGAAGCCGGACAAATAGCGCTGGAAGCCGATGCGCAAATGCTCGAAGAAACGGTGGTTACTTCCCGCCGCCCGCTGGTGGAACGGCAAATTGATAAATTAGTGGTAACGGTTGCCAACAGCGTCATGGCGCAAAACAGCACGGCGTTGGAAGTGCTGCGCAAAGCGCCCGGCCTGGCGGTTGGCCAGGACGGCAACATCACGCTGAACGGGCAAAGCGTGGCAGTGTGGGTGGACAACCGCCCAACGCACCTGAGCGGGCAGGAATTAGCCGCCCTGCTCGAAGGCACGGAAGGCTCGTTGATTGACCGCATTGAAATCATCGACCAGCCGTCCAGCAAGTATGACGCGGAAGGCAGCGGCGGTATTGTGAATATTATTACCAAAAAAAATTTCCTGAAAGGTTCCAACGGCTCGCTGCGCACAGGCTATGCGCAGTACCTGGAAAAGGATTTTTACTATGGCGCCAACGGCTCGCTGAACCTTAACCACCGCACCGATTTAATCAATGCTTACGTAAACCTGAGTTCGCGCGGGGACAAAGGCTTCGACCGGCTGTCGGAAACAACGACGGCGCCGGGAAATTATTACCGGCAATCGGATACGCAATCCGAAGACCGCCGCTTTAACCAGTATGTGAAAGCGGGCATTGATTTTTTCATTGACAAGAAAAATATTATCGGCGTCATCGGGAGTTTTTCGATGAACAACCGGAACGACGATGAACAGGGAAACACGCTGGAAAATAACAACAGCACCATTACGGCTTCTACCCTCGCAGGAGACAGCAAAAACCGCAATCGTAACAGCTCCGCCAACCTGAACTACTCCCATTACTTTGACGAAAAAGGGCATGAACTGACCGTAAACGCCGATTACCTGCGCTATACAAGTACGCCGGAACAGCGGACAACTACCGTCTTTACGTTTCCCCTTATACCGTTCAAAGCCGATTCTGCGGATGCGTATGTCAATCTTTCGGAACAGGCTGTTACCGTGCTGTCGACAAAAGCCGATTATGCCTTGCCGGTCGGGGAAAAGATGAAACTGGAAGCCGGCGGGAAAATCGCGTTCAGCGCTACCGACAATGAAATCGTGCGCAACGACTCTACCGCCGCCGGATGGGTAAAGAACGGGAATTTAAGCAATGATTTTTCGTACAGGGAAATTATCGGCGCATTGTATGCCACGTATGGATGGAAAATTAACGACCGGTGGAATGTGAAGGGCGGCGTCCGTTGGGAACACACGGCTACCGAAGGGCTATGGCGCTCGGCGGACAGCGTGACCACCCGCGCGTATGATGATTTTTTCCCGACAGTGTTTGTGGGCTATAATCCGTCGAGCAGGCATAATTTCAGCTTTTCGTACACCCAACGTATCCGCCGCCCGAACTACTGGCAGTTGAACCCGTTCAGGAGGTACATCAGTTCCTATTCGTATATCGAAGGCAATCCCGATTTACAGCCGGAGTATTCGCACCGGTTTAACCTTTCCTATACGGGATTTCAAGCGCTCAACACCGGCATTTTGTACTTTTTCACAAAAGGGCAGATTATCCAGCTGCCGGCATTTGATGCGGAAACGCATGCCAACGGCTACCGGCAGGGAAATTTTGGGCAATGGTCGGCTTTCGGCGCATGGGTAGGGATTTCGGAACTGCCGCTCACGCCCTGGTGGAGCTTTACGGTAAACGCTACCGGCATCTGCCTGCACAACGAAGACGTTGATTATAGCAACCGCTCTTTCAATATACAGGGATATGGAAGTACGGCATTCCTGCTGGGTAAAACCTGGAAAGTCGAAATAGAATACAACCTGCAAACGCCGCTGTCGATGGGGTATTTTAACATAAAAACCCAAAGCAACCTGAGCGCCGGCGTGCAAAAAACCTTTTGGGACAGGAAAGGAACCCTCTCGCTCTACGTTACCGATATTCTTGCCACCAACAAAGAAGATATTACCGCTACCAGGGGCGGCGTTACCAGGGATATCCGGCAACGCCATGACAGCCGGTCTGTACGCGCATCCTTTTTATACCGGTTCGGCAATGCCGGAAAACCGGCGAAGCAACGCAATGTCGGGCAGCAGGAAGAAGCGGAAAGGCTAAACGGTAATTAATTTACGGATTTGTAAATTTACAGATTCAGGCTGGCGCCGATGCGCTTCCAGCGACTGACGACTTTTTCGTACTTTTGTGAAAAAAAATTCTCATGAGCCTGCTGAAGATAAAAGACCTGAGCCCGGATGACCGGCCGCGCGAAAAGATGATGGCCAAAGGCGCGGCGGCACTTACCGATGCGGAATTGATTGCAATTTTACTGCGTTCCGGCACGCGCTCCGAAACGGTGGTGGAAGTAGCGCAACAGGTGCTCGCCTTGTCGGGCAACAACCTGCAGGAGCTGGGGAAAATCGACCGCACGCGGTTGCAAAAAATAAAAGGCATTGGCGCCACCAAAGCCGTTACCCTGCTTGCCGCGCTGGAGCTGGGGCGCCGCCGCGCCGCCGCCGACGCCGCGCCGCGCGCGGAAATACGGACGGCGGAAGATGCGGTACGCTTGATGTCGCCGCTACTGGCAGACCTGCCGCATGAAGAAATGTGGCTGCTGCTGCTGAATCGCGCCAACCGCGTAATGGAGCGCATCAAAATCAGCCAGGGCGGTATCCACTCCACCCCTGCGGACACGCGTATTATCCTGAAACATGCGCTCGAAAAATTAGCCTCGGGTATTATCCTGGTGCATAACCATCCCTCGGGAGCGGCGCAACCAAGCGCCGAAGACCTGCGACTCACCAAGCAGGTACAGCAGGCCGCCGCCCTGCTGGATATTCAATTCCACGACCATATTATTATTGCCGGCAAGAACTTTTATAGCTTTACCAATAAGCGTTAAAAGTTAAAATATCAAAATGGTTTACTTCTTAATTCCCCAAAGGTGCGTTTCTTTTTCGGCAGGTAAAAACTCAGCGCCACGCTGGCGGGGTAGATGCCCTGCACAGGGCGGTTGTGTTGCGGGAGGCGTTTTGCGCGCAGGGTTTTCCGGCGCTTCCAAAAATGTATGTACGCTTTCCATACGGCGGCAAAGGACGCAAATTTTCCCTGCAGGCAATAGACGCCGGCGGAAAGGCCGTCCAGCGCAAAGCGCACTGCCAGCAGGGCGCAGCGTTTCCTGTCGGGCAGGTTTTTGTAAAGCATGTACAGGTTATTGCGGTAGTTGAGGTATAGTTTAAAAGGCGTTTCGTTTGGCAGCGTGCCGCCGCCCACGTGGTACACCACCGCTTGCGGCAGGCACATCACGGAATAGCCGAGTTGCTGGATGCGCCAGCAGAGGTCTATCTCTTCCATGTGCGCAAAAAAATCTTCGTCAAAGCCGCCGAGCCGGTGGAATACTTCGGTGCGTATCATCATGCAGGCGCCGCTGGCCCAGAAGATGCGGCACGGCGCGTCATACTGCCCGCCGTCTTCTTCGATGTGGCTGAGGATACGCCCGCGGCAAAACGGGAATCCGTATCTGTCAATGAAACCGCCCGCGGCGCCGGCGTATTCAAAGGACGTACGGCGGTGAAAGGAACGGATTTTCGGCATACATACCGCTACTTCGGGATGGCTGTCGAGCATTGTTTCCAGCGGTTGCAGCCAGTTGGCGGTTACTTCCACATCGGAGTTGAGCAGTACGCAGTAATCGGCAGCTATTTGTTGCAGGGCGCGGTTGTAGCCGCCGGTGAATCCATAGTTTTTATCGAAAACAATTTGCCGGATTTGCGGGTATGCCTGTTGCAGGAACGCCTGCGAGCCGTCGGTGGAGCCATTGTCGGCCACTGCCAGGGCGACGCCGGGCAGGGAGGTATGTTTGACCAGCGCCGGGAGGAACTGTTGTAAAAAATGCCTGCCGTTCCAGTTCAGTATGACCACTGCCGTTTTATTCATCGTACAGGGAATTTTTTGCAGGCTCGGGATAATCGATAGTATAGTGCAGGCCGCGGCTTTCGTGCAGCTCCTGTGCATTGCGGATAATCAGGTACGACACTTTTATCATGTTGCGCAGTTCGCAGAGGCTTTGCGAGAGGATAGATTTCCGGTAGAGGTCTTCCGTTTCCTTGAAGATAATTTCGAGGCGGTCCAGCGCACGTTTCAGGCGGAGGTTGGAGCGGACGATGCCGACGTAATTGCTCATGATTTGCTGCATTTCTTTATAATTTTGCGTTATCAGCACCATCTCTTCGGGGTGGGTAGCGCCGCCGGCGTCCCAGTCGGGGATGGCATGGCAAACGGCATAGTCCGGAAAACGTTCCAGCGCATGCCGCGCCGCGCAGTCGGCATACACAACCGCTTCGATAAGCGAGTTTGACGCCAGCCGGTTGGCGCCGTGCAGGCCGGTGCTCGACGTTTCGCCCAGTGCATACAGCCGGTGAATGGAAGTGCAGCCGTTCCTGTCCACCTTCACGCCGCCGCAGGAGTAATGCGCCGCCGGCGCCACAGGGATATATTCTTTAGTAATATCCACCCCGATGCCCAGGCACTTCTTATAAATAGTCGGGAAATGGGCGATTATTTCTTCCGGCGGCCGGTGGGTGCAGTCAAGGTACACGAAATCGTCGCCCCGCAGTTTCATTTCATTGTCGATAGCGCGCGACACTATATCGCGGGGCGCGAGCTCGGCGCGCGGGTCGTACTTTTGCATGAACCGCCGGCCGTCCTGCGTACGCAGCAGCGCGCCGAAACCGCGCATCGCCTCGGTGATAAGGAACGCCGGCCGCTCGCCGGGGTGATACAGCGAGGAAGGATGAAACTGGATAAACTCCATATTTTCGACGACCCCTTTGGCGCGGTAAACCATGGCCACGCCGTCGCCGGTAGCAATCGAGGGATTGGTAGTTGTATGGTACAGGTTGCCCAGCCCGCCGGTGGCTACCACCGTAGCTTTGGCAAGGAACGTGCCTACCTGCTGCGTCTTCAAGTCCAGCACATACGCGCCGTAACATTCAATATTCCCGTCGCGGCGGCGCACCGTTTGCCCGAGATGGTGCTGCGTAAGCAAATCCACCGCAAAATGCTGTTCCAGCACCGTAATATTCCGGTGAGCGCGCACCCTGTCCACCAGCGCGCGCTGTATTTCCGCGCCGGTATTGTCCTTATGATGCAGGATCCGGCGCTCCGAATGGCCGCCTTCCCTGTGCAGGTCATACGCGCCGTCGGGCGTACGGTCGAACTTCACGCCCCACTGTATCAACTGCCGGATTTGACCGGCGGCGGCGCCCACGACCATCCGCACGACCGCTTCATCGCAAAGGCCTGCGCCGCATACCAGCGTATCGCGGACATGCTTTTCGATATTATCATAGTCATACATCACCGAAGCAATGCCGCCCTGCGCAAACGCAGTATTCGCTTCCTCAAGGGTGGATTTGCATACCAGAAGGACTTTCGCCCTGTCCGCCGTTTTCAGGGCGAAACTCAGCCCTGCCAGCCCGGCGCCTATTATTAAAAAATCAGTTTCCCTGTTCATAGGCTACAAAGGTAAAGAAAATTTCAAGATTTCATGATACAAAGATTCAACGCTGCGACAGCAACTGCCGGCTTGCTTTACACCGGCGCCAGCCCGCTGCCCGCTGCCGGCTGTTTACTGCCACCCGGAGTATCCGGGACGCTGTCGCAACGCTGCGACGGCGAAAAAACTGCTCCGGGAAGCTTTCGCAACGCTGCGATATGTCGCCGGGCTGTTCGGCGTCATGTCGCAACGCTGCGACGGCGAAAAAATTGCTTCGGGACGCTTTCGCAACGCTGCGACGGCGAAAAAATTGCTTCGGGACGCTTTCGCAACGCTGCGAGATGTCGCCAGTCACCCGCGCGACATCGCGCTACCCTCCGTCGGCGAAAGAGTGGCTCCGGGCCGCTTTCGCAACGCTGCGAAATGTCGCCGGGCTGTTCGGCGTCATGTCGCAACGCTGCGACGGCGACAAAATTGCTTCGGGACGCTTGCGCAACGCTGCGACGGCGTCCCGAACCCCCGCCGGCGCCAGCCCGTGCGCAGCTGTTACGTATCGTCCCGTGCGGGACGCTGTCCGGCGCAGTTGCCCGGCCGCAAGCTGAAGCCTGCGGTTAATCAAGCGTTGTCCCTGCGGGGCATGACAGCCGCCGCCTGCGCGAAACATCTTTAGCAAAGTTGCTGATGGCAGTTGCAGCTGCCGCGGTATGAAATTTTTCATCTATCTTTGGGGGAGTAAAAAATCTAAACAATAATACTTATGCGCGAGTTTACATGGATTGCCGGCGGTACGGGTTTTATTTTCCTGATGACCTGTTTGGGCGCGGCAATGGTCTTTTTCTTCCGGCGGCGTACCGGGCGGATGATGCAGACGCTTTTCCTCGGTTTTGCCGCGGGCGTGATGATTGCCGCCGCCGTATTCGGGTTACTCTCCCCGGCGATTGACGAGGCGGAAGCAATGGGAAATATCGGCTGGCTGCCTGCTGCCGGCGGCTGCGTGCTTGGGGCGCTCTTCCTGTTTGGCCTCGATAAACTGATACCCCACCTTCATCCGGGCGCCAACGTGCGGGAGGGTTTGTCGTCGTCTATGAAACGTACGACGCTGCTTGTGTCGGCGGTTACGCTGCACAATATTCCCGAAGGGATGGCGGTGGGGCTTTCGTTTGCTTTGGCGGCGCAGCATGGCGGCACGCCGGCGCTGTATGCGTCGGCCGTAGCGCTGGCGTTGGGAATCGGGATTCAGAATTTCCCCGAAGGCGCTGCCATTTCGCTGCCGCTCCGGCAGGAGGGAATCAAGGCGGGAAAGGCGTTTCTGCTGGGTTGCGCTTCCGGCGTTGTGGAGCCGGTATTTGGTTTCGGCATGGCGTTCCTGGCCGGTTATATTGCGCCGTATATGCCGTGGCTGCTGTCTTTCGCCGCGGGGGCGATGCTGTACGTCGTGATTGAGGAACTCATCCCCGAAGCGCACCTGGGCGAGCATTCCAATACCGGGACGCTGTCGGTAATGGCCGGCTTTGTGCTGATGATGATTCTGGATGTCTCGCTGGGGTGAATGTACGCCCGTTGTTAAAATACTTCCGCCATCATGCAGCGGGCGCTTCCGCCGCCGTTACGTTCGATGGTGGGGATAGCCGGCGAAAGCAGTTCGCTGTATTTTCCCAGTACGGCTGCCTGTGCAGGCGTCAGGGCGCGCCGGGCGGTGTCGGAAAGTATTAAAAAGCGTTTCCCTTCGCGGTTTTGCAGCGACAGCATGTTACCGGCAAAATGCGCCATTTGTGAACCCGTAACCGGTATGATTTCTTTTCCCGTTTCCTTTAATTTATTTACCAGGAGGGACTGTTCCTGTGTATCCGTGATACTTTCGAGGCATGCAACGGCAAAATCTTCCGCTACGCACAGCATCACGTTGGTGTGGTAAATGGCTTGCCCGCGGCTGTCCGTCGCATGGAACAGAATGGGCGAAAAGTGCATCTGCCGGCAAAAGTCCTGCAGCGCTTTTTCACTGGTGCGGGGCGAGCGGCAGGCGTAAGCTATCTGCCGGCGGCGGTCGAAGACCATGCTGCCGGTGCCTTCCAGAAAAAGCCCCTGCGTTTCGTAATGCGTAAAGTCAAGGAGCCGCCGGATGTGGAAAGCGTTTTTTACAGCGTCTATGGCTTTGCGCTCCAGCCGCCGGTTTTCGGCAAACATCGGGTAGAGGCACACCGTGCCGCCGGTATGGAACGAAATCCAGTTATTGGGGAAAATCGAATCGGGCGTATGCGGCTCCGGCGTGTCGTCAAAGACGGTTACGGTGATGCCGTGCACCCGCAGCAAGGCGACAAATGCGTCAAATTCTTTCAGCGCTTCTTCCTGTGCATTGCGCCCGCCGGCTTGCTGGAACGCATTGTTTACCGCCGTTTCGGCATTGTAGCCGAAACGCGCCGGGCGAATCATCAGTACGTGCGAGGCAGTCATAAATCGGTCATTATTTTTTGCACAGTTACTATAGCCCCTCCTTTTCAATTAGGCCTCCTTAGTAGTGTATTCATTCTATCGTGCGAATGCAACAGATTCTTTGATGATACCCACCGCCTCGATGATTTGCGCTTCGGTGATGACCAGCGGGGGAGCCAGGCGGATGATATGGCGGTGGGTCGGTTTTGCGAGCAGCCCGTTTTCCGCCATTTTCAGGCATACGTCCCATGCTTCTTTCCCGTTTGCCGGCTCGATAACCACCGCATTGAGCAGCCCTTTCCCGCGTATGTGGCGAATCATGGGCGAATGTATTTCCGCCAGTTTTTCGCGTAAAATGGCGCCCAGCCGGTCGGCGCGTTCCGCCAGTTTCTCTTCGCGCACTACTTCCAGCGCGGCGATGGCTACTTTGCATGCCAATGGGAAACCGCCGAAAGTGGAACCGTGTTCGCCCGGATGAATGGTCAGCATCACCTCATCGTCGGAGAGCACGGCCGACACCGGCAATACCCCGCCGGACAAGGCTTTTCCGAGTATCAACAGGTCGGGGCGCACGTTTTCATGGTCGCAGCACAGGAGACGGCCGGTGCGTGCAATGCCGGTCTGCACTTCGTCGGCAATAAAAAGTATGCGGTGTTTTTTACATAAATCCGCGCAGGTTTTTAAATACCCGTCGTCGGGGACGAAGACGCCCGCTTCGCCCTGTATCGGTTCCACAAGAAAGGCGGCAATGCGGCTGCCCTGTTCGTTGAATACGCGTTCCAGCGCCGTAGCGTCGTTGTACGGAATCTTAATAAACCCGGGCGTGAAAGGGCCGAAACGCGCATACGCATCGGGGTCGCTCGACATGGATACGATGCTGATGGTACGTCCGTGAAAATTGCCTTCGCACACCACTACCAACGCTGCGTCTTCGGGGATGCCCTTTTTGACATATCCCCAGCGGCGGGCCAGCTTCAGCGCCGTTTCCACGGCTTCAGCGCCGGTGTTCATGGGCAATACCCGCTGGTAGCCGAAATATTCCGTAACATATTTTTCATACGTTCCCAAACAGTCATTGAAAAAAGCGCGGGAAGTCAAACACAGTTTTTGCGCCTGCTTCGTGAGCGCCTGCACGATTTTCGGATGGCAGTGCCCCTGGTTCACCGCCGAATAGGCCGAAAGGAAATCAAAGTATTTTTTCCCATCGACATCCCATACGTGAACGCCTTCGCCGCGTTCGAGCACTACCGGCAGCGGGTGGTAGTTATGTGCGCCGAAACGGTTTTCCAGTTCCATGTACGCCGTTTGTTTATTTTCCATATCAGTGTTCCTTATTTATTAAATAAATTTTTTCCATTTCTTCATAAAATTCTTTGCCGAAGCGGTAAATAAGCGGTTCGCGGAGGAAACGGAATACCGGTATATTTTCTTCCTTCCCTTTTGCCCGCGCCGCATCACACAAATGTTGCCGGTCGTAATTTAACCCGATAGTTGCCTTGAACCGCTTCATGCGAATGGGGTAGAGCCAGCATGATATGGGTTTGCGGAAAGCGGTTTTCCCTTCGCGGCAGGCGCGTTCGATAGCGCAGTAACAAATATTGTCTTTGTCGAAACAGGAGTAGGCGCATTCTTTGTTTGCGATGAGCGGCGTGCCCAGCTCGTTTTCATCATCAAGCGCCGCCACGCCTTGCGCTTCCACGGCTTTAACGCCTTCGGGCTTCATGTAAGCCCTGAAGTTCGGGTATTCCTTTTGCAAAATGTCCGCTTCGGCAGGCTCAAGCGGCGCACCGCTGTCGCCATATACGCAGCAAATGCCGGCGCATTGTGAAATATCGCACGCAAAATGTTCCTGCCACACGTCAGCGCTAATCAGTTTGTCGTCTATCTGTATAATGGGAGCCATCATCATTTTTGTTGTTTTGTAAACCGGCTGAACAAAAATAGGTAAAAAAGCGGGTTTTTGCAAACAGGAAGGTGATGTGATGATACAGGCCGGCGTCCCCCAATTCCTAATTCCTAACTGACCTTTGCAAAAAAATCGTTACCTTTGACAACTTTTTTACAGTTCGTAATTATGAAGATATCGTACAATTGGTTGAAAGATTACCTGCCTGTTGCCGAAACGCCCGAACGGGTGGCGGAAGTGTTAACGAGCATAGGACTAGAAGTAGAAGCCATCACGCGGCAGGAGGCGGTAAAAGGCGGCTTGCAGGGCGTAGTGGTAGGCGAAGTGCTGGAATGTGCGCCGCATCCCGACGCCGACAAACTGCGCGTAACGAAAGTAAATATCGGCGCCGGCGAACCGTTGCAGATTGTTTGCGGCGCGCCCAATGTGGCAGCCGGGAAAAAAGCGCCTGTCGCTACTGTCGGTACAACGCTGTATTTCGCCAACGGCGAAGAAGTGAAAATCAAAAAATCGAAATTGCGCGGCGTAGAATCTATGGGTATGATTTGCGCCGAAGATGAATTGGGCTTGGGAAATAATCACGACGGCATTATGGTGTTGTCGCCGGAAGCCGCGCCCGGCACGCCATTGAGCGAATGGCTTGCACTGGAAAGCGACGCCATATTTGAAATCGGGTTAACGCCCAACCGGATTGACGCCGCTTCGCACACAGGCGTAGCGCGTGACTTGGCGGCGGCGTTAAACATAGACTGGAAAAAGAATAATAGCCGGGCGGATGCCGCGCCGGTAACGCCGGCCGCGCCTGCGGCAGTGAACCCGGTGCGTGTTACGGTGGAAAACCCTGTAGCCTGCCCCCGCTATACCGGCATAACTGTTTGCGGCGTTACCGTGCAGCCGTCGCCGGAGTGGATGCAGCGGCGCCTTACGGCCATCGGCGTGCGCCCCATCAACAATGTGGTGGATATAACCAATTATGTGCTGCACGAAATCGGGCAGCCGCTCCATGCTTTCGACGCCGACACGATTGACGGCGGCGAAGTGATAGTAAAGACCTGCCCCGAAGGCGCCACGTTCGTAACGCTCGACGGCGTGGAACGCACATTGCATGCGCAAGACCTGATGATTTGCAGCGCCCGCCGCCCGATGTGTATCGCCGGCGTATTCGGCGGGCTGGAAAACGGCGTAACCGAAAAAACGAAAAACGTCTTCCTCGAAAGCGCCTGTTTCCATCCGGTGTGGATTCGCAAGACCGCCCGGCGGCACGGATTGAACACCGATGCTTCCTTCCGCTACGAACGCGGCGCCGACCCGCAAATCCCGCCGTATGCGCTGAAACGCGCGGTGCAGTTGATTCGGGAACTTGCCGGCGGCGACGTCGCCGGTGAAATGATAGACCTGTACCCGTCGCCCGTTGCCCCTGCTGTGGTGCAGCTGGACTACGCCCGGATGGAACGGCTCATCGGGAAAAAAATAGACAGGGAAACTGTTATCCGTATCCTGCAACGGCTGGATTTTACGATTGGCAGCGAAGACGCCGCGGGGTTACAGGTAACTGTGCCTGCATACCGCGTGGATGTTACGCGCGAGTGCGATGTGGTGGAAGAAATTTTGCGGATTTATGGATACAATAACGTGGAAATCCCGGCGCGTACTGCGGTTACGCTGTCCCACGCCGTCCGGCCGGATAAGGAAAAAATCCAGGACACGGTGTCGGATTACTTGGTGGCAAACGGATTTTACGAGATGATGAACAATTCGCTGACCAAAGCGGAATATTACCGGTCGCTGCAAACGTTTCCTGCGGAGAAAGCGGCGCGTATCCTCAATCCGCTGAGCAGCGACTTGAATGTACTGCGGCAGACGCTGCTCTTCGGCGGGCTGGAATCCATTGCGCGTAACATCAACCGGCAGCATGCCGATTTAAAATTATTCGAATGGGGCAACTGTTATGCGTTCGACGCCGCCCGCGACGACGGCTCGCTGAAAGCCTATGACGAAGCGCTGCAACTGGGCGTCTTTATTACCGGTTATACCGCCATGCAAAACTGGCGGCAGCCGCAGGAACGTTCGGATTTCTTCTATTTGAAAGGCTATGTGGAAAGCCTGCTGGAACGTTTCGGCGTGGCGGTTGGCGATTTGGATACGGATGAAGCGCCGGCGGATATATTTTCCGGCGGGCTGCAATACCTCCGGAACGGTAAGGTAGTGGCCGTACTGGGCGCCGTATCAAAAAAAATACGCCAGCCGTTCGACATCAAGCAGGAAGTTTTTGCGGCAGAAATCGCCGGCAGCTGGCTGTTCAGGGCGGCCAGGAACCACAAGGTGCAGTATGCGGAATGGCCGAAATTCCCCGAAGTGCGGCGCGACCTGGCGCTGGTGGTAGATGAGAAAATCACCTACGCCCAATTGCGCGGCCTCGCTTTCAAAACAGGGAGGAATTTGTTGACGCGCGTCAATTTATTTGACGTCTATCGCGGCGACAAACTGCCGCAAGGCAAGAAACAGTATGCCCTGAGTTTTGTATTGCAGGATAAGGAAAAAACCCTTGCCGACCAACATATCGAACGTATCATGGACAGCCTGCTGAAAGCATTTGAGCAACATTTTTCCGCGACGCTGCGGGCTTTATGATGTGATGATGAATTATGAATTGCTGGCGCCTTTGCGGCGCAAGGGATGTGTGATGGCAGGCGCGGCGCAGCCGTCCGCCTGTAAAATAGCGGTTGCTTATACATATATACATAGTTTCACACTTCTGACAAACTTGCCGGAAGGCGTCCCGACGCTTCCGGACAAAATCCGAAGCGCCGGATTCCTTCCCGGAGGTTTCCGGACGAAATCCGAAGCGCCGGATTCTTTCCCGGAGGTTTCCGGACGAAATCCGAAGCGCCGGATTCCTTCCCGGAGGTTTCCGGACGAAATCCGAAGCGTCGGATTCTTTCCCGGAGGTTTCCGGACGAAATCCGAAGCGCCGGATTCTTTCCCGGAGGTTTCCAGACGAAATCCGAAGCGTCGGATTCTTTCCCGGAGGTTTCCGGACAAAATCCGAAGCGTCGGATTCTTTCCCGGACGCTTCCGGACGAAATCCGAAGCGTCGGATTCTTTCCCGCACCCCCGCCGGCGCCAGCCCGTGAGCAACTGTTACGTATCGTCCCGTGCGGGACGCTGTCCGGCGCAGTTGCCCGGCCGCAAGCTGAAGCCTGCGGTTAATCAAGTGTTGTCTTTGCAGGACATGGTAACCGCCGCCCGCACGAAACGTCTTTAGGAAAGTGGCAGTTGGCAGTTGAATCTGCCCATTATCACATCGCCACATTAACTCATCATCACATCAATATTATCACATCGCCACATTAACTCATCATCACATCAATATTTTTTCTTACCTTTGTCGCCTCAATAGAAAACCAATGAAGATTCAATTACGCAGTTATGCCGGGATGAATGGCCGTAAAATGGCGGGCGCACGGGCGCTGTGGAAAGCCAACGGCATGAAGCCGGAACACGCCGGGAAACCGGTTATCGCCATAGCCAATTCGTTTACGCAGTTTGTGCCGGGGCATGTGCACCTGCATGAAGCGGGGCAGTGGGTGAAGGCGGAAATAGAAGCCCTCGGGTGCTTCGCCGCCGAATTTAATACGATTGCTATTGACGACGGCATTGCGATGGGGCATGACGGGATGCTCTATTCCCTCCCTTCACGCGATTTGATTGCCGACAGCGTCGAATATATGGTGAACGCCCACCGCGCTGATGCAATGATTTGCATCAGCAACTGCGATAAAATTACGCCGGGCATGCTGATGGCGGCCATGCGGCTGAATATCCCGGCGGTGTTCGTTTCGGGCGGGCCGATGGAAGCCGGGCGGCTGGGCGGGCGCAGGCTGGACCTGATTGACGCGATGGTGCAAGCCGCCGACGCTTCCGTGCCGGATGAAGAAATAGCGCAGGTGGAAGCGCATGCCTGCCCGACCTGCGGCTCCTGTTCCGGCATGTTTACCGCCAATTCGATGAACTGCCTTTGCGAAGCTATCGGTTTGGCGCTGCCGGGCAACGGCACGGTCCTTGCGACGCATGCCTGGCGGAAACGGCTGTTTGCCGGTGCGGCGCAGCTGATAGTCAAAAATGCCCGGAAGTACTACGAATCCGGCGATACGTCGGTGTTGCCGCGCAGCATCGCTACGCGCGAAGCGTTCCTCAATGCCATGATGCTGGATATTGCGATGGGCGGCTCCACGAACACGGTGCTGCACCTGCTGGCAGTTGCGCACGAAGCCGGCGTGCCGTTCGGGATGGAGGATATTGACGCCCTGTCGCGCAAAACGCCCTGCCTTTGCAAGGTCGCCCCCAATACGGGGAGCTATTATGTAGAAGACGTCAACCGCGCGGGGGGCGTGCTGGGCATCCTGTCGGCGCTGCATGCCGGCGGATTGCTTTATCCTGCGCCGAAGCGCGTCGACGGGTTGACCCTGCCGGAAGCGCTGCAGCGGTACGATATATTGGCCCCCCCGGCGGGCGGCGGGGCGGACGGGCGGTACAGGTCTGCGCCGGGGCAGGCGTTTAATACCCGCATGGGCACCCAGGAAACTTATTACGATACGCTGGATACCGACCGCGCCAACGGCTGTATCCGCGACATCGCCCACGCCTATAGCCGGGACGGCGGGCTGGCGGTGCTGAAAGGCAACATCGCCCCCGATGGCTGCGTAGTGAAGACCGCCGGGGTGGACGAGCATATCCTTGTCTTTACCGGCACGGCGAAAGTATTCGATTCGCAGGAAGCCGCGAGCGAAGGCATTTTGAACGGGAAGGTAACGGCGGGAGACGTCGTGGTAATTATTTACGAAGGGCCGAAAGGCGGCCCCGGCATGCAGGAGATGCTCTACCCGACGTCTTACCTTAAATCACGCGGGCTGGGCAAGGCTTGCGCGTTGATTACCGACGGCCGGTTTTCGGGCGGCACCTCGGGGTTGTCGATTGGGCATGTATCACCCGAAGCGGCTGCGGGCGGCGCTATCGGGCTGCTGCGTGACGGCGACCGGATAGAAATAAACATCCCGGAAAGGACGATTAACGCCCTGCTCTCCGCCGAAGAATGGGCGGCAAGGAAGGCGCAGGAACTGGCAAGGGGCGATAAAGCCTTTACGCCCCCGCACCGCCGGCGGAATATCCCGAAATCATTACAGGCCTACGCATCCATGGTCAGTTCGGCGGATAAGGGAGCAGTGAGGCAGCTGGCAGCTGGCGATTGACAGTGGCTGGCGCCGGCTTAAAAAGAAATTAGAAACAGAATAAATAAATAAACCATGAATAAGAAACCGCAAAATAAGCACCGCCCGCTGTCCAGCGCGACCGCCACTGCCGGCTGCGACTGCCAGCCGCCGCGTTCCATCAATGGCTCGCAGGCCTTAATGGAAGCCCTGCTGCATGAAAAAGTATCCCTCCTGTTCGGCTATCCCGGCGGGCAGGCGCTGTCTATCTACAATGCGCTCTACGAATATAGCGGCCGGCTGGAACATATCCTCGTCCGGCACGAGCAGGGCGCCGTACATGCCGCCCAGGGCTATGCCCGCGTATCGGGAAAAACCGGCGTGGTAATCGTTACCTCCGGCCCGGGCATTGCCAACACCATTACCGGCATTGCCGACGCGATGATTGACAGTACGCCGGTAGTCGTTATCGCCGGCCAGGTATCCGCCTCCCTCCTGGGCACCGACGCGTTCCAGGAAATAGACGTTATCGGCGTGACGCAGCCCGTCACCAAATGGGCGTACCAGGTGCGCCGCGCCGAAGACCTCCCCTGGGCGGTGGCGCGCGCATTTTATATCGCCTCGTCCGGCCGCCCCGGCCCCGTAGTGCTGGACATTACCAAAAACGCGCAGGTAGAAACAATCGCCTACCGGCCGGCCACCGTTACGCACATTGCCGGGTACACCCCCGTGCCGGACGCTGCGCCGGAATGCATTGCACAGGCGGCGCAGCTTATCAACAACGCCGAACGCCCGCTGGCGCTGGCAGGGCAGGGCGTCATACTGGGGCGGGCGGAAACGGAGCTGCTCGCCTTCCTCCGCAAAGCCGGCATCCCCGCCGCGTCCACGATTATGGGGCTTTCGGCGCTGCCGTCCGACGAACCGCTGAACATGGGGATGCTGGGGATGCACGGCAATGTAGCCCCCAACCTGAAGACCAACGAATGCGATGTACTCATCGCTATCGGCATGCGGTTCGACGACCGCGTAACCGGCGACCTGCAAAGCTATGCCCGGCAGGCAAAAATCATCCACTTTGACATTGACCCGGCGGAGGTGGACAAGAACGTGAAGGCGCACGTCGCCGTACTCGGTGACGTAAAGGAAACCCTCCCGGCGGTTACGGAACTGCTGCGCCCGGCAGCGCACGACGAATGGCTGGCGTCCTTTGCCGCGCCGCTGGAAAAAGAAACGCAGGCCGTCATCCGCCCCGAAACCGCCCCCGGCGACGGCCCCCTGAAAATGGGCGAAGTCGTGCACAGGGTCGCCGAAGCGACCGGGCACGACGCCGTCCTCGTAACCGACGTCGGCCAGAACCAGATGATGGGCCTCCGGTATTTCAAGTTCAAACAAACCCGCAGCGTCGTTACCTCCGGCGGCCTGGGCACGATGGGCTTCGGCCTCCCCGCCGCTATCGGCGCCAAACTCGGCGCCCCCGAACGCACGGTATGCCTCTTCGTCGGCGACGGCGGGCTGCAAATGACTATCCAGGAACTGGGCACTGTCATGCAATCCGGCGTTGCCGTCAAAATCATTTTGCTCAACAACGACTACCTCGGGATGGTGCGCCAGTGGCAGGAACTCTTCTTTGAAAAACGCTACTCCGCCACCGAGATGAAAAACCCCGACTTTATCGGGATAGCCGCTGCCTACGGCATCCCCGGAAGGAAAATTTCCCGGAGGGAAGACCTCGACCGGGCCATCCGCGAAATGCTCGACGCCAAAGGCCCCTACCTCCTGGAAGCCCAGGTGGTGCAGAAAGGCATGGTTTACCCGATGGTGCCCGCCGGCGCAAGCATCACGGACTTAATTATGATGTGATGAATTCATGATTTAAATCAACATTCATAATTAAAAAAACACTATCTTTGCACCCAATAATTAACAGAGAACATTGAACAACTCCTTAAAATTTGACCTGTGCCGTAGCGGAAATACAAAACTGCCTACCGGTTTCGCTTTTTACAGGGCGCGGCGGGAATCCTGAAATCTTTAAATAATGAAACAATGACTTTATACACCATCACCATCTTTTCGGAGAACACGGTAGGCCTGCTGAACCAGATTACCATCATCCTTACCCGGAGGGGGCTGAATATCGAGACGCTCTCGGTATCGCCGTCGGCCATTGAGGGGATCCACAAATTTACCGTTACGACTTTCACCGACCGGGAGATGATAGAAAAGGTGGTGAAACAAATCGACAAACGGGTGGACATTATCAAGGCCTATTATAATACCGACGAAAACCTCGTGTACCAGGAAATCGCCCTCTACAAGCTGCCTACCGGCAAGCTGCTCGCCCAGGGGTCTGTCGAAGACCTTGTCCGCCGGTATAACATCCGGATATTAGACATCACCGGCGTCTGGACGGTCATCGAAAAAACCGGGCGCTACGAAGAAACACAAGCCCTCTTTGAAGAGCTGAGCAGGACAACGGGCGTCCTGCAGTTCGTCCGCTCCGGCCGCATCGCCATCACCAAATCCAATGTCGAACAGCTGACGGACATGCTGGCGGAAGTACAGCACAAGCTGGCGGCAGCTAACTCATAATTTGTAATTGCATAATTAATCACATTAAATAATTAATCATATTAACACATTAAAGAAACTATGGCACTGATGAATTTTGGCGGGGTAAACGAAAAAGTTGTAACCCGCGACGAGTATCCCCTCGAACAGGCAAGGGAATTTTTGAAGAACGAAACCATCGCCGTCCTCGGCTATGGCGTACAGGGCCCCGGGCAATCGCTCAACCTCCGGGACAACGGCTTTAACGTCCTCGTCGGGCAACGCAAAGGCGGCAAAACCTGGGACAAGGCGGTAGCCGACGGCTGGACGCCGGGGAAAACCCTCTTCGACATAGAAGAAGCGGCGGACAAAGGCACCATCATCCAGTACCTCCTCTCCGACGCTGCGCAGATTGAAGTATGGCCGCGTATCCAGCCCTTCCTCACCGCCGGGAAAGCCCTCTACTTCTCCCACGGCTTCGGCATCACCTACAGGGAACGGACGGGCATCATCCCCCCTCCCGATATTGACGTGATACTCGTCGCCCCCAAAGGCTCCGGCACCTCCCTCCGCCGGATGTTTCTCGAAGGACGCGGCCTGAACGCCAGCTATGCCGTATTCCAGAACGCTACCGGCAAAGCCCGCGACCGCGCTATCTCCCTCGGCATCGGCGTCGGCTCCGGATACCTGTTTGAAACCGACTTTCAGCGCGAAGTCTTCTCCGACCTCACCGGCGAACGCGGCACCCTCATGGGCGCCATCCAGGGCCTCCTGCTCGCACAGTACGAAGTCCTCCGCGAAAACGGGCACTCCCCCTCCGAAGCGTTCAACGAAACAGTCGAAGAACTCACCCAGTCCCTCATGCCCCTCTTTGCCGAAAAAGGCATGGACTGGATGTACGCCAACTGCTCCACCACCGCCCAGCGCGGCGCCCTCGACTGGATGGGCGCTTTCCACGACGCTACCAGGCCGGTATTCCAGCAGCTCTACCGGGAAGTAGCCAGCGGCCACGAAGCCCAGCGCTCCATCGACAGCAATTCCCAGCCCGACTACCGCGAAAAACTGGAAGCCGAACTGGCGCAGCTCCGCAACAGCGAAATGTGGCGCACCGGCGCCACCGTCCGCAAACTGCGCCCGGAAAACAATTAGTTGATGTGATGATGTGGTGATGTGATGATGTGATGATGTGAGGCTGGCGCCGGAAGGGTTTACGGGTTTACAGATTTAGCCAACCACATCACCACATCACCACATCATCACATCATCACATCATCACATCAAATAGTCTTCCCCTACGACCACCTGGATGCTTTTTGGAATCAGTTCAAAAGTAAAGGGCGCGTAGCCCATGGCTTCACCGTCAATTTCGACAGGGCTTGCCGGGAGGGTGTCAATAACGACCTGCTTCCCCTGGGAGGCAATGACTTTTGGGATGCGGTAGATTTTCCCGTTATACAGTTTCCGGAAATGGTAAAGCACTTTCAGCGGGTGCATCTGTTTCACAATCGTAATATCAAACAGCCCGTCGTCCACTACGGCGTTGGGCATCTGGTTCAGCCCGCCGCCATTGTATTTCCCGATACCTACCGCGGCCGAAAATACGCGGCCTTTGAACAGCAGCTGCCCGTCTACCGTTACGGTGAACTGCCTGGAATGGTAAGACAGCAACGTCCGGAATGTTCCCCGGAGGTACATGTTCTTGCTGTAGCGTCCTTCGTCTTTCAGGTGGTTGAAGAGCCGGTTGACCATTGCGTCAAAGCCCATCCCCGCCACATTGGCCATATAGCGCTGCTGCCTGATGCGCGTTTCATGGAAAGTAACGAGCCCCACATCCTGCAGTATCGTCCGGTGGTTGACGATTGACTGCACCGCTTTGGAATACGTCCCGGGAATGCCGAACATGCGCAGCCAGTCGTTGCCCGTGCCGGCGGGAATCACGGCCAGCGACACCTCCGCCGGCTTTACCTTCTGCTGGATGAACAAACCGTTCACGATTTCATTGATAGTTCCGTCGCCGCCGATAGCCACCAGCTTGCGGTAGCCGTCATTGACGGCTTTCACCGCCAGTTCTACCGCGTGGTATTTATGTTCGGTGAAAACACAGGTGAACTCAATCCCGTGCCGGTTCATCTGGTTGGAAATAACCGGCCAGTCCGAAAGCCCCCTGCCGCTGCCGGCTTTCGGGTTTACGATGACCATCCATGCTTCTTTTATTTTTTCTCCGCCTGTCATTATTGTTACAAGAATAGTTTAAACATATCCGTCGTCTTCTTCTATCTCCACCCGGGTAGCCGTTTCCAGCCCCAGCATGGCGGAGGTTTCCCGCAATACTTTATCGTCTTCGCAAATCAGCAGCAGCTTGTCGTTTACTTTGAGCTCCGTATTCCCCTTGGGGATGAAGTAATTTTCGTCGCGCTTCACCATTACGACGAGCGCCTTGTCGTGCAGGGGCAGGTTCAGCAGCTTGTGTCCTTCCGCGAGCATGGCTTCGGTAACGGTAATCTGCATCATTGATGATTTGATGTCATCCGCAAAATCAACGGCAAAGTCCTGCACTTTCCTGTCCGGGCGGTGCGGTCGCGCCAGCCCCAGCAGGCGGGCAAACCATGACACGCTGGTGCCTTGCACCATCAGTGAAAGGATAGTGATAAAGAATACAATGTTGAACATCGTCCGGGCATGGGGTATCGCCGCAATCATCGGATAGGTGGCAAAGATAATGGGCACCGCGCCCCGCAAGCCTATCCACGATACATATATCCGGTCGTTGAAAGTCATTTTCCGGAACGGCAGCAAGCTGATGAGCACGGCGGCCGGGCGGGAAAAGATAATCATAAATATGCCGACCAGTATCCCGATGCCCGCGATGGGCAGCAGTTCCGTCGGATTAACCAGCAGCCCCAGCGTAAGGAACATCAGAATCTGGAACAGCCATGCCAGCCCGTCGAAGAATTTCAGGGTAGTGCGTTTGTGTACAAACTTGCTGTTGCCCATCACCAGCCCTGCGATATATACGGCCAGGTAGCCGTTGCCTTTCAGGAAATAGGTCGCGGAGAACACAAAGAGCATACAGGCCAGCAACAGTATCGGGTAGAGGGAATCATTGTCGATATTGATTTTATTGATGACCCGCACGGCCAGTTTCCCCAGTGCAAAGCCCAGCCCTGCGCCGATAATCACTTGCGCAATAAACATCCCGGCCACGCCGCCCCATGCCACCGCCATTTCCGATGCGCCCTGCAGTTGCCGGATAATCGAAATTAAGGTAATCGTGAGCATGTAGGCCATCGGGTCGTTGCTCCCGCTTTCCAGCTCCAGCAGCGGGCGCAGGCGGTGCCGCAGCAACAGCCCGCGCGACCGCAGGACAGCAAATACCGATGCCGAATCGGTCGAAGACATCACGGATGCCAGCAGCAGCGATTCCAGGAACGTCAGGGTAACGGAAGGGAAAAACCAGTTTGTCAGGTAATAGATAAACGCGCCGGTAATTAGCGCCGTCAGCAGTACCCCCAGCGTGGCCAGCACAATCCCCTGCCGGGCTACCGGGCGGATTTCGGTATATTTGGTATCAATACCGCCCGAAAAGAGGATACAGATAAGCGCAAGGACGCCGATATTTTGCGCCACATGGAAATTATCCAGCCGGATTACGCCGAAGCCGTCCGACCCGGCCAGCATGCCTATCAGCAGAAACAGCAGCAGCACCGGCACGCCGAACCGGTAGCCGGTTTTCCCGGCTATAATACTCAGAAAGAGTAATACGGCAACTACCAATAAAAAATACTCCAAGTTCATAACCTAATTTGCGGGGTAAATATACTACATTTTTCGCAATTGGCAAAACGGGAAAGGGCGGGCAGCGGCAGCGGGCGGCAGCAGCCGGCCGCCGGCTCCCGGCTGCCGGCTGCTGCAGTAAACAATGCACAACCTGCCGTCCACAGTACCGTATCCCGTACCGCGACTGCCGGCTGCGACTGTTTACTGCCGGCTGCCGCTGCCCGCTGCCTGCTGCTGCCGGCTCCCGGCTGCCATTTTGTCGCAAAAAGCGAGGATTTCCTGGCTCCGAGGCAGGATTTCCTCGCTCCAAGCCAGGAATTTTAAGCTCCGGGGCAGGATTTCCTGGCTCCAAGCCAGGATTTTTAAGCTCCGAGCCAGGATTTCCTCGCTTTGAGCCAGGATTTCCCGGCTCCGGGCCAGGAATTTTAAGCTCCGGGGCAGGATTTCCCGGCTTTGAGCCAGGATATCCTCGCTTTGAGGCAGGATTTCCCGGCTTTGAGCCAGGATATCCTCGCTTTGAGCCAGGAAATCCCGGCTCCGGGCATCAAACAGGGCGTGATGGACATAAAAATCCCCGCTCGCGGGTTCCTTATGGGGGGTCGGAGCGGGGAGTTTGCCGGTTTGAGCCGCTGTCGCGGCGTTCTGCGGCGGCTACTTTGCGTTTTTACGCTTCACTCCGGGGAAGCGGGCCTTCAAGTCTTCGTACACTTCCTTGGCGCCGGGGACGTCCTGCGCGGCGGCGGCTTTTATGGCGTTGTAGAATACGAGCGAGGCCTGGTAGGCTTCGCTGCCGGCAACCATCACGGTGTCGTCGATGTCGTCCGACAGCTGTTTGGCGGCGATATGCACCGTGCGCAGCCCGGTAGCGTCGGACACGTCGGCCTCAAACGCCGGCATGTCGAGATACGACGGGCGCAGCTGCGGGTAGTAGCGTGCATACTCGATGGCCTTTTCGACAAAGCTCAGCGTCTTGTTGCCCATTTTCGGCAAATCGCGCCGTTCTTCCGGCGTGAGCGGGAGCAC
>JAISLK010000013.1 GCA_031290935.1 Prevotellaceae bacterium | reverse complement strand
GCGTTATACGTGACCACTGCCGGCGGCGATTATCCTGTAGTACTTGCGAGCAATGCTTCCTGGGCAGCCGCCGTGAGCGCAGAGGGCGACGGCTGGTGCACGGTAACGCCCACCTCCGGCACGGGGCGCAGCGCCCTGACCATTACCGTGGCGGAATCAACGCTTGAAGCGCCCGACCGCTCCGCCACCGTAACCATCACCTCCGGCACGTTGACGCAGACGGTTGACGTAAGGCAGATGTTCATGCCAACGCCGACTTATGCCGCCAGCACACAGACGTGGACGTTCGGCGCCAGCACGCTGGTATGGAGCGACGCTATCCAAATCCCCGGATGTAACAAGGACACCTACGCGAACAGCGATACCGAGCCGCAATGCCGCAGCTATACATCGGGAACAAACACGTGGTACTATTATAACTGGCCGTATGTAAACCAGCATGCCGCGCAATTGTGCCCCACTCCGTGGCGCGTACCGGCCACCAGCGACTGGGAAGCATTAATCGTTGCTGCGGATCCATCTACTTTGACATACGAATGGGAGCTCGGCGGCTACGCTAACCTCAGCTCGGTAACCAGTATTTACAACGTTGCCTACATGTGGTCATCTACGGAGTACAGTTCTACGTACGCATACCGCGGCTACTATTACGCCGGCAGCCTGGGCGTGGACCACACCCCAAAATTCTACGGCTTTCAGGTCAGGTGCGTGCAGTAGGGGCAATTTAAATATTTGAAAGAACCGCCGCCTGCACGAAAGTGCGGGCGGCGGTTTTATGTATGAGGTATGAGCGCCGACGCCAGCCAACTCATAATTCATAACTCATAATTCATAACTCTTCCTCACGTGCACAATTTTTTTCTCTGCAAAAAAAGCGTCGGGGAACCACTGGCTGACCGGGGCTACGGTTACTGCGGCGGGGGTAATGGATAGCCGGGAAACCGCGGCGGCGATTTCATCCGACAGGGCGCCGCCTTTCAGGTAAATGATGCCATTGGGCAGTTCGTGGGCGCCGCCTGCCCGGATTTTATCCCATACCCAGCCTGCAAACGCCGGCAATGCCGTAACGGCGCGGCTGACCACAAAATCAAATTCCCGGGGTACAGTTTCCACGCGGGCATGGACGGCCGTTACGTTTTGCAACCCCAGCGCACCGGCGACTGCTTTTACAACGGTTATTTTTTTACCGATGGAATCCGCCAGCGTAAAATGGGTTTGCGGGAAAAGAATCGCTAACGGGATACCCGGGAAACCGCCTCCCGTACCGGCGTCCAGGACTTCCGCCCCCGGCAGGAAGCGGATAAATTTAGCAATGGCCAGCGAATGGAGGACATGATGCAAATTGATTTGCCCTGTATCCTTTCGAGAAATAACGTTGATGCGGCTGTTCCATTCGGCATAAAGCGCCGCCAGTTGCGACAGCTGCGCCGACTGTTGTTCCGTGAGCGCAGGGAAAAATTCCTTAAAGCAAACTGTATCCGCTACCGCCACGCTGGTTTGTTCCTGAAATTAGCAACGAAAATAAGGAAGAGGTAATAAAACGGGTAAAAGATATCCCAGAGGCAAAGTATGGGCACCAGTCCTTTTTCGCCCAACTGTTTTTGGGCGCGGGAAAATAAAATAACCTGCAAGGTAAAACGAATGCCCAACACCGCCGCCAACGCCAGCAGCACAATATAATTTTCATATAATACGATTGCCGCCGTGATAATGCCGGCAAAAAATAATAAGCGGCACAGGACTTCCCCCAGCGCCGGGTAGTGCGGCCCGTGCGCGGACAGCCCCAGTGAGCGCAATTCATTAGCCCGGCGGCGCATCCAGTTGCCGGCGGAGTAATGCAGGGTGCTAAGGGTAGCGGCGTCATTGCCCAGGGCTACCGCCGTATTCGTGCGGGTGGCCGTTTTATTGATAAAAACAATATCTTCCCGCAGGCCGTTGGTTACGCGCATGTCAAAACCTTTGTTGGAAAAAAATAAGGACTTCCGGTAAGCCAGGTTACTGTGGATACCCATATACGCCTTTCGCAGCAGGGCTTTCCCTGTCATGTGCAGGGCTTGCATGAAATGGTCGGCGCGTATCCATTGCGCCGCATTCGCCAGCCGGGTATAACCGATGACGATGTCTTTCTTTTCCGTAAAATACCGTTGCATCGTTTGCAGCCACCGGTTGCCGGAAGGATAACAATCGGCGTCGATGAACAGCAATAAATCATATTTCGCCGCCTTGATGCCGACGCCTAAAGCCATCTTCTTATTATGCCGGAATTTTTCATCTTTTATAATCGTACGGAATACCAGGCGGGGGTATGTGCCCTGCATGGACGCCAGCAAAGTTTCGGTATCGTCTTCCGAGCCGTCATTGACTGCCACCACCTCAAATTCGGGATAATCCTGCATCAGGATAAGCGGCAATGTCCGTTGCAGCAATTCACATTCATTACGCGCCGACAGAATGACGGACACCGGCAACTGCTCGCCGGTAGGCGGCGGCGTGTTTACCCGCGAAAACGCCACACGCCCGAATACCCGCAACCAATAAACCAGTTCTATCACGAATAATGCCAGCACCGCCGCCAGCAGCAGCAGTTCCTCGAGAGTAAAAACAGAAAGGATTATCTCCATGTAAATCAAAATTAGGTGCAAATGTACAAATATTTTTTTTAAACAGAACAACGGAGGTTATATATGGGAGGACGAATTTACGGATTTGGCCTGGCGCCGGCCAATTTTCAACTGAAAAAGGGCGAATTTTATGCTCGGAGCGACAAATTATATGCTCGGAGCGACAAATTATATGCTTTTACTGACAAATTATACGCTTTTACTGACAAATTATACGCTCGGAGCGTATAATTATAGGCTAAAAGAGACAACTTGTCAGGTTTCAAACAAGCGGGGGATGATATATCATCAAATTTTCTTTACCTTTGCACAATGGATTTTAATCTTTGCTCGACATACCGCCCTACGGGCGACCAGCCGGAAGCGATTGCGCAGCTGGTGCAGGCTTTGCAAAACGGCGTTCCGGCTATTACGCTGCTGGGCGTTACCGGTTCGGGAAAAACATTTACGGTGGCAAATACAATTGCCCAACTGCAACGGCCAGCCCTGATTTTAAGCCATAATAAAAC
The DNA here is from genome assembly GCA_031290935.1 of Prevotellaceae bacterium. GTDB lineage: Bacteria > Bacteroidota > Bacteroidia > Bacteroidales > UBA932 > JAIRKX01. The sequence goes on along the minus strand of JAISLK010000013.1, from coordinate 13,685 downwards.
CTTGGCGGCGCAATTATACGGCGAGTTCAAGGCATTTTTCCCGGATAACGCCGTGGAATATTTCATCTCTTATTACGACTATTACCAGCCGGAGGCTTATATTCCCACTACGGATATATATATCGAAAAGGATTTAAGCATTAATGAGGAAATAGATAAATTACGGCTAAGCGCCACGTCGTCGCTGTTATCGGGAAGGCGCGATGTGATTGTTGTGTCAAGCGTTTCCTGCTTGTATGGCATCGGCAATCCCGCCGACTTTCACGAAAATACGGTGTCGGTACGGAAAGGGCAGCAGCTGTCGCGCAACAAGCTGCTGTATTCACTGGTGGACAGTTTGTATTCGCGCAATGAAACGGACTTCCGGCGCGGCACTTTCCGCGTCCGGGGCGATACGGTAGATGTGTGCCTTGCTTACAGCGATTACGCCTACCGGATTACTTTCTGGGGCGATGAAGTAGAAAAAATAGAAACCTTTGAACCCCTTGGCGGGCGTACGGTAGATACGCCGGAAACCATCATCATCTACCCGGCCAATTTGTTTGTTACGACCAAAGAGCGCATGCACCAGGCTATCCGCAATATTCAGGACGATATGGTTAAACAGTACGATTTCTTAACGGCTATCGGGAAACCGGCGGAATCAAAGCGGTTGCAGCAACGAGTGGAATACGATTTGGAGATGATAAAAGAATTGGGCTACTGTTCCGGCATTGAAAACTATTCCCGCTATTTCGACGGGCGTTCCGCCGGCTCGCGCCCGTTCTGTTTACTGGATTTTTTCCCGGAAGATTTTATTACTTTCATTGACGAAAGCCACGTAACGCTGCCGCAGGTGCATGCCATGTTCGGCGGCGACCGCTCCCGCAAACAAACGCTCATAGAATATGGTTTCCGGTTGCCTGCCGCAGCCGACAACCGCCCGCTGCGGTTTGAAGAATTCGAATCTTTAACCGGGCAAACGGTATATGTGAGCGCAACGCCCGCCGGCTATGAACTAAAGCGCAGCGAAGGAATGATAGTAGAGCAGTTGATTCGCCCGACAGGCTTGCTGGACCCGGTAATTGAAGTGCGGCCGCTGCTCAACCAGATTGACGATTTGCTGGAAGAAATCGCCAAACGGACGGCTGTCAACGAGCAGGCGCTGGTAACCACCCTCACCAAGCGTATGGCGGAAGAGCTGACGAAGTATATGGAAAAATTACAGATACGCTGCCGTTATATCCATTCCGGCGTGGAAACGATGGCGCGTGTGCAAATCATGGACGACTTGCACCGCGGGCTGTTCGACGTACTGGTGGGCGTGAACCTTTTGCGCGAAGGGCTGGACTTGCCGCAGGTGTCGCTCGTCGCCATCCTGGATGCGGACAAGGAAGGCTTCCTGCGGTCGGAACGCTCCCTGACGCAAACCGCAGGGCGCGCGGCGCGGAATATCAACGGACGTGTGATTATGTATGCCGATAAGATTACCGACTCCATGCAGCGCACGATTGACGAAACCAACCGCCGGCGCGAAAAACAGCTAAAGTATAACGAAGCCCACGGCATCACGCCGCAGCAGATTATCAAAAACAGCCGTATGACGTTTAAAGAAGAACCCGGCGCGCCGGCTGTTTATACATTTTCGGAAGAAGAAAGAAGCCTTGCCGCCGACCCTGTGGTAGCCTATATGGGGCGCAGCCAGCTGGAAAAGGCTATTGCCACCGCCAGACAGCGGATGGAAGCCGCCGCCAGGGAACTTGACTTCCAGGCCGCCGCCGTTTACCGTGATGAGATGTATGCACTACAACGGGAATTAAAATAATTAGTATCTTTGCAAAAATTTTATAAAACTTGAATAAAATTATGCCAGCAAGTCTTTCCCTTATCGGCGATTTATTAGCGCAACTGTTGCGCACGCATAATCGCATTTCCCTGCCCGGTTTGGGCGCTTTTATCACGGAGTACAGGCCTGCCGCTATTATAAAAAACGGCAGGGGGCTGTTGCCGCCTGAAAAAACAGTCATTTTCCGTACTTCCGAATTATGGAACGACGGCCTTTTGGAAAAAGAATTTGCGGCCAAAACAATGCTCCCCGAAGAAGACGCGAAAAAGCAAATAGCCCATTTCGTCAAAGAACTGGACGCATTGCTGCGGGAAGGGAAGCGCATAGAATTTCCCGATTTCGGTACCCTGCGCATCACTGCCGACGGGGATTATTATTTCAAAAAAGACGATGATATAAATTTATTACCCGAATCTTTCGGTTTAATGGAACTGGACGTTGCGCCGCTGCCGGACGAAACGCCGACGGCGCCGCCCGCACCGCCCGCGCCCGCGCCTGCGCCGGTGAGTTTCCCAAAAATAGAACCGTTTACCCCGGCGCCGGTGGTTACGCCGCTGTCGCCCCCTGCGTCGCCCATCCCGCCTTTGTTGTATCCGGTGCCGCCGGCATCTGTGCCGCCGGTATCTGTGCCGCCGATAACGCCATTATACTCCTCCCGGCCCGGGCCGGATACGGAAAATAAACCAAAACGGAGAACCCGTTGCATCGTCTTCTGGATACTGCTGGCATTGGTATTGCTGGCCGCTGGCATTTTTATCCTGCGCAGCATCCTCGCTTTTTATGAACGGGAAGAGGCGGCACTCCATTCACTCCGCCAGACGCGGCAAACCACCGCACCAACGGTACAAAAAGAAACACCCCCGCCGGCCGCCGTTCAAACGCCGGCAGAAACGCCGGCAGAAACGCCCGTACCGGAAGAACCGGTTGCCGCCCCGGTGAAGAAAAAGACTGCTGATAAAACCCAGAAGGCAAATAGCAGGCGCCCCAACGCTATGAATTTATACCATATCATGGTCGGCGCTTACGCTAACGAACAGGAAGCAAAAGCCGCCATGCAAAGGTTACAGGAAGAGGCCGGCTGCAGTTGCCTCCTGGTGAATACCGGCGGGCAGCTCCCTTATAAAATAAGCTCCTTCCGCTATGCCACCCAGCGCGAAGCAAACGAAATTTTATCCGTATTAAAACGCACTGACCCGGAATACGGCAGCGCATGGGTCGAACGTTATTGAATCCTCATTGTACAACATAGCTTTTTATGATACTGAAACAACTTTCATGGGCATGGCTTTGCCTGCCCGTATTTATATCCTGCCAGCGCCCGGCGGACAGGCCGCAAAGTTTTACGCAATACGTCAACCCCTATATCGGCACGGGGGGGCATGGGCATGTGTTTTTGGGCGCCAGCGTGCCGTTCGGGCTGGTGCAGCTGGGGCCGTCGAATATTCCCCAAACATGGGACTGGTGCTCGGGATACCATATTTCCGACTCCACGATTATCGGGTTTAGCCACATGCACCTCAGCGGGACGGGCATCGGCGATTTGGGCGACGTCAATCTGATGCCGGCCGTCGGCGAAACCGCCCTGGGCAGGGGCGTCGCGGGAGATTATTCCACGGGGATGTTTTCCCTCTTCCGCCGCGCTACGGAAAAGGCAAGGCCGGGCTATTATGCCGTGCATTTAGACCGCTGCAATGTGGATGTGGAATTGACGGCTACCAAACGCGCCGGGTTCCACAAATACACGTTTCCCGCGTCAGACAGCGCTGCGATTATTTTTGACCTCGATAACGGGCAGTGCTGGGACAGGCCGGTAGAAGGATACCTTATTCAGGAAAGCGATACGGTGATATCGGGCTACCGCTATTCCACCGGCTGGGCGAGCGACCAGCGCATATTCTTTACGGCGGTTTTGTCCAAACCGGTAAAGCGCTTTACCGTCGTTACCCCGGAAAAGGCGGCGGCGGCGGAGAAAAGCGGGCGTATATACGGGCTGGCGTCTTTCGACACTGCAGAACGGGAAACGGTGTACGTAAAAGTCGCCCTGTCGCCGGTAAGCATCGAAAATGCCAAATTAAACATGCAGGCAGAACTGCCGGGATGGGATTTTGAGCAAACCGTAAGGGATGCAGATGAAGCATGGAACGAAGAGCTGGGGAAAATCGTATTCATTACCGGCGACGAACAGGTGAAACGCACCTTCTACACCGCATTATACCATACCATGATTGCGCCTTCGGAATTTTGCGACGTTAACAACGACTACCGCGGCGCCGACGGGAATATCCATACCAGCGCCGGGTTCAAGAACTATACCACCTTCTCGCTGTGGGATACCTACCGCGCGGCGCATCCGCTGATGACGATTATCCACCCGGAAAAAATCAACGACATTATCCATAGCATGCTGGCGATTTACCGGCAGCAGGGCAAATTGCCCGTGTGGCACCTGATGGGCTGCGAAACAGATTGCATGGTCGGCAACCCGGGCATCCCGGTAGTAGCCGATGCGCTGCTGAAAGGCTACGACGGCTTCGACCGCGAAGAGGCCTACGAAGCGATGAGGACCTCCGCCCTGCTCAACGAGCGGGGAATGGGCTACCGCAAACAGTATGGCTATATCCCCTTTGACCTCGAAGAAGAAGGGCTGTCGAAGTGCATGGAATATGCCATTGCCGACTGGTGCGTGGCGCAGGCGGCGCAAGCCCTGGGGAAAACCGCCGACTGCCGGGCTTTCCTCGAAAGCAGCAAATCCTATGCGAATTACTTCGACCGCGCCACCGGCTTCATGCGCGGACGCTCGTCGGCAGGAAACTTCCGCGAGCCGTTCAACCCGTTTGAATCCGTTCACCGCGATAACGACTATACCGAAGGCAATGCCTGGCAATATACATGGCTCGTCCCGCACGACATACAGGGGCTGGTGGAATGCTTCGGGAGCAGAGAACGGTTTATCGAAAAACTGGACTCGCTGTTTATCGCCGAAGGTTCGCTCGGCGAACACGCCTCGCCGGACATCACCGGGCTTATCGGACAATATGCGCACGGGAATGAACCGAGCCACCATATCGCCTACCTCTACTCCTGCGTCGGGCAGGCATGGAAAACCGCCGGGAAAGTCCGGGAAATCCTCTCCACCATGTACCGCAACGCGCCGGACGGCCTCCCGGGCAACGAAGACGCCGGGCAGCTATCGGCATGGTATGTACTCTCGGCGCTGGGCTTTTACCAGGTAGAACCGGCCGGCGGGAAATATATTTTCGGCAGCCCCATCCCCGACAAAGCGGTTATCAAAGTCCAGGGCGGCGTCTTCACGGTCACGGCGCACAATAACAGCCCCGGGAACAAATACATCCAACGCATCCTCCTCAACGGGAAACCCTATAACAACCGGTATATCGACTTCAAAGACATCGCCGCCGGCGGAACGCTGGAGCTGGTGATGGGGAACAGGGTGATTTAAAGATTTCATGATTTCAGGCTGCCGCCCCCCCATTGCAAACTCATTTTGCGCTTAACCAATATCATTGTGGTCTTCACCAATGTCATTTTGCGCTTGCGCAAACCGACTTTGCGCTCGTGCAAACTGACTTTGCGCTTGCGCAAAAATGACTTTGCACTTGCGCAAAATGAGTTTGCACTTGCGCAAAATGAGTTTGCACTTGCGCAAAATGAGTTTGCGCTCGTGCAAACCGACTTTGCACTTGCGCAAAATGAGTTTGCGCAAGTGCAAAATGAGTCGGCAGTGAGGGGGGCGGCAGCCACATTAATCACATTAAACAGTTACGCGCATTAATTCCATCAATCCCATTAATCAGATTCATCCCGTTAATTACATCAATATTTTTTCGTACCTTTGTCCATCATTTTAAAAAACCATAAATAAAATATTATGCAAACAATTGACACGTACAACTTCCAAGGTAAACGCGCACTGGTGCGCGTGGACTTCAATGTTCCGCTGAACGAACGGTTCGAGATTACCGATGATACCCGCATCCGCGCAGCCATCCCGACGCTTAAGAAGGTGCTCTCCGGCGGCGGTTCGCTCATCATTATGTCGCACCTGGGACGCCCCAAAGGGCCAGGCGAAAAGTATTCGCTGAAACACATTTTAACGGATGTGGAAAAGAAATTAGGCATAAAAGTAAAATTTGCGCCCGACTGTATGGGCGCAGAAGCAGCGGAGCTGTCCGCTTCATTGAAGCCGGGCGAAGCGCTGGTGCTGGAAAACCTGCGTTTCTATGAAGAAGAAGAAGGCAAGCCGCGCAACCTGCCGGAAGACGCCAGCGACGAACAAAAGAAAGCAGCCAAAGCCGCGGTGAAAGAAAAGCAGCAGGCATTTGTGAAAAAATTAGCGTCCTATGGCGATTGCTATATTAACGACGCCTTCGGAACGGCGCACCGTGCGCACGCTTCCACGGCGTTAATCGCCGCGTATTTCCCGGACGACAAGCTGTTCGGCTATGTGATGGAAGGCGAAATCAAAGCGGTGGACAAGGTGCTGGAATCGCCGGAAGAGCCGTTTACCGCCATTCTCGGCGGCTCAAAAGTGTCTTCAAAGATTACCATTATCGAACGCCTGCTGAAGCGTGTGAATAATTTGATTCTCGGCGGCGGCATGAGTTTTACGTTTATCAAAGCGCTGGGCGGGAAAATCGGCAACTCTATTTGTGAAGACGACCAGCAGGCGCTGGCGCTGGATATTTTGAAAAAGGCAAAAGAATTGGGCGTAACGGTTTATTTGCCGGAAAAAGTCCTGATAGCCGATGCGTTCAGCAATGATGCGCACACGCAAATCGGCCGCATCAATGAAATTCCCGACGGCTGGGAAGGCGTGGACGCGGCGGCGCCGGTAGAAGAATGGAAAGAAGTGATTTTAGCATCAAAAACCATTTTATGGAACGGCCCGGTAGGCGTGTTTGAGATACCCAAATTTGCCGGCGGCACCAAAGCCGTTGCGCAAATGGTGGCCGACGCTACAGTGAAAGGCGCCTACTCTTTGGTCGGCGGTGGCGACAGCGTGGCCGCCGTTAATCAAATGGGCTTTGCCGACAAGGTAAGCTATGTATCCACCGGCGGCGGCGCGTTGCTCGAATATATGGAAGGCATCGAGTTGCCCGGCATTAAGGCAATTAAAAATTAAGAATTAAGTGTTAAAGACAATGAAAAGTTTCTTCAAAATGGTTTTGGCCTCGTTCGTCGGGGTGCTGGTTGCCGAAATAATCCTCTCGGTAGTGGTAATATCCTTCATCGTGGCTGTCAGCAGTATTTTTTCGTCGGATACGGCTCCGGTAACGGTGCAGCCGAACAGTATTTTCCGTATCATGCTTGACCATCCGGTGGCAGAGCGTGCAAAGAGCGGGCAGCTGGAACTGGGGCTAACCGCTGTGTCCATGACCCGCAGCACCGGATTGAACGATATCCTGAAAAACATTCGCTATGCCGCCGCCGACCCCCACATTAACATGGTGTATTTGGACCTTAGCGAAATGCAAGCGGGTATGGCGCATGTGGAAGAAATCCGGGCGGCGCTGGAAACATTCAAGGAATCGGGCAAGCCGGTGATTGCATACGGCGACAATTATACGCAATCGGCGTATTATCTGGCTACCGTAGCCGACAAGATTTATTTGAATCCCTTTGGCGACGCGGCTTTGACGGGATTAAGCGCCGAAGTAACGTTTTATAAGGGGTTGCTGGATAAATTGCAGGTAGAACTCCAGATTGTCCGCCACGGCAAATTCAAAAGCGCGGTAGAGCCTTTCATTTTAGATAAAATGAGCGACGAAAACCGCGAGCAATACCTGACGTTTATCCATTCCGTTTGGGACTACCGGCTGGAAAAAATCTGCGCTGCACGGCAAATAGACCGGGAAAAAATACATGCGTTAATAGATAACCTCGAACTGCTGACGGCGCAGGACGCTTTGAAAAACGGGCTGGTGGACGCTTTATTGTATAAGGATGAACTGCTGGACAAGCTCTGCGAACTGTCCGGCGCTACTTCCGAAAAAGAATTGGAAATAATAGATATGGAGGACTACACAAGGGCGGCGCGCAAGCAAACTGCCGGCCGGCAGCGGATAGCCGTAGTCTATGCCGACGGTGAAATAACGATGGGCAAAGGCGAAACGGACATCACTGCATGGAATTTTGCCAACACCTTACGCGCTCTCCGCCACGACGACGCTATTAAAGCGGTGGTCTTCCGCGTAAATTCGCCGGGCGGCAGCGCACAGGCGTCGGAAATAATTGCCCGCGAACTTTCCTTGTTGAAAGAGAAAAAACCGGTGGTTGTATCCATGAGCAATTACGCGGCTTCCGGCGGTTACTGGATTTCCGCGCCTGCCGATAAAATTATCGTGAATCCTACTTCCATTACCGGTTCTATCGGCGTGTTCGGCATAATTCCCAATGTCAAAAAAGGGCTGAACAACCACCTCGGCATTACGGCGGACGAAGCAAAGAGTAATACCTCCGCCGATTATCCAAGCGTTATGCGGCCAATGACGGCGCGTGAACGGGAAGCCACGCAGGCAACGGTAGAATTTATCTATTCGCAATTTATTGATAAAATAGCGCAGGCGCGCGACCTTCCGGCGGCGCAGGTGGACGCCATCGGGCAAGGCCGGATATGGAGCGGCATTGACGCCGTGAAGCTCGGGCTGGCCGACGAACTGGGCGGCATCACAGAAGCTGTTTCGGCAGCCTCCGAACTGGCCGGTGTGGAAAATTACCGGCTCATTGAATTACCGGCGGAAAAAACGCCGCTTGAACAAATCCTGGAATCGTTAACCAATGGGAGTATTGCCGTAAAAACGCAGGCGCCGGAACAGATACAAACGATGGAGTATTTCCTTCGGCAAATCACGGAACCCGGCATATATGCCCGTTTGCCTTATGATATAACGGTTAAATAAACCACATGAACAGCGGTATCTTTTTAAAAAAAACGGCGTATTTGTTAGCCGGCGCGGCGTTTGTGTTATCCCTTTGCAGCCGTTGCGCCAGTACGCAGGCAGGCCCTTCGGGCGGCCCGAAAGATACTATCCCGCCGGTGATGCTCGGAACTACGCCGAAAATAAACGCCACGGATTTTAGCGGCAAAAAAATTGAGCTGACATTTAATGAATATATCGCGTTAAAAGAGGTAGCGAAAAATGTAGTGATGTCCCCGCCGTCGTTGCGGAAACCTTTGGTGCAAAGACGGGGGAAAAACATACAGGTCATTTTTCAGGATACGCTCTATTCTAACAGAACCTATACGATAGACTTTGGAAATTCGCTGGCGGATAACAACGAGGGCAACTTATACCCGCCTTACAAGTTTATCTTTTCTACCGGCAGCAGCATCGACAGCATGGCGTTTACCGGCGTGGTGCGCGACGCCTATACCTTGGAGCCGGTGGAGCATGCAATGGTGATGCTCTACGAAAATTCGTCCGATTCGGCCGTGTACAAGGAATTGCCGATAGCTATCGCCCGTACGGACGGATGGGGGTATTTCGGTTTGCAGAACATTGCGCCGCAAGCCTACCGCATGTATGCGCTGGAAGATAAAAATTCCAATTACCGCTACGACCCCGGGAGCGAAAGAATCGCTTTCCTGGATACGCTGGTCATCCCCGAACACACCGTATCCATGCTGCCTGTAATCACGGACACTAAAGACACCGCGGCGCTGGAAGCGCGACCGGTGGAACGGGTATTGCTGATTTCTGCCGAAAATGTGCGCAAACAGTTTTTACTGGAATACCCGCAATTGGAGAAGCGGAAATTCCAGTTAATATTCAATCAGCGCTACCCGGAGATTACGTGCTTTCAGATAGACGGCGTTGAGGATGCGGACTGCGTGATTGAATACAGCCGCTTTCGCGATACGCTTACTTACTGGCTTACCGGCGCAACGGTTCCCGACACATTGCGGGCGTCGATAGAATATTTCAAAACCGATTTGTTAAATAAGTTATCGCTTACCGATGCGAACCTGCTGTTTTCCCTGAAAAAAGATAATGTATCGCAGGAAAAAAGCAGGAAAAATAAAAATGACACGGTGAAAGAAATTCCGAAATTAGAGCCGAAAATTACTTTTAACGAACAGCTGGGAATGAAGCGTGGCATTGGCATTGCATTTAATGCATTGCCTGTAAAAACAGATACGGCTAAAATCACCCTGTTTAAAATAGACGAGAAAAATAACCGTACCAAAGAGCCTTTCCGGTGGGTATCCGATACCGCGTCGCGGTTACACTTTTACGTGCAGGCGAAGTGGGCAACCGTAACCGGTTACGAGCTGGAAATATTGCCGGAAGCCTTTTCCGACGTGTACGGGCTGGTGAACGATACGATTGTAAATAAATTTACCACGCCCAACCCGGATAAATTTTGCCATGTTACATTTGACTTGTCCAATGTATCGGCGCACTATATTGTACAACTGCTAAACGGGAAAAAAGACCGCGTGCTGCGGGAAGCGGCGATTGATAAAGCCGGCAAAATACTGTTCGATTATTTGCCGGCGGGAAGTTATGTAGTGCGTTTTATTGAAGACGCCAATCAAAACGGCGTGTGGGACGCGTGCAAAATGGAAACGAAAACACAACCCGAAAAGGTCGCCATTATGCGGTTTGCAGAAATGTCCGACCTGCTTCTTTTGCGCGAGAATTCGGATGTAGCGCAAAGTGTGGATGTGGAAAAATTATTTACCCCTTTCATGCCCGCGCCGGACGAAGCGGCAGCCCATAATCAGGAAACAGGAGATGAAGAGTAGAAAAACAACCATCATTATTCTTTGCTGCTGTTGCCTGGCCGGCGGCAAAGCGGCGGCGCAGCATTTCATCGGCGTCACCGGCGGGTATGGCGTCAATACCATATCTTCGACAAGGCATGAAGAGTTGGGCAATGTCAGCAGTTTGAAAAATTACGGATTGACCTATAAATATTACAGCGGCAAATGGGTGGGGATTCAAGTCGGCATAAATTATTCCGAAAAGGGGTACTTGCGTAACATAAGGGAATACTACGACCTGGAATATCCCGAAAAAGGATATGACCTCGCGGGGGTATCGTCGCGGCATTTCCAGTTGGTGGAGGTGCCGTTTGTAACGCAGTTTCATTTGGAATTATGGAAACTCCGCGCAATGGCCAATGCCGGCCTGTACGGCTCGTATATCCTGCGTTCGCAAAGCGTCGCGCTGCGGCCGGGCTTTTTGCCGGACGATTTCGAGTATAATCATTTCGACTACGGATTGCACTTCGGCGCGGGCCTGGCGCTCCTGCTGCACCCGCTGGAAATACAATTTGATTTCAACTATTCTATCGGGCTGGGCTATCTCTACGACCCCCATGTTCAAGGCTACACCGTGTATAACCGCCTTTCCCAAATGCTGCTCTCCGCAACGGTATTTTTTGTTTTGTAATGAATCACCCCTCCCCTGTTTACCAACGGCGAAAAACCAATGAAGTGCTTATTGGCGGCGTTGCTATGGGCGGCAACCGGCCGATACGTGTACAAACCATGTGCAATACCCCGACGCATGCTGTTGCCGCTTCGGTGCGCCAATGCAGGCAGGCGGCGCAGGCAGGCGCCGATTATGTACGCCTTACCACACAAGGCTTGCGGGAGGTAGAGGCGTTGGCGGAAATTAAACGGCAACTGCGCCGCGACGGTTTTTCCATTCCGCTGATTGCCGATGTGCATTTCAATGCCGGCGTCGCGCTGGCGGCGGCAGCAGTGGCGGACAAGGTGCGTATCAACCCCGGGAATTTTGCAAAAACGGCTGTGGACGCTGCGCAAAAACTGGAGGAATTACTGCACCGTTGCCGGCAACACCAAACGGCATTGCGCATCGGCGTGAATCACGGCTCGCTTGCCCCGCGGGTGGTAGAACATTACGGCGATACGCCCGAAGGCATGGTTGCATCGGCGATGGAACTGTTGCGTATTTGCCGGAACGAAAACTTTTCACAGGTAGCCGTGTCCATGAAATCCAGCAATACGCGCGTCATGGTAGCGGCATACCGCCTGTTGGCCGCGCAGATGGAGCAGGAGGCGATGACTTACCCGCTGCACCTCGGCGTTACCGAAGCCGGCGACGGCATGGAAGGACGGATAAAATCGGCGGCAGGTATCGGCGCCTTGCTCTCCGAAGGCTATGGCGACACCCTCCGCGTATCGCTCACAGAGCCGCCAGAAAATGAAATTCCCGTAGCGAAGGCCCTGGTTCGCCTGGCGCCGCAGTTCCCGTATGATTCAAAAACCACGCATGAAAAACAGGCGAAAATATATTGCCATTGCGCCGCAGCCACAGCCGAAGAACTGTGGCTGCAAGCCGCCTGCCGCACAGCCCCGCTATTGCTCGACGGCTACGCCGGCGATTTGCAGCTCACCGCCACCATAGCCGGCAAAAAAATACCGGATACGCAGGCGGAAGAAATTGCCCTGGCCATTTTACAGGCTACGCGCGTACGGTTTACCAGGCCCGAATACATTGCCTGCCCGGGCTGCGGGCGAACCCTGTTTGACTTGCAAAAGACGCTGGCGGAAGTGCGCGCCGCCACTGCGCACCTGGCGGGAACAAAAATTGCCGTGATGGGCTGCATTGTGAATGGCCCCGGCGAAATGGCGGACGCCGACATCGGCTACGTAGGCGCCGGCCCCGGTAAAATCACCCTCTACAAAGGCAGGGATGCGGTCAAAAAAAACATTCCCGAAAAAGAAGCCGTCAATGAATTGCTCCGGCTGATAGAAGAACAAGGACTGCCGGCGTTAGCCTGAATCCATAAATCTTTTATATCTTTGCAAAAAAAATACGAGCATGCTTTTATATATTGCGCTAATTATTTCTGCTTATATCCTTGGTTCTGTCTCCAATGCTTTATGGATTGGAAAATTGTTTTACAACGTAGATGTACGCGAACACGGCAGTAAAAATGCAGGCGCGACGAATATATTGCGCGTGCTTGGCTGGAAAGCTGCCGCGCCTGTTTTTATTCTGGACTTTGCCAAAGGCGCCGCGGCGGTATGCTTAATCCTCTTGACCACGCTGGAAAAAAATCCCGAACCGCCCGACCGGTTTATGTCCAATACCTTTGTAAGCTTCCAGATAGCTTTGGGCATAGCCGCTGTACTGGGGCATATCTTTCCTCTCTTTGCATCGTTCAAGGGCGGCAAAGGCGTGGCGACCATTGGCGGCGTCATCCTTGCCATCTTCCCGGCGGCGATGTTGATAGTGCTGGGCATTTTCGTCCTTTCCCTGCTCATTACCCGCTATGTTTCGCTGAGTTCTATCATTGCCGCCATTTCCTTTCCCCTTATCGTGATTGTGATTTTCGATGTATTGATTGATACTTATGAACCGTTGACCCTCGAAATATTCAGCGTGCTCGCCACGGCGATGATTTTGGTAACGCACCGCAACAACATTAAACGTTTGCGCAACGGTACGGAACAAAAAATAGTGATACGCAAAAACCCCTCCATCGCTATTCCCGACAAAAGTTAAAGACTGCAGGATACATCGCATTACGGAATCACCGCGCTCCTGATTTCGCTCCAGGAGCCTTTCATGCACACCGGCGGGCTTAATTCTAACGCACAGGTTAGAGTTGTTCTAACGCATAGGTTAGAGTTGTTCTATCACACAGGTTAGAGTTGCTCTATCGCACAGGTTAGGAATAGCCTTAATAGAAGCAGTTTATATCAACGCCCTGCAATTAGGTAGAGGCGCGTTACGACCGGGGTACCGGCATCGGACTAAGCCTGTCGCGCGAAATCGTCAAGCTGCATCAGGGCAGTTTACAAATCCAGAGCAAAGAACACGAAGGCAGCGCCTTCACCATACTGCTGCCGCATCCCCAT
>JAISLK010000012.1 GCA_031290935.1 Prevotellaceae bacterium | reverse complement strand
CCCGAAGGGCCGGTGACGCCAAATGCCACCGCCGTATCTTTCGCAAGCACGCCAATGCCTTTCATCCGCTGTTGCGCAATCACATTGCCGGTGAACACATCGCGATATTCCTTCAACATCGGCGGCAGGTATTTGATAAATTCCTTGATGCGCTTGATTAAGTTCGGATGAATATCGTTCATCACGCCGCCAATCACGTTGTAGTTTTGAATCAGGCGGCCGCCGGTTGTTTCCTCCATCATGTTCAGCACCTTTTCGCGGTCGCGGAAACCGTAGAAGAACGCCGTCAGCGCGCCCAAGTCCATGCACAGGCACGACCAGAACAACAAGTGCGACGACAGGCGTTGCAGCTCGTCCATAATCGTGCGGATGACCTTTACGCGGTCGGGGATTTCCAAGCCCAGCGCTTCCTCAATGCACAGGCACAGCGCATGGCGGTTTTGGTGCGACCCCAGATAATCCAGCCGGTCGGTGTAACCCAGCGTTTGCGGGTAAGTGAGGCTTTCGCACATTTTCTCGATGCCGCGGTGAATGTATCCGCAATTCACATCCACTTTTTTCACCGTCTCGCCCGCCAGTGATACACGGAAGTGAAGCACTCCGTGCGTGGCGGGGTGCTGCGGCCCAATGTTCACCACATATTCTTCCTCTTCAAACACAGCGCGCGAATGTGCTTCCGTTTTTCCACCGGCCGCTGCGTCGTACGTCGTAGTCGTGTCGAGCAGTTCCTCGCTTTCTAACCGCACAGGGTTAACGGCCTCGTCGGCGTTATAATCCTTGCGAAGCGGATAGCCCACCCAGTCGTTGCGCAGAAAGATGCGGCGCATATCCGGGTGTCCGGTAAAGCGGATGCCGAAATAGTCGAACACCTCGCGCTCGTTCAGTATGGCGGTTTCCCAGATGTCCGACAGCGAAGGAATGGCGGGATTTTCGCGGTCTGCAACAGCCGTTTTCAGAAACAGCGAATGTGAATGTACCGTTGATTCCAGCAAATTGACTACGCCCAGCGTATCGCCCCAGTCCATGCCGGTCATGCAAAGCAAGTAGTCGAACTGCAGGTCGGCGTCGTGGCGCAGGTAGTGCGCCAGTTGGTGATAGCGTTCCGCCGGAACGGTTACGGCAGGTATCGCTGCTTCGTCGAACACCGCTTCCGGCGCAACAGACAATATCTTATCTTTTATAGTTGTCATTGGCTTTTGTTTTTTTCTTGTTTAATGGTATGCTTTATTTTTAGCAGGGCAAAATTCAGTTCAATGCTTGTTTCCGTACCGGTTACTTTCAAATCACTGTCTAAAATATCGGCGATAATGTCTCCGCCTTTTTGCATGAGGGTTTTCTGTTTAAACTCTTCCGGCGACTCCGCTAATGCGGCTACCGTGCGCGACAATTCGCGTATTTTCGCAAATGTTTCCACAATAGCGATAGTGGTCTGCGTAGCCGCAGGGCTTTTTAATATCGTCGCAAGCATATAAAGCCCTTTTTCCGTAAAAGCTTTGGGAAGGACACTGCTATGTTTGCGATGACCCAACCGGTCGAAATTTTCGACCGGTTGGCCATAATTTTCTGAATCGCCGCTTTTTGTTGACAACAATATTTTTCTCCTATCGTACCATTCCTGTTTCGATAACTGTAATACGTAGCCTTTCGGAAATTTATCCGGATTATTTTTTATAGCCTCGTTGACACGCTTTGTTTCTACTTCGTAAAGCTCCGCCACATCGCTGTCGAGGATTACTTTCTCGCCGCGCAAAGTGAAGATTTTATCACCTACATTACTGAACTTCACTATTAAATTTTTCATATTATTTCGTATCTTCCGGGTGCTTCTCTTTCCGGTTCACGCCGCCGAAGAATTTTTCGACCTTCACCTTCCGCTGCAGCTGCATCAGGGCATAGAGCAACGCCTCGGGGCGCGGCGGACAGCCGGGCATGTACACATCCACGGGGATAATCGTATCCACCCCTTTTACTACGTGGTACGAATCCTTGAACGGCCCGCCCGATATGGCGCATGCGCCCATGGCAATTACATATTTCGGCTCTGCCATCTGGTCGTACAGGCGCTTGAGCACCGGCGCCATTTTGTGCACAATAGTGCCGGCCACCATAATAAAATCGGCCTGGCGCGGGCTGGCGCGGGTTACTTCAAACCCAAACCGGGAAAAGTCGTAGCGGGCAGCGCCCACCGCCATGTATTCAATGCCGCAGCAGCTGGTGGCAAACGTCAGCGGCCACAACGAATTGGAGCGTCCCCAGTTAATCAGCTGGTCGAGGCTGCCCATGATAATATTCGTGCCGGCGGCGCGAAGTTGTTCCAAGGCCTCGTTGTCCTTGAAATCTTCATATTTCATCGATTTAATTTTCACTTCCATTCCAAAGCTCCTTTTTTCCAAGCGTATGCCAATCCAAGAATTAAGATTAATAAAAAGAACAATACCGTGAGCAACCCGTCCACGCCCATGGCTCTGACCGACGCCGCCCAGGGAAAGAGCAGCACGGTTTCCACGTCGAACATCAGGAATAAAATAGCAAACAGGTAATAGCCCGCATGGAACTGCATCCACGAGTGGCCGCGCGTGGGAATACCACATTCGTAGGCCTCCGCTTTCTGCTTGTTGTAGGAACGCGGCGAGATGAGCCGCGCAATCACCATAGCCGCCACTACCAATGCTATCGCCGTCAGTAACACCACTAAAAATAAGGATAAATCCATAGAATATATATTTTTTTGTGCGCAAAGATAACAAATATTTACGATTCACGGATGAATTATTTATTACAGGCATATTACATTGTTTTAGCGTTGGGAAGGTGGCAGGCTGTGCGGGTGTCACACAGCAGGCTGTGCGGGCGTCACACAGCAGGCTGTGCGGGCGTCACACAGCAGGCTGTGCGGATGTCACACAGCAGGCTGTGCGGGTGTCACACAGCAGGCTGTGCGGATGTCACACAGCAGGCTGTGCGGATGTCACACAGCAGGCTGTGCGGGTATCACACAGCAGGCTGTGCGGATGTCGCTGCGTCATTCAGCATAGTTCCGCCACTGCGTGGCGACCTTTTTGATATATGAGGTATGCGCTGGCTGGCGCGCGCCAGTTCATAACTCATCACTCATAATTTCTAACTCAGCAGTTTCAGCGTTACGGGGCAGTGGTCGGAGTGTACGGCGTCTTTGAGGATGTCGGCGTCGAGCAGGCGGGGGCGGAGGTTTTCGGTTACCCAGAAATAATCCAGCCGCCAGCCGATGTTGCGGGCGCGGGATTGGGCAAAATGGCTCCACCAGCTGTAGCGTTCCGCTTCCCCGGGGTGGAAAACGCGGAAGGTGTCTATAAACCCGCCGGCTTGCAGGGCGTCCAGCCATGCGCGTTCTTCGGGGAGGTAGCCCGACATTTTTTCGTGCGCTTTGGGGTTGTTGATGTCAAGAGGTTTGTGGCTAATGTTGAAGTCGCCGGTGATAATAATTTTCGGGCGTTCCCGGCGGAGCTGCAAAATGTATTTCAGGAAATCGGCGAGGTAATCCATTTTGAACCGTTGCCGTTCTTCGCCCATGGTTCCCGACGGGAAATAGGAGCAGATAAGCGTTATATCGCCGTAGTCGGCGCGGATGAGGCGGCCTTCCGTATCGTAACGCGGGATGCCGATGCCGTAAACCACCTTGTCGGGCGGTTGTTTGGAAAAGATGCCGGTGCCGCTGTAGCCCTTTTTCTGTGCGGGATGCAGGAAGCAGTGGTAGCCCATGCTTTCGTAGGGAGCAATATTAATTTGCTGGTTTTGCGCTTTGGATTCCTGGATGCACAGGACGTCGGGATTTTCTTTTTGCAGCCACGTGTGCAGCCCTTTTGCCTCTGCCGACCGGATACCGTTGAGATTATAGGAAATAAAATATCGTTCCGGAGCAGCCATTATTTTTTCGGGGGAGCGGCGTCCGCTTTCGCGTCCGACATGGTGCAGGTGCCGTTGAATATGGCGCCGGCTTCTATACTGATTTTTGACGTAACAATGCTGCCTTTTACATTGGAGGTGCTTTTCAGGCTGATGATTTCCGTGATGTTCAACGAACCTTCCACGTGCCCGAAAATATCGGTGGTGCGGCCGGTGATTTCCCCTTTGGTTTTTCCGGTATTCCCGACAACCACCTTGCCTTTGGCGGTGATATTGCCTTCTAAAAACCCGTCTAAACGAATATCGCCGGGGGTATTAATGTTTCCAATAACTTCCGTGCCCTGGCAAATCCGGTTGATATTGCTCATCGGCTGTTGTTCTTGCTCGCGTGCCATATTTCCCATTGTTTAATTTTTAGTTCAGGAGGCAAAGTTACAATTTTTTTTTTAATGGACAACTTTGTACAGTTTATCGGCGCGGCGGATTTTTTCGGGAACGGCGATGGAGCAGGCGTCGCCCTTGACGGCTTTCGCCACGGGTTGCAACGCTACCCGGATTTCCGTAACGGAAATGCGCACCACGCCGGTGGTGGGGCCGATAATCAACGCCTCGTCGCCGGCAGACAGTTCGCCGGTTTCAATTAAAAACTCCGCCACGCCCGGCCGGTTGAAATAATTGGTGGCTTTGCCGACGTATTCTTTCCGCCGGGTGGCTTTGTTGCCATAGGCTTCGCTCCATTCGCCGAGCAACGCCCCCTGGTAGTAGCCGTCCCAGAAGCCGCGGTTGAACACGGTTTTCAGTTCCCCGGACAGTTCTTCCGCCAGCTGCGGCGTATATTCGCCGGCGGAGAGCGCATCTATCGCGCGGCGGTAGCAGGAAGTTACGGTTTGCACATAATCGGCGGAGCGGGCGCGGCCTTCGATTTTGAGGACGCGCACGCCGGCGTTCAGCAGCTTGTCCAGGAAGCCGACGGTGCAAAGGTCTTTCGGCGACATGATGTACTGGTTGTCGATAGCCAGCCGGCGGCCGGTTTCGTTGTCCGTAACCGTGTAGCCGCGCCGGCATACCTGGTAGCAGGCGCCGCGGTTGGCAGAGGCGTTGTGTTCATGCAGGCTGAGGTAACATTTGCCGGATACGGCCATGCACAATGCGCCGTGGCAGAACAGCTCGATGCGCACCGGCTTCCCGCCGGGGCCGGTAACAGGCTCCGCCATGATTTGCGAATAGATGCGGCCTATCCTGTCCAGCGACAGTTCGCGCGACAGCACTACCACGTCGGCAAACTGCGCGTAGAAACGCACCGCTTCGATATTGGTTATATTGAGTTGCGTGGATATATGCACTTCGATGCCCTGCCGGCGGGCGTAGCGAATCGCCGCGATGTCCGACGCAATAATCGCCGAAACGCCCGCCTGCTTTGCCAAATCAATGATGCGGCGCATCTCGTCGAGTTCGTCGTCATATAATATGGTATTCACCGTAAGGTAGGAGCGGATATGTCGCCGGCGGCAGAAGCCCGTGATACGCGCCAAATCATCCGGCAAGAAATTATTGGCCGACCGCGCCCGCATGTTCAGCTTACCCACTCCGAAATACACGGCGTCCGCCCCGCCCTGCGCTGCCGCCGCAAGGCATTCGAAATTGCCCGCCGGTGCCATCAGCTCCACCTCCCCCCTTCCCCCTCCGAAGGAGGGGGGGATGGGCGCCGCTCTGTTTGACAGTATATAGTTATCGCTGTTCATCACATCATCACATCATCACATCATCACATCATCACATCATCACATCATCACATCATCACATCATCACATCATCACATCATCACATCAATTTTTTATACTTAAACCGTTTTGGCGTCACATCGCCCAGGCGTTTGCGTTTATTTTCCTCGTATTCCGAATAGCTGCCTTCAAAGAAATAAACCTGCGAATCCCCCTCGAAAGCGAGGATGTGCGTAGCCACGCGGTCAAGAAACCAGCGGTCGTGGGAAATGACGACGGCGCAACCCGCAAAATTCTCCAACCCCTCTTCGAGCGCGCGAATGGTATTTACATCTACGTCGTTGGTCGGTTCGTCGAGGAGCAGCACGTTGGCTTCTTCTTTCAACGTCAGCGCAAGGTGCAGCCGGTTGCGCTCGCCGCCACTGAGGACGCCGCATTTCTTTTCCTGGTCGGCGCCGGAAAAGTTGAAGCGCGACACATACGCCCGCGCATTGACCTCGCGGTTGCCCAGCCGGATGAGTTCGCTGTTCTCCGCGATGGTTTCAAAAACGGTCTTATCAGGGTCGATTTGCCGGTGCTGCTGGTCCACATAGGCGATTTTCACCGTTTCCCCCACGCTGAACGCGCCGGCGTCCGGCGTTTCCAGCCCCATAATTAAACGGAACAGCGTGGTCTTTCCTGCGCCGTTCGGGCCAATGACGCCGACAATACCCGCCGGCGGCAGCCGGAAATTCAACTGCTCAAACAGCAGCCGCCCGTCGAAAGCTTTTGCCACGCCCTGCGCGTCAATGACCTTTTCGCCCAAACGCGGGCCGTTGGGAATATATATTTCAAGGCGTTCGTCTTTTTGTTTGCCGTCTTCGTTCAGCAGTTTTTCATACGCGCCCAATCGCGCTTTCGATTTTGCCTGCCGCGCTTTGGGCGACATCCGCACCCATTCCAATTCGCGTTCGAGGGTCTTGCGGCGTTTGCTTTCCTGCTTTTCTTCCTGCGCCAGGCGTTTCGACTTTTGGTCCAGCCACGACGAATAATTTCCCTTCCAGGGAATCCCTTCACCGCGGTCAAGTTCCAGCATCCAGCCCGCGACGTTGTCCAGGAAATAGCGGTCGTGCGTTACGGCAATCACCGTGCCTTTGTACTGCTGTAAATGGGCTTCGAGCCACCGGATGCTTTCGGCGTCAAGGTGGTTGGTCGGTTCGTCGAGCAGGAGGACGGCGGGTTCGCGCAGCAGCAGGCGGCATAGCGCCACCCGCCGGCGTTCGCCCCCGCTGAGGTGCCGCACCGGCGTAGCGCCGTCGGGGCATTGCAGAGCGTCCATCGCGCGTTCCAGCTTGGCGTCGAGTTCCCAGCCGCCCGCCTGTTCGATTTTCTCTGTTAATTCGCCCTGCCGCTCAATGAGCTTCGCCATTTCGTCGTCGTCCAGCGGCTCGGCGAACCGGGCGTTGACGGCGTCGTATGCGCGGAGCAAATCCACCGTCTCCTGCACGCCTTCCTCGACGATTTCGCGGACGGTCTTGGCGTCATCTAACTGCGGTTCCTGTTCAAGGTAGCCCACCGTATAGCCCGGCGCCCACACTACTTCGCCCTGGTAGGCTTTTTCAACGCCGGCAATAATTTTCAGCAACGTGGATTTCCCCGAGCCGTTTAGCCCGATAATGCCGATTTTTGCGCCGTAGAAAAACGACAGGTAAATGTCTTTTAATATCGCCTTATTGTTGGCCGGGAGTATTTTCCCGACGCCGTTCATAGAAAAAATGATCTTTTCGTCTGCCATAGCTTGAAATTTATTTTGGCTGGCAAAGATAGTAAATAGTTCCTGATTGGCTGTTATCCCCCCTTTAAGGTGTTTAATGGATAGATTCAAGTATCAAATGCAATAGTATTTCAAGGCACAAGCAAATACAATCCGGTACATCCAACTTCCAATATCCGTGAAATTGTGTATCTTTATCTTAAATTAAATATTTTTTGTTTTCATATACAACTAAATAAGACTTTTCCTTCATTATGTTTTTGAGGTACCCCAAAAACACTATTTTGTCCTATCTCAGTTGCAGTTACTATTTGAACTTAGTTCCCAAGTCGTACTTATCTTTGATGAAATAGCCTGCTTCCACATCTACGATGGTTGTCAAATTTACATCCAACGCTTCGCAAATTTTCAGTAATGTTCCAATGGTCAAATTAGTTCGCCCTTTTTCTATTCTTATTAAATTATTATATTCAATATCCAATTTATCAGAAAATTCTACTAATGACAAATTCTTTTCATTTCGTATTTTCCTGATTTTTAATCCAATTTCCTTTAGAACAAATTCTTTGTTCATTTTTTCTATCAAACATGATTGTTAAACATCGCAATCATATAAGATAGTTTTATGTTGTGTTTGTCGGTTAAGAAAAGATAGTCTTGGTAGAAACCTAAACATGTTTATGAGAAAATTATTTTTTAGTATTTACATATTATTATGCTGTACAACCGTTACGGTTGCACAGTCTCGCATATTATCTCCCGCTGAAATATACCGGCAAGTAGTAAAATCAACAGTCACCATCATCACCGATGCCGAGGCACTTGGCTCCGGATTTTATGTGGCGCCTAACGTAGTCGCCACCAACTATCATGTAATAGAAGGGGCGACTAATGCAAAATGTGTACTAACAAATACTTCTACACAAGTCAATGTAACCGGATATGTGGCGGTGGATAAAAGTGCCGATCTCATTTTATTGAAAGTAACAGGGGCGCCAAGAACACCGTTAAGGTTAGCCCACGGAAACGTGACCACGGGCCAAATTATTTATGCTATCGGTGCGCCGCAAGGCATGGAGGGCACAATCTCGGACGGCATTGTAAGCGCAGTAAGAACATTGGATAATTTAACATTTATACAAATTACCGCCCCTATTTCTCAAGGGAGCAGCGGTGGACCAATAATAAACCGCGTGGGCGAAGTAGTGGGAATAGCGACACTCATCCACTCCGGCGGACAAAATTTGAATTTTGCCGTCAACTACAGTCATTTGCAAACACTAATACGGCGGATGAGAACGGCTCCGACTGCTCTTGCTCAATTAGGCGGACAACCGCCTGCGCATACCGGCAGAGCCAGCACGCCTAAGAGGCAGGAAGAACCCGGAAGCTTCTGTAACACAATCATAAAAATTAAAGGAGAATGAATGATTACGTAAAACGAATATGGCATAAAATTAAAAAATTGTTTTCTAAACGTCCTTTACCTGATAATGGAGAAATAGTTTCAATAGTATCTGCGATTTGGGAGAATTCAAAAGAAAGTAAAACTATTGTTAGAATAATCCAATCTACTCAAGACGAAGCAAGAAGAGGGCAAATAATTAAAGCAATAGAAAGATTAAGCGCAGAAATTCAAGTACTTGACAGTAAAAAAAGAAATCTTGAGGGAAAATTACAGAGTATTAAGGCAACAGAAAAGCCTAATATTTCTAAAATTAATGAATCTGTTGAAAAATTGAATCAGCTTGCTAAGGGAAAAGCAAAACGAAAAATGCCGGTTCTTGTTTACAAGCCAAGGCCAATACAAGATTTTGAAAATCTACTCAATAAAAACAATCTATTAAGTCAGTTTCAAAACAGGGATGATCTACAAGAGATAAGAAAAAAATTAACAGAAGTAGAAACATTAATCGGACAAGATAAATTAGATGATGCAAAGTTATTAGTCGCTCAAATTAAAAAACGAATAAAGACATCTGATGAAGACATTCTTAGATGGTTAGAAAAAATAAAACACAAATTAAAAGACGGAGAACGTCGAATTTTAGAAAGAAAGGCATTAGAAGCGCTTCTTGTCAAGAAAGAAAATTGGAAAGAATTTGAACAGCTTTTAGAGCAAAACGGCATAACTATCTTATATCATTTTACTGATAGAGCTAATATTAAATCAATAAGGCAATATGGCGGATTATATTCTTGGTATTATTGTGATAAACAAAATATAGTAATACCTAAACCAGGCGGTAGCATAGATTCAAGAAAGAATGATGGAATGAATAATAAAAGAGATTATGTCAGAGTTGCATTTTCAAAAGAACATCCAATGTATTATGTAGCACAAAGAGATGGGAGAATTTCAAATGTTGTATGGTTAGAAATTAGTATAGAAGTCGTATATTTACACCATACAGAGTTTGCAGATAAAAATGCAGCTGCTCATTCCTCTTACAAACCTAATATTGGCAGTAAAATTCAAGATCTAAAAAATGTTAGGTTTGATATTTTGAAAAAGGCTAAACGCGTAAAGCACTATAATTTGACCAATGAAGAGAAACCTTACAATCAAGCTGAAGTACTTGTAAAAACATGGATACCAGAAAAATACATTACAAATATAAACGATTTTTAGATTATGATTTATATAGAAAACAAAAAGAAAAAAGAGAAAACGCTTTTGGACAAATATCCCAATGCACTAATATTAGATATAACTTCAAAAGGCGAATGGCCATGGGTAAAACTCAGTCCATTTTATCCGCACGGGAATATACCTATCCCACCGTATCCGACTGAGTATTACGCAATGTCGGTTGAGGGTATTTGGCAGGGATTGAAAGTTTTTGAAACCGAAAATATTGATCGCTCTAAATTTGAAATTAAAAATATGAAAGGCATAAAACGAACCGTAAGAAAGTTTGGCAAACCGTTAGGGCATCGCAATGGGGTTGACGGTGAAGATCTGCTTGATTATGCTACTGCTCGTAAAAAAATCTATTTACGTGCTTATACATGGGTGCTTGATAATAAAGTGAATGATATTGTAGAAGTGTTGAAATATTTTGTAACAAAGCAAGACTTGGTTTTGCTTGACTACAATACGAATGAAGATTTGGAAAATTTCACAAAGCCATTATCGCATGCGGGCCTAGTAAAAAAGTATTTGATAAAAAAATATCCTGAATTGGCTACATTTGACATTTAGGCAGCCGAAAATAGAGAAAAAATTAAAAACAAGTGCCAAATCATCCAAGTTTGTTTAATTCATAAATTCAATAATATGGCAACATTTGAAATCATTTTTATTATCGCGTTAATTGCCTTACAAGTCTTTGTATTTGTTCATGTTTTGAAAAAAATAAAAAACTTCAAAAACTTTTTCCCAAACACAGTTAACATTAAGATAAAAAGGGTTATGATGGATAACCCGGAAGAAACGGTTGACCTCTTAGACTCACCAAAAGAAAATAAACGTTTCTTCAATATTACCCAATCAACCAATGACTATTTATACAAAAACAAAGGAGCAGCAGCAGATTTCGGAATTTTGAAAGATATTTGCGAACGTCAGTTGGGAAAATTTGATACCGAAATTGGTAATTTAATAAATATTCCTCTGTATATAGGTTTAGGTGGCACTTTTGTAGGTATTATTATAGGGCTTTTCGGCATAGATGCAGCAAAAGAAGTAAGTATTTCGACAAATGGCATCGGTCAATTATTGAATGGTGTGATTACAGCCATGTCCGCAAGTTTAGCGGGTTTGATATTTACAGTTATAAATTCAGTAATATATAAATCTGCAACCTATAAAAATGATACAGATAAAAATAATTATTACGATTTACTGCAGCGTGAATTATTACCAACTTTAAATACAGGAGTTGCGAAATCATTAGGAACACTCAGAGATGTCTTGAACCATTTTATCCAAAAATTCGGAGAGAACATGAATGATTATGCAGTATCAGGACAAATATTGAACGAAAATCTAAATAACCAAAAACTTGTGTTGGAGGAAATAAACAAACTAAGCCTAACTCGCACTGCAGTAACGATTGCAAAAACGTTCAATAATTTACACGAATCATCCCAACACCTCGAAAAATTTATAGATTATCAAAAAGGATTAAATAATTATGTTGATAAAACGGGCGAAGTGACACAGGAAATGAAATTGGTGATTGACAATTTTAAGGATTTTAATTTCAACTTAAAGGAGATTAGCAACAACACGCTGGCAACAATAGAACTACAAAAACAATTCAAGAATTCTTTAGAAAAACATTTTCCAACCATTAATGACCACCGAGAAGTATGGAGGCAACAAATAGATGAATTAAATCAAGATGTAAGGAAAGTTTATCAGGAATTATATAGCTACTTCAAAGAACAAACAGAACAGGTAAGAGGATTTGTTGAGAATAATAATGGTCTGTCTAATGAAATTGCAGAAATTGAAAGATATATGCAAATTTTCGTTGCAAATTCAAATATTCAGAAAGAAGAATTTTTAGTATTACAAGAACAAATTGTTGGATTAAGGAACGATTTTAAGGAGACCCAACAAAAAATTCTTGAAACTAATATTGAATTAATCGATACAATTAAGGAAATAAGGAAAAATACTCAAAAAGATACGCTTGAAGCTAATGAGGCTTTAGTAAAAGCAATAAAAGGATTAAGAAACTGATAAAACTAAAGAAAGTTAGGTATGAGACAATCAAATGAAAAAAAACGTGATTTTTTTTGGTTAAGTTACTCCGACCTTATGACAAGTTTATTCTTTGTAATGTTTGTGCTGTTTATTCTTGTATTTTCAACACAGAATAATCTGATTAAAGAAATAGAAGAACTCAAAAAAATCAATGATACCTTATCTATTTCCAAAGAAAGACTCAAAAAAATTGAGGAAATTGAAAAAACAGTAAATAACATTGATAAAAAATATTTTCATTATGATGCAATAAACAAGAAACACATTTTGAATATATCTTTTTTATTTCCCAAAGGGAAACATGATATTACTAAAATAATTCCTAACAAGCAAGCCGATTTGTTAAAAGCAGGAAAAGCAATAAAAGAATTAATTTTAAAATATCCTGAAGAAAAAAATATAAAATACCTTATCGTAGTCGAAGGGCAAGCGTCAAATGACGGTTGGAGAGGGAACGACGACTTAAGTTATCACAGAGCACAATCTTTAGTCAACTTTTGGAAAGTGAATAAGATTGGCTTGGACAAGCTCAAAAATTGCGAAATTATAATTGCAGGGAGTGGCGTCAAGGGTATTCCAAGAGATAAACCCGATCGTCCACCCGCAAATCAAAGATTTTTGATAACAATTATACCAAAAATTGGAGAATAAGGGTAGTGTTAACTTATTTTCGGTCGCGGTTTGCCATTTCTTTTTTTGCCCTTGTCGTTTACAGAATCCCTGTCATTTTATAAAATAAAACCCGACTATTATAGCGCTCACTGGCGGCCTAAAATAGTGAGAGCGTTAGAAAATTATTTGTTTTACGGCGGATTCCCCGAATTGGTAAAACAGCCCAAGGAATTGCATTTACCCACTTTAAATGAATATTTTAATCTGATTTTGTATAAGGACTTGATAGAACGCTACAAAATTTCTAATCAATTTTTGGTGAAGGTTTTTTACGGCATTGCATGATAAATCCTGCCACTCTATTAAGCATGAGCAAAACAATGAATACTTTTAAATCAATGGGATTGGAGGTTTCGCGCAACACGCTGTATGACTATTTCGATTATTTTCAGGAAAATTACTCCCTCTTTTCAATACCGGTGTATCGTAAGTCTTATAAAGAACAACAAGTGAATCCAAAAAAAAATATATGTGGTTGATAGCGGGTTCTATAATTTGCATAGATTTAACGCCGACAAAGGAAAACAATATGAAAATGTCGTTTTTCTCCATTTACGGCGTATATATAAAGAACTGTTTTACTATAAAGTACGAAAGGAGGTTGATTTCTGTATTGAAACGCCAAAAGGCATTCAATTGTTAAATGTGTCATACGATTTATCGGACGGCAGCATAAAAAAACGGGAAATAGACGGCTTGACAGAAGCCATGGATAACTTAAAAACGAAGCAGTCGTTACTTCTCACAAAAGATGCTGAGGATATGATCGTTACGTCAGTAAAACAAATTACGATAATGCCTTTATATAAATGGCTTTGCAATGTGCCACGAATGTAGTTTATTTAAACAATATCCCTCCATATAGGTATATTGTTTAATAAAAGCATCCTTATATAAAGGGTACCTGCATAGCCAGTAGAAGCTGATCCAATGGCGCCTTTGCCGGGACGAATTTCCGCCCATTTGCTGCTTGCAGCCGACCATATATAAACTCCCTCAGCGCTATCCATGCCACTTCCACTATAATAATGGGTATTGGTGGCAGGAAATCCCCAAATGTCCGTACCGGCGCCAAATAATTGACTGCATAACATCTTTCCGTCATTTCCACTGGCAGCAACACCACTAAGCATATCTGTCCATTGTTGTTCGGTCGGAACACTCCATCCTGCCGGGCATAATCGTGTTGTCAATAATAATTTCTTCGGTTTTTGCCTGCAGATTATATCCCAATGTCGTCAAGTTAAGCAAGCGATAAACGGCAGCCACGTAGTGGCGACCATTTGCTTAACTTGACGACATTGCTTACAGTGCCTACGGAAATAACCGTGTCTTTACTTCCTTCGCAATAGTGAATAGGTGCGGCGGTTTTTTCCCGTGCAGTAAAATTTTAGTAAGTTTGCAAAAATAGCCACCTGATTATTACATGAAATTAACAACCGCTTTTTATACCCGCCCCGACGTGGTACAAATCAGTAAAGAACTGTTGGGAAAAACGCTTTGCACGCGTTTTGACGGCCGGCTGGCAAAAGCCATTATTACCGAAACGGAAGCCTATGCCGGTATTACCGACAAGGCGTCGCATGCTTACGGCGGCCGCCGTACCAAACGTACCGAAGTGATGTTCCGGGAAGGCGGGCATGCCTATATTTATTTATGCTACGGTATCTATTCGCTTTTTAACGTGGTAACGAATGTGGCGGGTATTCCCCATGCCGTTTTAATTCGCGGCGCCATAGCCTCCGGCGGCGTCGGAATAATGTTGCAGCGTACCGGCAGGGGCAAAATCACCGGCGGTTTATTAAGCGGGCCGGGAAAACTGGCAAAAGCCATGGGGCTGCATTATTCCCAAACCGGCACATCCCTCACCGGCGCCACCATCTGGATAGAAGACGCCGGCATCGTTATCCCGCCGGAAGCGATTACCATTACCCCCCGCATCGGCATAGGCTACGCCGCCGAAGACGCCCTCCTGCCCTACCGCTTTCAGGTGGACAGGGAAGGGCTTTCTCCGAACCCGGTCTTTTGTCATTTATGCAGCTGAAATGTTATAACCTTCCAGCTACAGTAATAAATTTTTATTATCTTTGCAACCGCAAACTTGGGGGTGCCCGCAGTTGCGGCGCTGAGATTATACCCTTATAACCTGATGCAGGTAATGCTGCCGTAGGGAAATTGGTAAATTTTTCATCATCCCCCTTTTTTATAAATATTTTAAAAATTTTCAGTATGAAAAAGGGTTTTTTATTTTTGGCAGGCTTCGTGCTTGCATCGTTTGCGCTTCGGGCGCAAATCGTGTTGGACAGCGTGGTGGTGCGCGCCACCTATCCGGAGGGCAAACATGACCTCTCGGTAGGGGTGCGCCGGTGGAACGAGAACGACCGGCAGGCGGGAAAGGAAATCCCGTATTTGCTGGAGATGATGCCCGGCGTGGTATCCTATTCCGACAACGGAACGGGCGTGGGAAGCACGAGCTTCCGTATCCGCGGCACTGATCCGGGGCGTACGAATATCAGCATTGACGGGATTCCGCTCAATGATGCGGAGAGCCAGTCGGTGTTTTGGGTGAACATTCCCAACTTAGGCATGATGACCCAGTGGCTCACCATACAGCGGGGCGCGGGCAGCACGGCCTTCGGCACGGCCGCGTTCGGCGGGGCGGTGGACATCTACACCGGCTACCCGGCGGATAAGGCGTCGGCCTGTTTCAACGGTTCCTACGGGTCGTTCGGCACCCGGAACGTGGGGCTGAACCTGGGCACGGGCAAGCTGTTTAACACCGTAGCGTTCGATGGACAGTATTACAGTCAGGCGAGCGACGGCTACCTCGACCGCAGCGGAAGCCGGCAGCAGAGCGCCCGCCTCGGCGCCGGATGGGCGGGTAAAACATATTTGCTGAAAGCTACGCTCCTCTACGGAGAGGAACATTCGCGCCTGAGTTTCGACGGCGTGCCTTACGACTCGCTGGAAACAAACCGCCGTTACAATATGTCGGGGCGATACGTTGACGCGAACGGCCGCACGCAATTTTACGATAACGAAATGGACAACTACCAGCAAACGCACGCCCACCTGCACTACCTGCAGCGGCTGGGTGAGCGCTGGACGCTCAATTCGGCGCTTTACTATACCAAGGGGCTGGGTTATTATGAGCAATACAAGCAGAATAAAAAGCTGTCGGAATACGGCATTCCGGATCAGGGGACCTATAAAAGAAGCGACCTTATTCGCCGGAAAGGATTGGACAATGACTTCTACGGCATGCAGCTGTCGGGCATTTACGCGGACAGCAAGTGGCAGGTAAACCTGTCGGCCGGCGCCAACCGCTATGTGGGCGACCATATCGGGAAAATTATGTGGGTGCAGCACAATGCGGGTAACATTGACTACAACCGCCCATGGTACGGCAACACGGGTACAAAAACCGAAGCCAACCTTTTTGCCAAAGCTGCGTACAATATCACCGGCGGCCTGTCGGTGTTCGGCGACCTGCAATACCGCTGCGTGAAGTTTAAACTGTACGGGCAGGACGACGACTATTTTGAATATCCCGAAGGATTTTTAGATACTGCGTATGTGTGGAACTTTTTCAATCCGCAAGTGGGTATTACCTTTCGGCCTAACGCAGCGCATCAGGCATATCTTTCGTATGCCCTGCTCCACCGCGAGCCCAACCGCAGCGACCTTAAGAATACGGAACGCAACCGCGTTACGGCCGAGACGCTTTATGACGCCGAGGCCGGCTACCGCTTTAACAACGATTTCTTCACGGCCGGGGTGAACCTTTATTATATGCGCTACCGCGACCAGCTCGTAGCTACCGGCCGTGTGAACGACTCTTACCGTCCGATTATGGAAAACGCGCCGAAGAGTTACCGCGCCGGCATAGAGCTTTCGGCGGCTGTACGCTTTGAATGGGTGAAGATAGAAGGGAACCTTAGCCTGAGCCGGAACAAACTGATCGACTATACCAATTATGTATATCTGAGCGATTATTCGGCGCAGGCGGAGGAACATTTTTCGTCGGTTGACATTGCCTATTCCCCTTCGGCGGCGGGGGGGCTCGTGGTGCAGGTGGAGCCTGTGAAGCAACTGCAACTCGCGGTGTCCGCAAAATATGTGGGCAGGCAGTATTATGACAACACGGGCAGCGCCGACCGGATGCTCGAAGCCTATTTGCCGTTTAATTTCAACGCAGGTTATCATTTCACCTTTGACCGGGTGGGCTGTTTCGTGCAATTGGTGGTCAATAATATTTTCAACATTGATTATTCTTCGTCGGCCTTTGTATATGACCGTACGGTGGACGCCGACGGCGTTACCGATTACCAGGACCGCCGCTATTTCCCGCAAGCCGGGAGAAACGGGATGCTGAAGATAGGGATACGGTTTTAGGCGTTAAACGTTTTTCTCCCGACTTATGACTTACAACTTATAACGTATGACGTATGGCTTACAGCTCATCGAAATCACCGGGGCGTTATTTGCCCTGGTTTACCTGTGGCTGGAGATAAAGCAGCGGGCGGCCTTGTGGGCCGCAGGGATTATCTCTTCCGCTTTTTACGTGGTAATTTTTTATCACGGGAAATTCTATGCCGATATGGCGTTGAACGGCTATTATATATTAGCCGGCGCGTATGGATGGTGGATGTGGCGGCGCAGGAAGCTGCGCCGCCAGGCGGAGGGCGCGGCGGCGGCCTTTGCCGTTTCCCGCACTACGTGTGCGCAGGCGCTGGCGCTGGCGGGTATTGCGGCGGCGCTCACCGTTAGCCTGTGGCACGTCCTGCGGCAATGCACCGACTCGCCCGTTCCTTTCGGCGACGCGCTTACCACCGCGTTGAGCGTCGCCGCCATGTGGATGCTGGCGCATAAACTTATCGAACAATGGTTCGTCTGGCTGGCGGTCAATATGATTTCTGCCGGGCTTTACCTTTGGCGCGGGCTGGAACCTACCGCTATCCTTTATTTTATTTACAGCATAGCCTCCGTTATCGGCTATTTCCAGTGGAAAAAAAGTTGATTTTTTTTTGTATATTTGTAGAAAAACCGACTTAAAATGAGTAACCGATATTGTATTATTATGGCAGGCGGCGCAGGAAGCCGCTTTTGGCCTGTAAGCCGTGAATCGCGCCCGAAACAGTTTTTGGATATCCTTGGCACCGGGAAGTCGTTTTTACAGCAAACCGTTGAGCGTTTCGCCAAAATTATTCCGAAAGAAAACATTTTCATCGTTACCGGCGCCAGCTATGCCGCCCTGACGCAGGAACAGTTGCCGGACTTCAGTCCGGAACAGATACTGGGCGAGCCGCTACGCCGCAATACCGCGCCGTGCATTGCCTATGCCGCCTACAAGATTTTAGGCCGCAATCCCGATGCCTCCATGGTGGTAACGCCTGCCGACCACCATATTGCCAACGAAGCCGATTTTCTGCAGGTGATGCAAAACGGGCTGGACCTCGCCGCCAACAACGACTCCCTGATGACTATCGGCCTGAAACCTTCGCGCCCCGAAACCAACTACGGGTATATCCAAATCAACATGGGCGAAATACTGAGCGTGGGCGCCCGGAAAGTTTACCGCGTAAAAACATTTACCGAAAAACCCAACGCCGAGCTGGCAAGGGTATTCGTAGAAAGCGGCGAGTTCCTTTGGAATTCGGGTATTTTTATCTGGAACGTAAAAGCCATTTGCCACGCGCTGGAAACCTACCTGCCGGATGTGGCAAGCCTTTTCCAAAAAGGTTCGGCTGCCTGCGGCACCGCCGGGGAAGCGGCTTTCATTGCCCATGCCTACGCCCATTGCCCGAGCATCTCCATCGACTACGGCATTATGGAAAAAGCGGAAAACGTTTATTGCTTCGCCGCCAATTTCGGCTGGTCGGATTTGGGGACATGGCTTTCGCTCTACGCCTATAAAGACAAAGACAGGCAGGGGAACGTTATTGACGCGCCGGAAAACATGCTGTACAATGTATCCAACAGCGTAGTTATTACTTCCGACAAGCAAAAACTCGTTGTACTGCACGGGTTGAAAAACTATCTGGTAATTGATTCCGGCGACGTGCTGCTGGTATGCCCCAATGAAGACGAGCCGTTCAAGGCGATTATCAAAGACGTGCCGGTAATAAAGGGCGAAAAGTTTCTTTAGCCGTAAGTGGAAAGTCAGGCCGCCGGCCAGTTCTCCATTCCTGCATATCCGGTTCCCCCTCCCGCGCACGGCAAAATAGGAAACTACCTACTGGATTTGGTTCCCGCGCACGGCGGGAACCAAAACTACATACTGGTTTTGCTTTTTACAGGGTGCGGCATCATCACATGATTCATCGCCACGTCATTACATCAACTCATCGCCACATCGCCACGTCATCTTTGAAGTGTTCCATAATTTCCATACACATACGGCTGTTATGGTACGGGCATTTCCAAAACCCGGCCTTGTCGCCGGCGCGGTTGACGCTGCCGCTGGCCTTGCGGCTCCAGTACCACTCGCCGCCGGACCGGTCGATAAGGTTATTTTGAATGTATCGCCACGCGCGGGCGGCCTTTTCCGGATACGCCTTATTCCCCGAATTTTTCCAGGCATATAAAAAACCGATAACCGTTTCGGCCTGCACCCACCAGTGGCGATCGCTGTCGATACGTGCGCCTTCGCGTTCGTAAATCATACTGCCGTCGGGCTGCAACCCTTCCGCCGCCGCATCGGCTATTTCCAGCGAGCGCGTTTTTACCTGCTCCAGCAGCGGCGCTTCCCCTAAAACTTCCGCCGCTTCCCAGAGCAGCCATGACGCCTCAATGTCATGCCCGTAAGAGACGCCGGACGATTTTACGTTCCATGCTTCGTCGAAAAACAAATCAAGATGGCCGGATTTGTTCATTATTTTATCCAGGAACACGGCGATGAGTTGCCGTTGCGCCGCACGCAGCTGCGGGCTGTCCCACACGCGGCACAGGCTGGCGTACGGCTCGAGGATATGCAGGTGGGTGTTCATGGTTTTTTTCTCATTGGCGTCTTTACTGCTCAGGCGCATGTCTTCGATGACGCCCCATTCGCGCGTAAAGGCTTCGAGGTAGCCGCCCGCCGCGCGGTCGCGGCGTTCCTCTATCAGGTAAAAAAATTCTTTGGCCAGCTCCAGCGCTTTGGTATTCCCGGTAGCGCGGTAAAATTCCGAAAAGCCGTACAGCGCAAACCCCTGCGCATACATTTGCTTTTTGGCGTTCACCGGACGCCCCCGGTAATCCAATTCCCAATACACGCCGCCGCAGGCAGGGTCGATGAAATAATCGACGATGTAATCAAACGCGCGTTGCGCCGCCGCCCTGTATGCCGGCTTTTGCAACAAACGGTAAGCGGCGGCGAATGTCCACAGAATGCGGGCATGAAGCACCGCGCCCTTGTTGGCTTGCGGATACAGCGCGCCGTCGCCGCCGATACGCCCGTAAAAACCGCCGTGTTCATTGTCCTGCATGCGCCGGAGCCAAAAGGAAAGAATATTGTTTTCCAACTCGTTTTTAAAATCTGACATAGCCCTGTTATTTATTGCAAACTTACGCGAAAATCTTTGGATATGCAAAAATTAAATGACGGCGCCCTGCGCCATAGCGCATAATTCATAATTATTATGTATCTTTGAACGTTTTTTTAGATAAGAGATGTGTATGAAAAAAATTTTGCCCTTTTCCCTTTTTTTAGCCGCCAGTCTTTCCCTTTTTGCCCAATCCCCCACCGTTTCGTGGACAGCCGGTCAACGCCCCGCTGCCGGCGGAACGATTGAATTAACCTTTACCGCCGACATCCCCGAACCCTGGTATATCTACGGCGTACGCAAAATGAACGGCCCCCTGCCGACCGTTATCAGCATAGAAAATACGGCAGCGTTTGAACTGGCGGGCGCGCTCGAAGAAGCCGTGCCGGCAAGTGAAAAATTCGACGAAATGTTTGAAACCACCGTTTACTATTTTAAGGAACG
This sequence comes from Prevotellaceae bacterium, assembly GCA_031290935.1. Lineage (GTDB taxonomy): Bacteria > Bacteroidota > Bacteroidia > Bacteroidales > UBA932 > JAIRKX01. Next base: position 4,184 of record JAISLK010000012.1, on the reverse strand, counting down.
TGCGGTGTTCGTACAAAAAATACGCCGCCTGGACGACGCGGCCTTCACCGTATCCGGCGCATTGGAATACCAAAGTTGCTCGGACAGGGAATGTATCCCGAGTGAATATAAATTTTCCATTGACATCCCCAGCGGCGGAGCAGCGGCGGCTTCCCCTGCGGAAGAACAAAACCTGTGGCTGTTTTTATTGCTGGCATTGGCGGCCGGCATCGGCGCGATTTTCACGCCCTGCGTGTTCCCGATGATTCCGATGACGGTAAGTTTTTTCATGAGCGGCTCGGCGAGCCGCTCCGGCAGCATCATGAAAGCCGTGATTTTTGCGTTGTCCGTAACACTCGTCTATACGCTCATCGGCGTGATTGTAGCGGTATTCAAGACGCCGGCCTTTGCCAATATCCTTAGTGTGCATTGGCTACCCAACCTGTTATTCGCCGCGTTATTCATCATTTTTGCGGCGTCCTTCTTCGGGCTGTTCGAGCTAACCCTGCCCTCCGGCCTTGCCAACCGCGCCGACCGGCAGGCCGACAAAGGCGGTTATATCGCTTCGTTTTTTATGGCCATCGCCCTGGCGATTGTTTCGTTTTCCTGCACGGGGCCGTTTGTCGGCGGTTTGCTGATTGCCGCCGCGCAGGGAGCGTCGGCGGTAAAGCCGGTGATAGGAATGTGCCTGTTCGGGCTGGCTATGTCGCTGCCGTTTGTACTGCTGGCGATGTTTCCCGCATGGTTGAAAAAACTCCCGAAATCGGGCGGCTGGCTCAATGCCGTGAAAGTGTCTTTTGCCTTTATCCTGTTAGCATTTTGCGTAAAATTCCTCACCCAGGCGGAACTGTCGTTGAACTGCACGCTCCTGTCCCGCGAAGCGGCCATTGCGTTTTGGATTACGCTGTCCGTATTATGGGGATTATATATCTTAGGAAAAATAAAGACGCCGCACGACAGCGATGTGCCGCATGTGGGCGCAGGGCGCTTATTCCTTGCGATAGCCGCGTTCACCTTTGCCGGCTACCTTTTGCCGGGGCTGTTCGGCGCAGATTTGGACGCCGTGTCGGCATTCCTTCCGGCAAAAAGCCGCCAACAGTTTAGCCCGGACATCCGGCAAACGTCGCTGCCGGCTATTTCCGAAACAAAAGAAACGCCTTGCGGTAACACCCCGAAATATGCCGGAACCAATATGCACACGCCCGCCGGCATCAAAGGATACTTTGATTTGCAGGAAGCGCTGGCTTGCGCCAAAACGCTGAACCGGCCGGTGCTGATTGACTTCACCGGGCATGGCTGCGCCAATTGCAAAAAAATGGAATCCTCGACATTCAAGGACCCGCGTGTGATTGAACTGGCCAATGGCCGGTTTGTTTGGGTGAGCCTGTATTATGACGAACAAACAGAACTGCCGCCCGAAGAACAGACGGCGGACTATAAAACCATCGGCAAGAAAAACCGCGCCTACCAGATGGAAACATTTAAGACCGTGGCCAGCCCTTATTTTGCCATCATCACCGCCGACGGCAAAATCCTTGCACAAGGGTTAGGCCTGTCCTCTGCCGATGAATTTCTGGAATGGGCGGCGGCCGGGAATAAGGAATAATTAAAGATAAATGATTTAGAATAACAAACAATAACATCAAAAAACTATGTCAACAATTTTAAATGTACATGCTCGCGAAATTCTTGATTCGCGCGGGAATCCAACCGTAGAAGTGGAAGTATTAACCGAAGACGGAATCATAGGGCGGGCGGCCGTTCCTTCCGGCGCCTCTACCGGCGTGCACGAAGCCGTTGAATTGCGCGACGGCGACAAAAACCGCTTTTTAGGCAAAGGCGTGCTGAAAGCCGTGCAAAACGTAAACGCCGCAATCAATGACGCGCTGGCAGGAGAGTCGGTGTTTGACCAGCGCGACATCGACAAGGCAATGATTGACCTTGACGGCACCGAAAACAAAGGCAACCTCGGCGCTAACGCTATCCTTGGCGTATCGCTGGCAGTGGCAAAAGCAGCCGCGCAAACCACCGGGCAACCATTGTACCGTTACATCGGCGGCGTCAATGCCCGCACGCTGCCCGTACCGATGATGAACATCCTCAACGGCGGCTCGCATGCCGATAACGCCGTCGATTTTCAGGAATTCATGATTATGCCCGTAGGCGCAGAAACCTTTGCGGAAGCCCTGCGCATGGGTGCGGAAGTATTCCACAACCTGAAATCCGTATTGAAAAAAGCAGGCTATTCCACCAATGTCGGCGACGAAGGCGGCTTTGCGCCCAACCTGAAATCAAACGAAGAAGGATTGAAAGTAATCCTCGAAGCGATTGAAAAAGCAGGCTACAAGCCGGGAGAAGATATATTCATTGCGCTTGACCCCGCGTCGTCGGAATATTACCTGCCCGAAGAAAAAGTATATCACCTCCACAAATCAACCGGCGAAAAATTGACGCCGGCGCAAATGGTGGACTTCTGGAAAACATGGGTGAAAAACTACCCGATTGTTTCCATCGAAGACGGTATGGCGGAAGATGACTGGGACGGCTGGAAACTGCTCACCGACGCTATCGGCGGCAAATGCCAGCTGGTCGGCGACGATTTGTTCGTTACCAATAGCCGCCGCCTGCAAATGGGCATCGAACGCAAAGTAGCCAATTCGATTCTGGTAAAAGTAAACCAAATCGGTTCGCTGACCGAAACCATCGAAGCCGTAGAACTCGCTACCCGCAACGGCTACACTTCCGTGATGAGCCACCGCTCCGGCGAAACAGAAGATACTACTATTGCCGACCTCGCCGTAGCCCTCAATACCGGCGAAATCAAAACCGGCTCGGCTTCCCGCTCCGACAGGATTGCGAAATACAACCAGCTCCTGCGTATCGAAGAAGCCCTGGGCGATGAAGCTTATTATCCCGGGCGTAATTTCAAATACGCTTAGCAGTTGAAGGGGAGCAAGTGTACCTTGCTCCCCTTAACCCTTTTACCCTTATGATAGCTACGACCGGATTTTTTGACGGCGTGCACATGGGGCACCGCGTGGTGTTGCAGCGTGTGGCAGAAGTAGCGCGTGCACAGGAGGACGAAAGCGCAGCCATCACTTTCTGGCCGCACCCGCGCGTGATACTGCACCAGGATTCCGGAAAAGTACGGCTGCTGAACACGCTCGACGAAAAGAAACAGCGGATACAGGAAGCCGGCATTAACCATATATTTGTACTGCCTTTCACTGCGGGATTCTCCCAACTTTCGCCCGAAGATTTCATGAAGGAATACCTGTGCCGCCGGTTTCAGGTAACTACCCTGATTGTAGGCTATGACCACCATCTGGGCGCACACGCCGGCGCAGGCTACGAACAGTTGCGGGCTATCGGCGCGGGCATCAATATACGGGTCGAACGGGTCGAAGAAAAAAGAGACAGCGTGCAGCGCCTGACCGTCAGCGCAACTAAAATCCGCGAAGCGCTGGCGCAGGGAAACGTGGATACGGCCAACCGGCTCCTGGGCTATTCTTACCAACTGCAAGGCGTGGTTGTCGAAGGGCAGCGGATTGGGCGGCAACTGGGCTTCCCTACCGCCAACATGCAACTCTACGAACCGCTGAAACAGTTGCCCGCCAACGGCGTTTACCATACGCGCGTACGCCTGAACGACGCTGTTTACTGCGGCATGACCAATATCGGCGTTCGCCCCACCGTGCAGCCGGGCGACACCGCGCGGACTATAGAAACCCATATCTTAAATTTCTCAGACGATATTTATGGACAAAACCTCTCTGTTGAATTCCTGTCGCGCCTCCGCGACGAACGCCGCTTTGCCTCGCTGGACGACCTCAAAACGCAACTGCAACACGACAGGGAGCAGTTACAAATTATGAATTATGAATGATGAATGATGAATTGGCGCCAGCCAACTCTTAGTTCTTAACTCCTAACTCTTAACTAAAAAAGGGCGAAAGCCCCCTTTCACCCTTTTCCTTTTTTACTTTTTTCTACCCTTTCTACGGAATGACTACGCTTTGAACCGGGCTGTACGGCCCTTTCTCACCGGAGGTGTTTTCCCAGCAGAAGGCGAAATAAACCGTCTGGCCGCGCTGGTTTTCATCGAACGCCAGCGTCAGCGGCGAGTGCGTGTCAAACGTGGAATGGATAAGCTCGTCGATATGCACCGGCGGCGCTTCGAGAATCGCCCAGCGGAGCTCCGCGCC
>JAISLK010000011.1 GCA_031290935.1 Prevotellaceae bacterium | reverse complement strand
GGCTTTGGCGAGCGGTTGCGGAAGCTGCATTTGATGGAAAATATAGAACCACAGTCCGATATAGCCAATTTCCCCATTTCGGGTACAAACGAAATAGAAAAACCGGAATATATTGAAAGACGGGTTTTTATCAATCCCATTCAGTATTTCGACCAGGTTCCAAAATCGGCTTGGGAATTTTACATTGGCGGCTACCAACCCGCCCAAAAATGGCTCAAAGACCGCAAAGGAAGAAAACTCGGTTTTGACGACGTCAGGCATTACCAGCGGATTATTGCCGTTTTGGTAGAAACGGAAAAGATTATGAGGGAGATAGATGTAAATGGGTAGAAAAATAAAATAGTATGCCCGCACAAAACATAGAAGACAAGTCTGTTTAGGAAGACGAATGTCATTATCATTAATGATTTATTATCTTATCTGCCGAATGGCCGTCAATATTTTTCAGGTATTTTTTTGTTTCCGCAGCAACTACGCCGCTCAGCAAAATCAACGCAATAAGATTGGGAATAGCCATTAAACCGTTGGTTATATCTGCAAAATTCCAAATCAAATCCAGCGAAAATACCGCACCGGTGAAAACCATTATCAAATAAGCCACTTTGTAGGGAAGCACAGACTTTTTCCCGAAAAGATATTCAATGGACTTCTCGGCATAGTAGGACCAGCCGAGAATGGTTGTAAAAGCAAACATTACGAGGGAGAACCCGATAATCATCCCGCCGAAAGGAATTTTTGAAAAAGCCAGTTGAGTTAAGCCGAAACCGGTAAGTCCCGATTCCCATGCGCCGGTGTTGACGATGGTCAGGCCGGTGAGGGCGCAAATGACTACCGTATCCCAGAATGTGCCGGAAGAAGACACCAGGGCTTGCCGGACGGGATTCCGCGTACGTGTGGCTGCGGCCACAATGGCGGCAGAACCAAGCCCCGATTCGTTTGAAAACAATCCGCGGGCAACGCCGTAGCGGGCGGCAAGCATTATTATCACCCCAGCCGTGCCGCCGCCGGCGGCTTTAAATGAAAATGCCTGGTGAAAAATCAATTTTATGGTGTCGAAAAGTGTGTCATAGCCGGTAATCAATATAAACAGGCAGCCGGCGATATAAAAGAACGCCATAAAAGGTACGATATTTTGGCTTACCCGGGCAATACTTTTTAGCCCTCCTATGATTACCAACCCGGAAATGATTGCCAAAGCAAGTCCTATCAGTATTTTTGTTTCGACAATAACGCCGAAAACAGTTACTTCGGATGATAAGCTGAACGTGGTGAAAACAGCGTCCTTTATGGAATTTGATTGGGTGGACGATCCAATGCCGAAAGCTGCCAGGGCGGCAAAGGCGGCAAATAGTATGCCTGATATTTTCCCCAGTTTTTTATTTTTTAACCCGTATTGGAGGTAATACATCGGGCCGCCGGCCAGGCTGCCGTCTTTTCGCATAGTCCGGTATTTTACAGCGAGCAATCCTTCGGCATATTTTGTGGCTATGCCTAAAATCCCCGTCATCCATATCCATAATATGGCTCCGGGGCCGCCGAGTGCGATGGCGGTGGCGACGCCTACGATATTTCCCGTGCCTATGGTGGCTGCAAGCGCTGTAGCCAGGGCGCTGAACTGGCTGACGTCCCCGTGCGAGTCTTTATCGTGCGTTACGGAAAGGCGGATGGCCTTGCCGATATACCTTTGTATAAAACCAAGCCTGCATGTTAAAAAAATATGCGTTCCGAAAAGAAGTATTAAAAGCGGCCAGTCCCATAACCATGAGGACGCGTCTGCAATAAATCGGGAAATATTGTCCATGGGCTTTTTTGTATGTTATTTGCAAAGATAGGTTTTTTTAAAGAGAATACTGTAGATTCAACTTTCCGCGCTTCCCGGGCGACCCTTTTTGCGTTATTTTTGACCTTTCTTGCGTCAATTTTAATTTGTTTTGCTTGATTTTTGTCCTTCCGCCAACCGCCACCGGATAGGATTCTCGCCGGCTTGATTAATCCCATCATCGCATCGCCTTTCGGTTTTACATCTATACGCCTTCGCCGGATTTTTTAAATCAGCCAATCTTTTATATCTTTGCACCGCGGCTGAATAATGAAATAAAATTAAAAATGCTGTTGCTTTCGCCCGAAAACTGGAATGATTATGCGTTGATAGATAGCGGCGGGTTTGAGAAACTCGAACGCTTCGGGGGCTATGTGCTGGCGCGTCCCGAGCCGAAAGCCGTCTGGGGAAAAACCTTGCCGCCGGAAGAGTGGCAGCGGCAAATGCATACTTCCTACACTGCCGGCGCGGGTTTCGGCAAGGCGGGCAAAGAAGACAGCGGCGCGTGGAACCGTCTGAAGACGATGCCCGGCCAATGGATTATCCATTACCGGAAGGGGGCATTACAATTCCGCCTGCGTTTGGGATTGACGGCGTTTAAGCATGTAGGCGTGTTTCCGGAGCAGGCGCCGAATTGGGATTATATTTATACCGCCGTGCGGGCGCTGGAAACGCCGCAGCCAAAGATTTTAAACTTGTTTGCTTATACCGGCGCCGCGTCGTTGGCGGCCAGGGCTGCCGGAGGCGATGTAACGCATCTGGACGCCGTGCGGCAAGTGGTTACCTGGGCGCGGGACAATATGGAAACAAGCGGGCAGGGGGGCATCCGGTGGGTGGTGGAGGATGCGTTAAAGTTTGTGCGCCGCGAAGCCAAGCGCGGCAACAGGTACCGGGGCATCATCCTCGACCCGCCGGCTTACGGGCATGGCCCCGCCGGTGAAAAATGGAAACTGGATGAATGTTTACTGGATATATTGCAGGAGTGTAAAAAAATCCTGGCGCCGCAGGACAGTTTTTTCGTGCTGAATTTATATTCCAACGGGTTTTCGGCGCTGGTTGCCGATACTATTGTTACCAACGTTTTCGGGAAAACGCGCGATAAGGAATTTGGGGAATTGTTTTTGTGCGACGCCTTCGGGAAACGGTTACCGTTAAGTGTTTTTACACGCTTTAAACTATGAAATTTCTTACTCATTTTACTATTGCATTCATTATTGCCTTTGTGGCGGTAAGCGTCAGCGTTACTTCCACTATTTTATTCGGCCATCCGGAAAATTTGAAAATGGTTTTCCTGGTGAATGCACTTGTGTTTGTAGCGCTGTATATATTTACATATATCATCTTAAAAGATTTCGTCATAAAAAAAATCACGCCTATTTACAAAACCATTTACAACATGAGCGCCGTGCGCCACAAGCTGCGCACCGTCCCGCGCACAGGCGATATTGTGGAACGGGTGAACCGGGAAGTCGCCCAGTGGGCGGAAGAACAGACAAAAGAAATCAGCCGGCTGTCGGCGATGGAACAGTTCCGCAAGGAATTTTTAGGGAATGTATCGCATGAACTGAAAACGCCGAGTTTTGCAATCCAGGGGCAACTCCTCACCCTGCTTGACGGCGGGCTGGAAGACCCGTCCATTAACCGGAAATATCTGGAAAGTTGCGAACGGAATATCGAACGGTTGATTTCACTGGTGGATGAACTGGAAACTATCAATAAGCTGGAAACAGGTGAAACCATACTGCACAAAACATCCTTTAATCTTATCATACTGGTGGAGGAAATATTTATGGCCTGCGGGATTATTTCCGAAAAAAAGAACATCCGGCTCTATATGCAGCGGCCGACCACCGGCCGCATCATGGTATATGCCGACCGGCAACGCATCGCGCAGGTGCTGACAAACCTGATAAGTAACTCTATCAATTATGGACGCGAAGGCGGCGAAACGGAAGTATTGTTTTCCGACATACACGACCGCGTGCTGGTAGAAGTGAAGGATAACGGCATCGGGATTGCCGAGGAACACCTTGCGCGCATCTTTGAACGGTTCTACCGCGTGGACAAACACCGCTCGCGTGAACACGGCGGCAGCGGGCTGGGGCTGGCGATTGTAAAACACATCATCGATGCGCACGGCGGAACTATTAACGTGAAAAGCGAGCTGAACACCGGCACCGTCTTTGCCTTTACGCTGGAAAAATCGACGTAGGCGATGAAGATATTGAGTGATGAAGGAAATACAATAAAATATAAATAATAAAAATTAAAAGTATGAATCATTTGTTGAGTGTTAACTGGGACGTGAATCCCGAAATTTTTTCGCTGGGGGCGATTCATTTGCGCTACTACGCCATATTGCTTGTCGGCGGGTTTGTTATTGCCTACTTTATAATGCGCAATATTTTCCGCCGCGAACATTTGCCGCAAGAACTGCTCGAAAATTTTGCTCTTACCGCCGCGCTTTCTACCGTGATAGGGTTGCGGCTGGGGCATTTCTTATTTTACGAGCCGTCGTATTTCTTCACCAACCCGCTGGAAATAATTTTGCCGGTACGTTTTTCGCCGCAGTTTGAATTTACCGGCTATCAAGGGCTGGCGAGCCATGGCGGCGCGATAGGTATTTTGCTGGGGCTTTTCTGGTGGAGCCGCAAAAAGAAAATGCCCTACCTCTGGGCGCTGGAACGGATAGTGCTCATTGTGCCGCTGGCCGGCGCGCTCGTGCGCATCGGCAACCTGATGAACTCCGAAGTGTACGGCCGTGTAACCACGCTCCCGTGGGGATTTATTTTTGTGCGCAACGGCGAAATCCTCCCGCACCACCCGACACAACTCTACGAGGCCATGGCGTACTTCCTGATATTTTTTATCCTGCGGTATTTATATACCAAACAACTGCCGAAACTCAAACGCGGCATGCTGTTCGGCATATTTTTAATACTGCTGTTCGGGGCGCGTTTTGCGATAGAATTTATCAAGGAACCGCAGGTGGGGTTTGAAGAAAACATGTTTTTCAACATGGGGCAATTGCTCAGCCTGCCGTTTATCATTGCCGGGGTTATCTTCCTTTGGCAGGGCTGGAAATACGGCAAGCCGGAGCAGGGATGGATACCGCTTCCCGCACTCAGCAAACAGCCGGCAACAGGCAAGCCGCAACCGCAGGCAGGAAAGAAGGCAAATAAAAAATGAAATAATTTCGTACATTTGTAGCAAAAACAATTATGCTGCAATCCATAACTCGTAATAGTATTTTCAATTCTCTCCATCCGCAATGTATTAAAGTTACGGCCGGGGAAATATTAAATTAATAATCCATTCATCATGTCCTTGCAATGCGGAATCGTGGGCTTGCCCAATGTAGGAAAATCAACATTATTTAATTGCCTGAGCAGCGCGCGGGCGCAGGCGGCGAACTTTCCGTTTTGCACCATCGAGCCGAATATGGGCGTTATCACCGTACCTGACGAACGGCTGGCGGTATTGGAAAAATTAGTCAAACCGCAGCGCGTTATCCCCACGACCGTCGAAATAGTAGATATAGCGGGGCTGGTGAAAGGCGCCAGCAAAGGCGAAGGGCTGGGCAACCAGTTTCTGGGAAATATCCGCGAAACCGACGCCATCCTGCATGTGTTACGCTGCTTTGACGACAACAATGTAGTGCATGTGGACGGCTCGGTCAACCCGGTGCGCGACAAGGAAATTATCGACGCCGAACTGCAGTTGAAAGACCTCGAAACGGTGGAGAACCGCATCAGCCGCGTGCAGAAACAGGCGCAAACCGGCGGTGATAAAAGCGCCAAACGGTTGTACGAAATTTTACTCAAATATAAATCCGCGCTGGGACAGGGAAAGTCGGCGCGTACCGTAGCGCTTGACAATGCCGAAGACCGCCGGCTGGCGCAGGGCCTTTTCTTCCTCACCAACAAACCGGCGCTGTATGTATGCAATGTGGACGAGGCTTCGGCCGTGAAAGGCAACCTGTATGTCGAGCAAGTGCGTGAAGCCGTTCGCGAAGAAGAGGCCGGCCTGTTAGTGGTGGCCGCCAAAACCGAAGCGGATATTGCCGAACTGGAAACTTTTGAAGAACGGCAGCTCTTCCTCCAGGAAGCAGGGTTGCCCGAATCCGGCGCGGCGCGCCTGATTCGGGCGGCATACAAGCTCTTAAACCTCGAAACCTACTTCACCGCCGGCGAACCCGAAGTCCGCGCATGGACGTATGTCAAAGGCACGAAAGCGCCGCAGGCAGCAGGCATTATTCACACCGATTTTGAAAAAGGATTTATCCGTGCAGAAGTCATCAAGTATGCCGACTATCTGAAATACGGCTCCGAGGCCGCCTGCCGCGAAAACGGGAAACTGGCGGTGGAAGGCAGGGACTACGTCGTGCAGGACGGCGATATTATGCATTTCCGGTTCAACGTATAATTCTCAGGCGTCATAATTACCCAGAATATCTTTGGCGAATGCCATTACTTTTTCCCTGACGGATGCGGGGGACAGTACTTTTAACTCCTTTCCGTAACGGCACAGTTCGCGGATAAAGTCGGACGTCGGGTGCAGCCGGACGGAGAAAACAGTGTGCTCGCCGGCAGTTTCCACTTCCACTTGCGACGCATGCAGCGGCGACCGCTGCAATTGTTTTGCCGTATCTCCGGAGGCCTGAAAACGCACTGTCTCGCGCGAGACATCCTCCTCCATGACAATGCCGAAACAGTCATTGAAAAAAGTCTTTGCTTCAGGGTAATCTTCGTCTTCGGGAAGTGCGAATTTCTCGCCGGTTGCCCTAACATCCGCCAGCCTGTCCAGCGGGAAAATCCGCACGGTGTCTTTCCTCAAATCTCTTGCCACCAGATACCATTCCTGCCGGAACAGCCGTACGAAATACGGAATAATCGTTATCGTTACGGGTTTGAATGTGCGGAACCGTTTTAATTCCAGTTTCAATATATCCCTGTGCCGTATTCCTTCCAGAATAGCCGGCAGGCGTTCGCTGTCTTTCGGCGGCGGATCCAGCAAAATATGCGCCGCCTGGTCGCGGTATATTTCCAGCAGGTTGGCATGACGGAACGTGTGCAGCATCCAGTCGAGCAGGCGCTGCTCTTCTTCGCTTTTCGCTGCCTTGATAGCGTAGCCCTTCGTCTTGCGGTCGAAAAACAGCACAATGCCGAAAATGGACTCAATCGCATTGGCGTCGCGGAAAAACGTACGTTCGGAGAACATAATATCCCCCCTGTCGAATTGCCCGCTTTGAAGGATTTTCGCTTCCAGCTCTTCGTAGGTAACAGGCTGGTAACGGCGGATGGTATCCACCATCCAGATGTAACGTTTCAAACTTCTTTCCTGGGACATAAATGTTGCCGTAAGTTATTTTCAATTGCAGGCCACAAGCCGCTATATTAAAATGACGGACAAATATACAAAAAAAGCGCTAACAGGCAAATGGGGTAATTGTTTAATGGGATTAATGCGGCCGGCGCCCGTTGCTGCGCCCCCGCAATGACGGCCGTCCGCACCCCTAAACGCGGCGTTTCCTTATGGCACAGCGAAAGGCGCTACGCCGAACGGGGGAAATGGACTGTATCCGTTATTTTTTCAGCAGGGAAACAATAGAACCGGTTACGTTATTCATTAATTCATGTGAAATTGTTCCCGCTTTCCGAATGATTATACGTTTATCCGCAGTAAAAATACGTGTTGGACGGATAAAAGAGGATACCGGTAACGAACCGGATACAAAATGAGCTGTCGTTAAAGTTAAAACAGAGGCCTCATTATGTGGTTGAGAGGTAATCTGACATAATAAAATATCATCGCCGGGCAGGTCTGCCAACACTAAAGCCGGGCGTTTTTTAATGCTCGACAAATCGGAGAAAGGAAAGGGTATGACCACCACGTCGCCTTTTACAAATTGTTCCATGCCGCGTCTTCTTCGGGGGTTAGCCAATCCTTTAATAGCACCTGTTCACTTGCCAAATGGGTGATTGTAACGTCATCCCCAAATGAATCATCAACAGGAAAAGCAATCACTTCCAGTCGCCTCCCCACGTATTGCGCGGGAATGTTAAGGGGAACATGGGGTGTGGTAGGTGTAAAAATAGTGCGTAACATAATAATTTATTTTCCCGCAAAGATACGCAAAATAATTATGAGTGATGAATGATGAGTTATGAATTATGAATGATGCGTTAGGGGCGGGGTTCGCCCGCCCGTTTGTCCGTAGAACAACCATAGGCAGTGGGCAGTAGCTGCCGCCGGCCTGCTGTGTGGTCGTCACACAGCCTCGAGTGTGGTCGTCGCACAGCAGGCTGTGTGGTCATCGCACAGCAGGCTGTGTGGTCGTCGCACAGCAGGCTGTGTGGTCATCGCACAGCAGGCTGTGTGGGTGTCGCACATCCTTAAATCTTGAAATTGCCCCTACTTCACGCACCGGACCTGTAACCCGTAGCGCTTGGTGTAGTAGGCCACCAACATATAGTTGCTGTTGTAGTAGGCCAGGAAGTACGCGGAGTTAGTATCCCGCTCCGTAGACGACCAGTAGTAGGCTATCGAGTCCACGTCGAACACATCACTGCCGTCAGCGTAGCCGCCCAAGCCCCACTCGCTTACCAAGGTAGCGCCATTAGTAGCGCCGGCTAATGCATTAAAGTCGCTTTGGCTGGGCACCCGCCACGGCGAGGGGCACATCGTCGACTGGTTGGCGTTCACGTACGCCCAGTTATAGTAGTAGCGCGTGTTCGTTCCCGATGTATAGCTCCGGCACCGCGGCTCGGTGTTGCTGTTCTCGAAATCGTCTTTGTTACATTCGGGAATTTGGATGACGTCGCTCCATCCCAGCGGGCTGCTGCCAAACGTCCAGGTGTGGGTGCTGGCGGCGTACGGGGGGAACAAATGCTGCAAGGCGAGAGCGCGTATCACCGATTTCCCTTCGGCATCGGCGGCAAGGATTAACGCTTCGCCGCCGGGCACAGTCAGACTGGTAACGGTAATGGTGAAGGTGCCCGCGTTGCCCGAGAGCGGGGATACCGCTACCGTCCAGCCTTCGGGCACGTCGAGCGCTTTCACGAACGCCACGCCGCCTGTGGTGGTAAAACCAATGTTTTGGGGAACGTTTGCCTCCGTGAATGGCGCGGGCTGCGCAAAGGTAATCCCCAGCGCCTCCGGCGCGACGTAGGCGGGGCATGCGAGCGCAAGGGGCCTGGTGATGGTGCGCTCTGCGCCGTCGGACACCAGCAGGGTGGCGGTGCCGGTAGCGGTGTAACGTTTGCCGTCATTGGCGGGGGCGGTGACGGTGATTGTCCCGGCGGTGGGATTAGCGC
>JAISLK010000010.1 GCA_031290935.1 Prevotellaceae bacterium | reverse complement strand
TCGCCAAACAACCGTGATAAACTGCTGTTGCTTTCGTTAAAACGTTTGATATATTTTATTCCTGTTTCTACCGTATGAATTTTGTGGACAGGTGTGGTATAATCTATCTGGAAAGTATGTTCCTTGTTCGAGCCGTCGGAATTTTGCTTGTTATGGTCATCACCGAAATTTATGTTACCTGTTATCATATTGTCGGAACGCACATCGTTATAAGAAGAATTAAACAGGTAAGAAACCGTCAATAGCCTGTTTTTTACCGAAAATGAGCGTTGGTAATCGATGCCTGCGCTGGTATTTCCATTTCCCTGTGTCGAATTTCCGTGCTGGAAATATTGATAAGTTGTGTCGTTTACATTATTGAGCATCAGTATATCGGAATAGGTATCCGTTTCATTCCCGGACGCCCTCCGGTTGAAAGAAACAGTAAGCAAGTTCAGCGTATCTATTTCATAGCTCAATTCTCCATAACCGGTTATTACATTCCGGTACACTTTGCTCCGGCTTTGCTGGGTAAGGTAATGATGGGTAGCATTCGTATAATCTTCCCGGAAAGAATGTGGCTCGTTTCTTGGATATTTCGAGTTTGAGGCATTTAGATTTCCGGTAAAGCCGATTTTACCGTACTTTAGCGAAAAATAAAGTCCGCCGCCCGATCCGCCGCCATCATCGACGTTGGCATTTGCTGCCGCCGTATATCCGCCAAGTGCTGATTGTTTTTGCGTAACAATATTGATGATACCCGTTACGCCTTCCGCATCGTATTTAGCGCCCGGATCAGTAATAACTTCAATGGTTTTGACGGTATGGGCAGGCATGCTTCGCAGCACGTCTTTCGCATTATTTTCAAGCAAGGTGGAGGGCTTGCCGTTGATATAAAACTTAAACTCGGTAGAGCCTTTGAGCTGGACATTTTCTTCGCCATCTAAAGTAACCATGGGGGTTTTCCGCATCATATCCAATACATTATTGGCGGCTGCTTCGGGGTCGTCTTCCATGCTGTAAGTGATTTTATCCAAATCGACCTTCACCAAAAGCTTTTGAGCGGAAACGACTATTTCGTTCAATATTTGCGTATCATCGCTCATCCTGATCTTGCCTAGATTAACGCCGGTTTATCTCCTGTTGAGAAAAAAACAGGTGTGTCTTTTTTGCCGATAAACTTTGCGACTAATTGATAATTTCCTTTTTGATTGACGGTCTTACTGAACTTTCCGTTCTCATCCGTAATCGTTGTTTTTACGAGTTTTTGAACTGGTTCATTCGAAAAAATGAGGATAGTTGCATAAGGTATCGTTTCGTCGTTCAAAGAATCAAGGATTTCTCCCCGAATGATAAAATTGCCTGTCTGTTTTGTACTATCAGTCGATGGTTGCGCCTGTATCGACAGCGCAAAAAATAATAAATGCCAAATAATCGTTAGCTTCTTCATTAAGCAAATTATCTTCGTACTCGTTGCGGTTCGCCTAATTTGTCCATAGCGCACCGGAAGCCGATATCTACTGCTGAACGATCTTCGTCTAAATAGCGGCGCGTGCCGGGGCTTAGCCAGTAAGCGCGGTCAAGGAACGAGCCGCCTTTATAAACGCGTGCTTTGTCGCTGATAAGCGTGCTCATACCCCGGTGTCCTTCTCCAATGCCCTGGTCGTACATACGGTCGGAATTAGCGTTGCTTTCCGGGTCTGTTTCGCTGTTTTGTTCATAATGTATGGATGACAGTACATCGCCGTCTTTATAATTCCGGAGGTCGCCCATTTGGTAGTTATACCGTTCGTCGCCCAGGTATCCTACCGTATCGCGGCGCATGCGCCCCAATGAATCTTTAGGTAAGATATTTCCGTCTTCGTCGCGTGTATATTCCAAAAATACATTACCGCGGAACGGGCGGAACTCTTCCAATTCTTCAAACGATAAAGGGCGGTACACATCGGCCACCCATTCATTGACATTGCCAGCCATGCAATATAAACCGTAATCATTGGGATAAAATGAACGCACCGGCGCAGTAAGCGCATAGCCGTCGTTCAAGTGCCCTGCCACGCCCATCAGGTCGCCGCGCCCGCGTTGGAAATTGGCTAAAAATTTACCGCGCGAACTTTTTTCCGCACTGCGTACCGACGTGCCGCTCCATGGGTACACACGGCGTTCTACCACGCGCTCATCATGCGTAGAGCCGATTTGCGCTACTGCGGCATATTCCCATTCCGCTTCCGTCGGGAGGCGGTAATTGGGAAACAGGATACCGTCGTCAAAGGTTACGCGGCGCGTAGCTTTCGGGTCGGCTTTGGAATAATCGCGGAGATTGCGGTTTACAATGCCTTGGTACTGCCCCATAAGATAAGCATCCGTGTTGAAACTGTTGGAATCTTTCTGGTCGGGGTTTGGTTTCAAAACGCCGTGACGAAACAGCGATTCTTCATTCACGCGGTCGGAACGCCACAAACAAAAATCATTTGCCTGCCGCCAGCTGACGCCTACCACCGGGTACTGGTCATAAGCCGGGTGACGGAAATAAGTAGCTACATAGGGTTCGTTATAAGCCAACGGGCGGCGCCATACCAACGTGTCGGGCAAGGCATTTTGTGCAATGGAAGGATACGAAACATATACACGGTGCAACCAGTGGATATATTCCCGATAATCAATATTACGCACTTCTGTTTCGTCGATATAATAAGAATCCAGCGTTACACGACGTGTTTGGTTGTTCCATTCATAGTCCAGGCTTTCTGCCACTCGTCCCATAATGAAACTGCCGCCCTCAATAAAAACTAATCCCGGCGCCGAAGCCAGGGATACTGCCGATTTTACTTCAAATCCTCCATATTGCGGATCGTTATATATCCATCCGGTAGTGGCGGAACGGTCGGCGTTGCCGAATTGAAAAAGATTACAACTCCCACCTGCCAATAGCAAGCACAATGCGATGCTTATTAAAATGGTTCTACTGTTCATATCAAAATTTCTATTGATTCTAATTGAAATGCAAAGTTAATGAAGTTTTTCATTCCAACCAAAATTTTTTACTTTCTGCAACAAAAGAGCAGGTAATTTAATAATTTAAAGATTCAAGAATTTCAAGATGTAATGCTTTGCAAAGTATTCACCAACTCGTATTTTGTGCGATTGATTTTATAAAAGTAGCGCACTGAAATCCTAATGATAGCATTATTTTGAAACAGTAAATTTATTGTTTCCTTTTTACTATATTATTGCAAAAATTTACAGTTGACGGAAACAGCGAAGAATACCACTATTCTCTGGCGAGCATAGTTTGACACCGATGGCGCCACAATAATTGCGATTATCATACCAATCTATTAAAAAACCATCTTCGCGCTATGCATCTTTTGTGCAGCCGCTAATGGCAGCGCCAACATCAGCGTATTTCACATTCTGCGCTAACCACCATTTGTTGTCAGGCATCAAAAAAATTCTATATAATTCAGTATCGCGTGTGTCTTTTATCCACGCTTCCCAATTCTGTGCGCCACTGGCGCGTTGTTGACAAAGGTGTGTAGTGTCAATGTATAAATCGCTGCCTGAGTAAATGCAGAAAACGCCCGGACATTCCGTTTTATCTTTTATCGTAGTGGGCGTAATAGTCAATGCCGAAGCGGCGAGTGTTTTCCCACTTACCGTTTGAGTAGTTGTCCCGTTGTAAGAAGTTACACCGCCGGAAACCGTTCCCACCGTAGCGCGTTCCCATGTATTGTCTGACGTAGTGTTGTTACTGTTTACAGTAATGTAATCTGCCCACACCCATACTTTGGAAAGGTGCATAGCATCCCACGAACCAGCATTCCACCACACGCGGAAAGATACAGTTTTGTTTGCGTAATTTGCGCCGACAGGTTCAATGTTTGTTACCTGTGCGTTTGCTGTAATGCTTGCAAGCATTGCGAAAAGAAAGAAAATTTTTGTTCTCATAATTTTTATTGTTATTATTTTTCGCAGCATCAGGGTCGTTTTCAAACACAAACTTTTTCTTATAAAACAATCCCGTGCTACGATTTTTTATTCGCTGCCAATTTTCACAATTGTAATTTATTTTGTGTAAAATAAAAAACTAAACGTGAATTTTATTTATCAGTTAGAATGTCATCGAATTACCTGTGCCAAAAATAAACAAAATTCACGTTCTACTCGTGTATGTTGCTTTATTCTTTGGTACAAAAACGTTCGAGGTTTTCTAACTAGAATAAGTTGTTAATTTTTTAAAGGACGCTATAATGATGCAGATATAACTACATTTTTTATCTGCAAATTTTTGTTTACAATTTCCGGGCAATTGAATTTTTACATCATTAATTTTTTTTCTACCTTTGTGTCCCCTTTCGCCCGGGTGGTGGAATAGGTAGACACGCAGGACTTAAAATCCTGTGGGCAGTAATGTCCGTGCGGGTTCAATTCCCGCCCCGGGTACAAACCTCTGAAAATAAGGGAAACTAAAAGAAAAAAAACCTCAACAATTCAAACAGTTGAGGTTTTTTATTGAGTGCCGTTTTTCCTGTTTTTACCCTTGTTTTGTTATTTTTTACACTTTTTTTACACATTGAATTAAAAAAAATTGTACCTTTGCAAAGAAAAGAAAGCAAAAGAAAAAATAAAAGATATTCAGGTATTTATTTACAAATGGGGTTGTGTACCCTTTGTGTACGGGTTGTAAAACTAAAGTAGGGCAAAATGGCAAAATTAATACAAAAATACAAGCAAAATCCAAAATTAGCACAAAATATACTTGCCGACGGGCGTATTAGTTTGTACCTGGATTATTATTTAGGATATTCAAAACAAGTAGATACGTGCACCGGCCAAACAAAAATTAAACACAGTAGAAAAAAAGAAACCCTAAATTTATATTTAATACAGCCCATACGGACAGCTGACGACAGAGAAACAAACAGGGAAACCTTAGCGCTTGCAGAAGCTATCAGGCGTGAAAAAGAGCAGGAACTAAAAAAAGATATATACGGGTATAGGTTAAAGGCAAAAAGTGGGAATTTTTTAGATTACTTCCAGTCTTACATAGATAATTACACAAAAAAAGATGTCAGGGTAATAAAACAGGCGTTAAATCGGTTTAAAGATTTTTTGGCTGCAAATTATCCATTATTCCAAACATTCATAAAGCCATCACAATTGAACAAAGAAATGATGCTGAATTTTGTTGAATATTTGAAAAGCCGGAGTACAGGAGAGGGCGCTTGTGGCTGTTTTAAGCGTTTCAAAAAAGTTATTAAATACGCCGTCGAGCACGATGTATTAACCACTAATCCATGTGCCGGTATCGTTTGCAAAGTGGATGCCCAAACGTTGAGGAAAGATATTTTAAGTATTGGGGAAATACAGCAACTGATAGCGACTACTTATAATGGGCAAAACAATAATATAAGGCGTGCGTTTATATTTTGCCTGTATACTGGTATCCGGTTCTGTGATGTAAAAGATTTAACGTATGGTAATGTG
The DNA here is from genome assembly GCA_031290935.1 of Prevotellaceae bacterium. Taxonomy (GTDB): domain Bacteria; phylum Bacteroidota; class Bacteroidia; order Bacteroidales; family UBA932; genus JAIRKX01. The sequence continues at coordinate 64,351 of JAISLK010000010.1, read as the reverse complement.
GATTTTCAAAATAAGATATTAAAATTTGAGCAGGACAAAACAAAAGGACACAGCGCAGCAAGCGGCGTTGTAATTCCGTTAAATGACGGCTTGCTGTCTTTAATAAAAAAGCCTGTTACCGACCATCCAAAAGAGGAACGTATATTTATCTTGCCGAGCGCTACCATGTGCTTGAGAGCATTGAGACATTGGACAAAAAGAGCCGGGATAGATAAGCATATAACATGGCATTGTGCCCGTCATTCTTTTGCTGTAAACATACTCAACAACGGGGCTAACATAAAAACCGTTGCCAGCCTTTTGGGGCACTCCGGATTAAAGCACACAGAGAAATACACAAGGGCAGTGGACAGCCTGAAAGAAGCGGCAATAAATAGTTTGCCGCTGCTGAATTTAAAATTTTAGAAATTATAGGCACATGAATACGGAACTAAAAAACACATTGGTAGAAGCCGACAAATTGAAAGCGCGTTTGCAGGCAGCCCGTCCGCTTAACGTGGAGGCGTTAAACAAAATCAAAGCGGCTTTTGAAATAGAATACACCTATGAAAGCAACCGGATTGAGGGAAATACGCTGACTTTGCAGGAAACGGCATTGGTAGTGAGCGAAGGCGTTACCATCGGCGGCAAAACGATGAGGGAACATCTGGAGGCTATCAACCACGCCCAAGCCATTGAATTTATCAAAGAAACGGCAAGCAACGATATAGACATAACCGAGCGGACAATAAAGGAAATCCATGCTTTGATACTGCACGGCATCAACCGGGAGCAGGCGGGGCAATACAGAACCGTCCCCGTGATGATAGTCGGCAGCCGGTACGTTCCACCTCAACCCTATTTGATAAAGCTGCAAATGGAAAGTTTTATTTTGCAATACCGGCAAATGGAAACGGAGGGCACACACCCGGTAATCATTGCAGCATATCTGCACGATGAATTAGTAAAGATACACCCGTTTATTGACGGTAACGGACGTACAAGCCGCCTTTTGATGAACTTCTACCTGTTTTCAAAGGGCTATACGATAACTTCACTGAAAGCCGATAACGAGGCAAAACAGGCGTATTACACGGCATTGGAACAAAGCCATGTAGATAACAACCACGAGCCGTTTTATTTGCTGACGGCAAACGCCGTAAAACAGTCTTTGGAAAAGTATTTGGGGGTTGTTGAGGGGGTAAAAGAGTAAAATTTTGAAATATGAAAAGAGATTTAATAGAATACATTGCTCGTCAAGTACATACTTATTGGAAAAATGGGAAGGTTGGATTTTTTATGGATATGGATAATAACTACCTACTCAGATTTAGAGAAACAGATGAAACTGCCAAACATTATTTGATAGGAGATTCTCACACTGAAGAACTTAGAGCGCTTCCTATATTGGCTTGTGGTTTTGTGGGATGGCTTATAAAGCATTGGGGGAATGATGTACAAGCAACCAATGAGGAATATTTACTCATCAGATTGAAAATGTATAGTGATGAACATAGAAACGATGACGATGCAGATTTAAGAAACCTTGAAGAAGAATTTTATAGTACATACAAAGCCAAAGAGGAACAATGGGTAAAACAATCAGAGGCAATATTTGAATATTTACCTGATGGAGATATACAACGTATTAAGGGTAAAATTGCCCGCTTTTTCAGATATTTAGACAGTAAAATAGCCACAAAACGTAACTATGAGTTTAACCCGCTCTACTTCACCCGCTCCTTTACCACCGATGAGCAAAAGAAACTGTTTGACGGTTTAGTAAACGGCGGCTTTTTGCCCAAAGAAACGATTTGCAGCCACTTTTATTATGTGTTTGGAGGTACACCAATCCCGGACAATGAAAAGCCGTTTAAACCTCTCATTTGGCAAAAATCAGTAGGATTGCTTGCTTATTGCATTGAAAACCTTTTTGCAGACACAGACGGCGCTAATTTATGGGAAATAACAGTAAATACTTTTCTTTGGAAAGGCACGCCACCAAATAAAGATACGATGAAAAACACGGTTAGCAAGTATAAACATGATTTTCAACACAGACCAAAAGGATACAGGGAAATAGATGATATAATAGAACACATCTAAATACTTACAACGACTTACAGTAAGGGTTACAGTAACACATTGTAACCCTTTTTTCTTTCCAATACTCTCTATCTTTGCCGATGTTATAACAATAAATATCGGTTTAGCTAAACCATTTTTTAATAATTAAAATTTATTTCAAAATGGAATTACAAAAAAAAGTTGAGGAGTTAGAAAACTCCATTAAGATGGCAGGTATTGCCACAAAAGAGGTGTTGACGTTTGGGGAGGCAGCACAATTTACAGGGCTATCAAAAAGCTACCTGTACAAGTTGACATCCGGGCACAGGATACCTCACAGCAAGCCGTCTGGCAAGCTGGTTTATTTTGACCGTGCAGAATTGCAGCGGTGGTTATTACAAAACAGGGTAAGCACTACCGAGGAGGTAGAGAATAAGGCGGCCGTGTATTGTTCAACCGGCAAGAAAGGAGGTAGCCATGTTTAGTTGTTACCTAAAAATGGAGCGCCGGCAAAGCATCAAAAAAGACGGGACGGAAAGCAAAACGCCCCGGTATGCAGTAACAGCACAGGCAGGTTATTTTAAGCCGTTGGAAGCGCTTAAAAACGCCAAAAATGAAATTGTCATGTACTACCAACGGAACGATAAATGTAATCCAAATTCAACGGCGGAGACACGTTTGCAGTGCAAGGGCAATATAAATTTTAGCAGCATTTATTTTGAGGGTTTGAAACCCGGGGAAACGTTAATCGGATACGGCGAGCCGCCACAATCAAAAGAATTCAAAGGCGGCAAGCAAAACCCATTCTTTGATAATCGGGCGGACGGTTATTTGTTTGTTGTAGAACCCGGCCTGAATACGATTGAAATTTTAATCGTTCCACAAGGCAGGCAGTTGATACGCGGGTATGCTGCAGAGTTAGCAGACGGACAGTTAAACGAGGCGTTAGATGAGTTGAGGAAGTCGGCAAAAGGGGAATAACTCCAAAGGCTAATTTCCCTACATAATAAGGTGAATCTATTACCAAATTTTGGTAACAAATGTAGTATGTTTGACACAGTGCATTTTTGGATTGATAGGGTTGAGTTGTCGGGGGCAAGTCCTTTTGACGTTCAACCCTATTTATCTGAAATAACAGAACGGCAAAACGCGCGTGGTTACAGCTGCAGCGGCAAAGCGGGCGGGTATTTGGCACATATTGCAGAAAACGGAATATCATTGAGGGGCAGTTTAGCAAAAAATTACTTTGGCGACAATCTGCATACCTTGACGCGGCAGGACACCAAACAAACGATAGAGAAATTAAGCGATACTTTGCACACCGATGTAAGCAGGGCAAGGGTTACACGTTTGGACGTTTCAACTGTCATTCCTACCAAACGCCCGCCCGCCGATTATTATCGGTATTTAGGAAGCAAGCCACATTTTAAGCGAATGGAAGCTGTCAAAGATGAAACATTGTATTACACCAATCACCAACGGCAAATAGTGTTTTATGACAAGGCCGGGGAAGCTACGGCAAAAGGTGTACAAATACCGGATATTTGGCGAGACACTAATCTTTTGAGGTATGAATTAAAATATACAAAACGCCTCAATAAGCAATTAAATACCAATTTAACAGGTATAAAGTTGTACGAGGTGAGTTTTTACCGTTCTATTATTCAAAGTTGGTGCGATGAATTTAAGACTATACAGAAAATAAAAAATGCAAGTTTTATGACAGATAATATTACAACCCCTAAAGAAGCCCAAACAGCCTTGTTTGCTTATTTGTTGCAGCAGTCAGGGCAAAAAAATATCATAAATGATTTTTTGACGGAATTAAAGGCAAAAAACGTGTTTGATGATAGAAAATATTACAGTCGTGTAAAAGCCGACCTAAACAAAATATTAGCCGCTCCAGAGGGTCAAAAAAGCGATTTGATTAAAGAGTTGGAAACGGCAATTTTTACCATAGCGAGGTATGCACGCTAGAGCGTCAAGTTCCCTACATAATAAGGTGAATCTATTACCAAATTTTGGTAACAATTAAAATAAGAATGATGAGTTATCGGAGTCCCTAAAAATGGGAAAAACATTTTTGTAATTAACAAAAAAAACAAAAAATCCCATTATTGAATGGTAATGCAAATATACTACTTTTTTTAACAAATGAATACACATACAAAAAAAATAACACCAAAGCAAGAAACCTTTTGCAATGCTTATGTAGAAACGGGCAATGCCAGCGAGGCATACCGGCGGGCTTTTGATGCAAATAAAATGAAGTCGGAAACGGTAAACCGGAAAGCGGTTGATTTGCTAAGCAAGGGCAAGGTTAGGGCAAGAGTTGAGGGGTTACAAGCCGAGTTAAAAAGCAAATCCGATATAACCAAAGAGCGGGTATTAGGGGAACTTGCCAAGATAGGTTTTGCCGATACTGAGAACCTCCACGCTAAAATCAAAGCATTGGAAATAATCAATAAAATGTTAGGTTTTAATGAACCTGAAAAAAAACGATGTAACCAGCTATGGAGCGACGTTGAATAACAATCAGCATGTGGTTATTTTCAAGAATTATGGAATGGAAACTTGAAAAATGGAAGAAAATTCATCTTGATTTATCAGAAATTTTCATTTAATTCGTCAGTAAAATTAAAGTATAAAATATAATATTTTGCAAATAATATAATTATATAATTAGGCAAATAGACATATAATCTGTTTGTCGTTGTCTTATATGTAAACTTTTTTATCTTTGTTTTCTTTTAATAGAATTTTCTTACCTTTGTGCTATGAAAAAAGAAGTTGGTAAAATACTTATTGATATTGCAAAATTAGTTTTTGGAGGGGTGATATTAGCAGGCTTGATGAGGCAAGACCTTTCAGCGCCGTTGCTATTTGCTGTAGGAAGCACGGTAACAGCGTTGGCAATGTCAATAGGGTTATACTTAATTTGGTTAGACAAAGAAAACAATAAAAGAAACTCAAAATAAAATACTATTATGGCGCTAATTTATTTATTCATCGGAGTAGGCATGTTTGCTATCGGAGCAGGTATTTGGGGTTATGCAAGCCAGCGTAAAATGACAAAACAAGATACGGCAATATAAAAGCCAAAGAATGATTTTGTTGTTTTTACACTTTTTTTACACCTTGTGGAAATAAAAATAATTTAAAATGAATATGTTAATGATGTATTTTTATTCCCGCCCCGGGTACAATACAAAAATCTCCACACATCGAACAGTGGAGGTTTTTTTGATTAAGAACGTTCGTGCCCAATTCCTCACCGGTTTTGTAATTTTTTGTATCTTTGTGAATCAAAACATAATTTAAAAGCAATATACTATGGCAAATAAATCCTTCATGTTATTCATAACGACGCTACTCTTTGCATTTGCATGTAGCATGGAAAAACAAAATATCATCAATGGAGAAATTGATGGTTTGGAAGTAGGCGACAGGATTATCCTGTCTGTCGAAGACCCTGGCGGATCATTGTGGATAGCCACGGACTCGGCTGTTGTAACGAAAGCAGGCAAATTTACACTCAAAACAAAAGTAAACGATTGTGAGGTTCAGCTAACCTTGTTGAGGCCGGACGAAAAGTTCAAACCTGAAGATACCCAGTCGCCAAAACGTTTTTTGGAATCTTATGCCGCATTGAACGTAAGCGGTAATGTAAATGACTGGCGATATATCAAGATGACTGGCGGATTGTACAGCCATCCTGACATGGCGGAAATCAATAGCATTACCGACAGCGCGCAAAATATACAGAGCGAAGCGCTAAAAATGCTTGCTAAATTTCGTGAAACAAACGACACTGTGCTGTTCAAAATAGCACGTGATTTAATAGATAAATCAAACAATATTTTCGAGGGCATACACAGTGTGGAAAGGATTTTTGTAAAAAACAATCCCGATGTGGCTTATTCGGCCTCTTTGCTTCGTTTTGATTCTGATAACAACATTGACGACTATGAAAAGGCATTTTATGCGCTTTCGGAGAGAGTACAAAATTCTCCGGCAGGGATATTGGTGAAAAATTATATTGCCGGCGTCCGCGCATCCGAAGTGGGAGCGCAGGCGCCCGACTTTACCATGAAAGCGCTGGACGGGCAGGAAATCACCTTGTCGAATTTCAAGGGGAAATATGTATTACTTGATTTCTGGGGCTCATGGTGCGGCCCTTGCCGCGAATCAAGTCCGTTGTTGGCGAAATTATATAAAAATTTAAAAGAACAGGACGCAAATATTGAGTTTATAGGCATCGCCTGCAATGAACAAAAAGATGAAAACTGGATAGCGGCCATTGAAAACGATAACTTAACGTGGATACATTTGAACGATAGCCACTCGGGAAGAGGGAAATCTATTAAAAAACAATACAGCATTTTTAGAGTCCCCACTTGCATATTAGTGTCTCCGGAAGGAATAATCGTTTATAAAGAGCATCCGGTGCTCATTATTTCAAAAGTAAAAGAACTGTTTAAAAAAGGTATTTAACTTTTATGTTTTTGATGTGTGTTGCCTTTACCGTCAAACATGGGAAAAGTGCCTTCGTCATACAGATTTATGGGTTGCAACAGGCGGCGACACGTTAAACTTACATGGAAAAATGTAGTCAAACCAAATAGCTATTAATTTCTAAAACAGGACTGATAGTGATTTTTTTTATTAAAATAAAACTTTTTTTTGCGCAATTCGGCTTTATTTAGTTACTTTGCAAAATTACTTTATATAGAAATTAGGGGTAAAGTGCATGATTGTTTGGTATAAAATACTTCCGGTAATAGCCATAGTGGGGTTTGCCAATAAAATTCAAGCACAACAAGACGCTCAATTTAATTTATGGTTTATGAACCCAACATTTATAAATCCGGGATATGCAGGCAATACACAAGAAGAAATGTTTTGCGCTTCCGGCTATAACCGTTTGGAATTACGAGGTTTTGATGAAGCTCCCGTTTCTACTGTTGTAAACGTACATGGGCCGGTGAATGTATTTGGAATACGTAGCGGTATCAGTGTTACGTTACAGAACGAAATGGCGGGTTTTTTACGGGCGCCGGGGTTAAATTTCGGCTATGCTTACCGCCGGGCATTGGGCGCCGGACAGATAGGCGTAGGCGTTTCATTAGGGTTTATCGGCAGTTGGTATGCTAACACTACGTGGAAACTGCCCGACGGCGGAATCGACCCGGTTGCGCCGAGCCAGGAAAATGCAGGCGTTGCTTTCGATTTGGGAACAGGCGCATATTATTCCGATTCCCGCTGGTTTGGCGGATTATCATTTACGCATCTTACCAGCCCGAAATTAGGCATTGACAATAATGCCCGCTACCGCCCAACGCTGCACGCTATGGGCGGGTTTACATTTTTTGCGGACAGCGCCGCATGGACGATAACGCCCATGTTGGTGGTTGTGTCCGATTTTACGCAAACAAGCTATAACATAGCTTGCAATGCGATGTATAATAAAAAATATTGGGCGGGCGCCAGCTACCGTTGGGGACAAACCATCGCCGTAATGGCTGGGCTGGAAGTTTTCAACGGATTGAATATCGCCTATGCTTATGAATATGCCACATCCCGGCTAAGCCGTTTCAACAGCGGTACACATGAGTTGATGTTAAGTTATTCATTTGCAGTAAAGGCAGTGCGCGGTACACAACAGTATAAAAGTATAAGATATTTGTAAAAAATTAAAAATACATTAAAATAACTATGAATAAATCGCTCTACTTAACTGTGGTTATTGTATTGTCTCTTTGTCTCTACGGGTGTATGAGGACTAATTACGGTTACACAGGCGAATTGTCGCGTGGAACAAAAGGGAAATCTACAGCAACTTCGGAAATTCCGCCCTATGGAATGATATATGTTCCTTCCGGGCATGTAGTCATAGGAAATAACGACCAGGATATTTTGTGGGCTATGAACGCTGTTCCCCGTACAATTACAATCAATGCATTTTGGATGGATCAAACGGAAATCACCAACTATGAATACCGCCAATTTACCAGTTATGTGCGAGACTCTACTATTCGTGCGCTATTGGGTACAGCTGACGACAACTTTTTTTTGCCGGAAGAAGAAGATGTGGACTATACCGACGAGAAAAGGCCGTTAGACTGGCGGGCGCGTATAAATTACAGGGATGAAACGCAACGCCCGCTGATTCGTGAAATGAATTATGCCGGCGATGAAGCCATTTCCAGACGGGAAGAAATTGACGTCCGCAAATTGATTTATGAATACTCATGGATTGACTACCAACAGGCCGCTAATGCCCGTTACGATGCGGAACAGAAAAAATATACCGGTTTTATAATTAATTCGCAGGGAGAACGCGAAGCAATACGCGACCGCAGTTCATTCATTATGAAAGAATCGGTTTATGTATATCCCGACACCTTATGCTGGATACGCGATTTTGCTTTTTCCTACAACGAACCTTTTGTTATCAGCTATTTTTCTCATGTATCCTACAATGACTATCCGGTGGTCGGCGTTTCCTGGAAACAGGCTACGGCATTTTGCAGATGGCGTACAGAGATGCTTCATGCCAGCCTTGTGAAAAATTATCCTAGTCCATATCGGTTGCCGAATGAAGCGGAATGGGAATATGCCGCACGCGGCGGCCTGGAAAGCGAACTGTACCCCTGGGGCGGACCGTATGCCACCAATAAAGAAGGCTGCTATTTGGCCAACTTCAAACCGCAACGCGGAAAATATGAACTTGACGGCGGCGTTTATACCATGCCAGTAGGTTCTTACGAACCGAATGATTATGGGTTATACGACATGGCGGGCAATGTGTCCGAATGGACGTCCAATACATTCGATGAAAATGCTTATAGCCAATATCACGATTTAGAACCAAATTATACGACTATCCCAAAAACCTCCGACCCGGCCGTCTTTAAACGCAAAGTAGTGCGCGGCGGTTCGTGGAAAGACATTTCGTATTTTTTACAATGCGGCACGCGCATGTATGAATACCAGGATTCGACCAAATCATATATCGGATTCCGTTGCGTACGGTCGTACATGGGAACCCGATAAACAATTAAAAACACACATAACTGTTAAAATATTTAATATGGCATTCTTTCAATTCGTAGAAAAAAAAGGTTGGAAAACATTTACCGCCCGCATGTATGGCTGGGGGGCGTCCATGGTTATTATCGGCGCACTGTTTAAGTTGCAGCACTGGCCATTTGCAGGATATATGCTTACTATCGGGATGGGCATTGAGTGTATTATTTTCTTTTTCTCGGCATTTGACCCCATTCCGCTCGAGTACCATTGGGATACGGTATTTCCCGAATTGGGAGACGGGCACGGCGCGGCGACAAATAAAGCCGCAGCAGGCATGCAGAAAAGGCAGGGGCTGGACATAGATTCCGACTCAGCTGAAAACCTGAAAAGAAATGTAGAACGGTTCAATCAATCGTTAAGCAGCCTTGGCGCATTGGCTACCGTAGCCGAAACTTCCAACCGGTTTGTAGGCGGACTGCAACAGGCGGCAGGCAATATGACGGTGCTTAACCAGACAGCCCAAACTTTTGCCGCCGCTTACAATGAAACGGCGCAAACCATTATGGCCGGCGGGCAACAGGCGAATGTCAATTTATCGACATTGAATCAAACAACGCAGGCGTTTGCCAACGCTTACAATGAAACGGCGAAAACCATTGCCGCTGGCGGGCAGCAAGCCTCCGCAAATTTAACGGCGCTGAGTCAGACGACCCAGGCTTTTGCCGCCGCTTACAATGAAACGGCGAAAACCATCACGGCAGGCGGGCAACAGGCGAACGTGAATTTGGTGGCATTGAATAAAAATTTGCAGGCCGTGAATACTTCCTACGAATTGTATATGCAGGAACATAAAGGATATGTCGAACACAGCCAAAAATTACTGACGGTAATGGACAACTCGGCAAAACAATCCGAACAGTTCGACCGGCAAATGATTGAACTGAACAAATTAATTGCCGAATTGAACACGGCGTACGTGTCGGTAGTAAATACGGTGAATAAAACTTTGAAAAGAAAATAGTACGCAAATGATAAAAATATTCATAAGCTACTTTTTAAATTAAAAAATTATGGCTGGCGGAAGACTCACTCCTCGTCAAAAAATGATCAACATGATGTACCTGGTGCTAACAGCCATGTTGGCGCTGAACGTATCTGTTGAAGTATTGGACGCATTTGTTCTTATCAACAAAAGCCTCAAGCAAAGTATTCAAACTACCCGCATAAAGAATAAAGCCGAGCTGTCCAACTTTGCACGGGCGGCGGCAGAAAATCCCGAAAAAGTAGGCCCCTGGCAAAATAAAGCCGAAGAAGTACACAAAAGAGCCGAGGAACTGTACACCTATATTCAACTGCTGAAAGTGCAAATCGTAAAAGCCAGCGACGGGGAAGATGCGCCGGCGCTGGAACCCGACGGGCTTTCTTTTGATTCATGGGCTATCGAAGGAAAAGATAATACCGACGTCGCATCCCGGATTTTACTGGGCGACGGCGATGGGGAAGCTTATACCATGCGCAAAAAAATTATTGACTATAAGGAATTTCTACTCGGCATGTCCACCGGTAATGCGATGGTGAACGAATCTATCCATCATTTACTGCAAACCGACAACCCGCCGGAAGCCTCCGACGGCATGCGCCGGACGTGGGAAACCCAGTTTGAGAGTATCCCGTTGATTTCGGCGATTTCGCTGCTGTCAAAATTTCAACTGGATATCCTCAACTGCGAAAGCGAAGTACTGAACCACCTGTCCGGCCAAATTGACGCGTCCGATTTTAAATTTTCGGATATTGACGTAGCGGTTGTCCCGGTTTCCAATTATGTATTGAAAGGGACGGAATACAGCGCCGAAATATTTTTAGCCGCTTATGACCCCACGGCGCGTCCCGTATTGCAAATAGGCGGGAGAACGTACCAGGCAAACCAGGCGGGGAAAATTATTTACAACTATCAGGCGCAAACAGTCGGGCCGGTGAACCTGAAAGGCGCTATCGAATTTAGCGGGCCCGGCGGGAAAACAACCCGCCCGGTAGCCATGCAATTCCAGGTGGCGGAACCGAACGTGGTTGTTTCGCCCACCAAAATGAACGTGGTGTACCGCGGGATAGAAAACCCCGTTAGCATTTCGCTGTCCGGCGTTCCGCCGGAAAAGTTAATACCGTCCGTAACGAACGGCACGATTACGCGCGGTGCAAACGAGTTTATCCTCGTCCCGGGCAGCGGTAATGTTTGCAAGGTGTCCGTAACATTCGACGGGAAAGATATGGGCGGGATGTCATTCCGCGTAAAGAACCTGCCGATCCCGGCGCCGCGCCTGGAAGGGATTACTGCGAAAACCGCGACAAAAGGCGACCTGATGGCTTCGCAAGGCCTATTTGCCGAAATGAAAGATTTTGATTTCGATTTAAAATACCGGGTTACTTCTTTCACCGTATCCGCTACGATTCAAGGTTACCTGGAAGAAAAAACATCCGGTTCGCAATTATTTACCGACGAACAAAAGCAGTTGCTCAACCGGGTTCGTTCGGGGCAACTCGTTGCGTTTACGAACATCATCGCCAGAGGGCCTAACGGGGACGTAGAGTTGCCGGACATTACCGTAAAAGTCAGATAAAAATTATTTGTAAAGATATGAAGCATTTTATTACCATTTCATTATTCAGTATTTTCCTGCTTTCCGCCGGCAGCGCGGCCGCTCAATGGCAGATGCCGCAAAAGCAAAGTTTAGTGATGGACGGCGCCTTCCAGCGGGATATCGTCCAGGAAAAAGAACCGTTCCCTTATACGCCCATTCGCGAATCCGATGTGGTATGGGCAAGGAAAATATGGCGTATTATCGACCTCAGGGAAAAAATCAATTACCCCCTATACTATCCGACCGAAGTCCTGCAAGGCCGGAAAAGTCTGGTGCAGGCGTTGGTGCAAGCCATACAGGCTGGGAAAATAACCGCCTATGATACCGACTCCGACGAATTTACCACCGTATTAAAGCCCGAAGCGCTTATCTCGCGGTTTAACGCCGCCGACCGCAAATCGGTACGACCTAAAATGGACGGCACGGGGGACACGACCGTTATCATCCGCGGGCAAATCAACTGGAGCGAAGTGCAGGAACTGCTGGTAAAAGAAGAATGGTTCTTCGATACCCGTTACTCGCAAATGTTTGTACGGATTATCGGCATTTGCCCCATCCGCGTATATCACCGCCAGCTGCGTACGGACGACGGGGAGGAAGAAGAGGGCGACAAAGTAAAAGCGCGTTTATTCTGGGTGTATTATCCCGAAATACGTAAAACTTTGGCGAACACGCTTTGCTTTACCGGCGGAAACGAAATTTCCCAGATGTCGTTTGATGATTTATTCCTCAAACGTTACTTCAATTCCTATATTGTGGCGGAAGCCAACAATCAAAACAACCGTTTGATAAGTTCCTACGCCCGCAACGATTTTGAGATGATGCTGGAATCGGAAAAAATCAAAGAAGAACTTTTCAACTTCGAGCAGGATTTGTGGGAATATTAAAAACATTCGGTTAGCCAATTTAGATTGATAAAAAGGCTATGGACGCTAACAGCGGACTAATCTATAGGCACAGTCATATACAGTTTTTACATACATATTACCACCATCGAAAGCAGTATGGCCTTCTCGACCGTTTATAACTATTTCTGATAAATTTTATCCATTGCTATTTCGCAAGGGCGTCCAATTGTTTTTTAATTTCGGGGAGTTTGCGGAAGATGGCGTAGGCTTTGAAGTAGTCGGAATAATTGATGGCCGGGGAGCCCATGAGGGTCTGGTTGGGGGCTTTTACGGTAGCGCTGATGCCTGTTTGCGCGCCGGCGCGGGTGCCGTCGGCGACGGTGATGTGCCCGGCAATGCCTACCTGCCCGCCGAACATGCACCGGCGGCCTATTTTGGTGGAGCCGGCTACGCCGGAAAGCGCAGCCATGACGGTGTTTTCGCCTACTTCCACGTTGTGGGCAATCTGTACGAGGTTGTCAATTTTCACGCCTTGCCGGATGATGGTGGCGTCCATCGTAGCGCGGTCAATGACGGTGTTGGCGCCGATTTCCACGTTGTCTTCCAATATTACATGCCCGATTTGCGGAATTTTTTTGTACGACCCGTCGGCGGTGGGGGCAAAGCCGAAGCCGTCGGAGCCGATGACGGTGTTGGCGTGTATCGTGCAATTATTGCCGATTTTGCATCCGTGATAGATTTTTACGCCGGGGTAGATGATGCAGTTGTCGCCGATGGTTACCTGTTCGCCGATATATACGTGGGGGAATATTTTGGTGTTGTTTCCGACCCGCGTGCCGCGCGCAATGTAGCTGCCGGCGCCGACCCATACGGCTTTCCCGAGTTTCGCCCGCCAGGAGATGCGCGCCCGCCAGGAGCGTCCTTTTTTGTGGAGGGTTTTCATGGAGTTGTACAGGTCGAGGAGGGAGGCAATGCTTTCGTAGGCGTTGTCCACGCGGATGAGGGTGCAGGATACGGGCTGTTGGAGTTTGAAACTGCGGTTGACGAGTACAATCGAGGCTTTGGTGGTATAGAGGTGCTGTTCGTACTTCGGGTTGGCGAGGAAACAGAGGGCGCCCGGGGTTCCCTGTTCTATGCGGGCTACGGTGCCGGCGGCGGCGTTTTCGTCGCCGATGATGTCGCCGTGAAGGTATTCGGCCAGTATTTTTGCTGTAAATAACATTTTTATTATTGTTTTATTTTATTGGTTAAAATGAATGGCATCGTTGTCTATTCCCTTCGGGTAACAGAGGAAGTATTTCTTTGTAACGCCGGAGAAGGCTTGTGCGCTGAGCAGGTCGGACACGTCGTAGATGTCGCGCAGTTCGGATTTCCCGAAGCGGATTTGTATTTTCCCGGTGCGGTCGTCGTATCCCCGGTTTTTGATAATATCGTTTACCATAAAGTAGGGCGCGGCTTCGGGGATATGTGAGAAATGTTGTTGAACCTGCGTTTTGATTTTCCCGGTATATGTTTCATCGAAGGGTTGGGGGCTGATTTCAATTTTGAATAAACGGCGCGCGGTCATCATGCGGCAAAGTTCCGACAGGATTTCATCATCGGCGTTGCGCCAGCTTTTGATGGCGCAGTCGATATCGCTGTCGTCAAGGAGGGCGAAAGCGTCCAGGACGTCCTGCCGGTGGAAATCTTCCAGGGTAAAACGGTTGGATAAAAAGAGCTGTAGCGCGGGCGGCACGGGCAGAGGAACGGCTCCGGCGATTAACAGTTTTGCGCGACGCAGGATGTTTAATAATAGCTGGTCGGCGGCAATTACCGTTTTGTGTAAATATACTTGCCAGTACATGAGGCGGCGCGAAATAAGGAATTTTTCGACGGAATAGATGCCTTTTGCTTCTACGACCAGTTCATTGTTGACTACGTCCAGCATTTTGAGGATGCGCTCAAGGCCTATCATCCCTTCTACTACGCCGGAGAAAAAGCTGTCGCGGCGCAGGTAATCCAGCCGGTCTACGTCCAGCTGGCTTGAGACTAACTGGTGCAAAAACTTTTTGGGGTAACTGCCGTCGAAGATGGCAATGGCTGTTTTCAGCCGCCCGCCGTACTGCGCGTCCAGGCGTTTCATGAATACCAGCGAGAGTTCTTCGTGATGGATATTTTCGACGATGGTATGTTCGAGGGTATGGCTGAACGGCCCGTGCCCGACGTCGTGCAGCAAAATGGCGCATTCGGCGGCTTCCATCTCTTCGGGCGTTATGGCATGCCCTTTGGAGCGGAGGGAAAGGAGCGCCTGGCGCATCAGGTGCATGGCGCCCAGGGCATGTGAAAACCGCGAATGGCAGGCGCAGGGATATACGAGGTACGTTAATCCCATCTGTTTGATGCCCCGCAGCCGTTGCAGGAAGGGGTGCTCAAGCAATTCAAATATCAACCCGGCAGGAATATCTATAAATCCGTGAATCGGGTCATTGATTATTTTTTTCTTTTGCATCATGCGTTGCAAAGGTAAAGAAAATTTACGGATTTAGGTTGCCGCCGCCCGCACTTTCGTGCGGCGGCGGCAACCGCAGGGCGGTTGCCCGTGAGGGCAACCATATCAATAGAACAATGCCGTCACCCTGTAGACCCATTCCCCGCAGGGGATGCATACAAAGCGCCGGCATGAAAGCCCTGCGGGCTATTGGCAATACGGGGGCTCGTCTTTGCTATTGATATGGTTGTCCTGCGGACAACAAACGACCGCCGCCTGCACTTTCGTGCGGGCGGCGCGGGGAGGAATTCCTGCGACTAACGGACGCAATGAACCGGCAGTCCATAGTGTATGCCGGTGTAGAGCACGCCCATACTGTCGTGGTCGTAGTGCGACACGTACGCACGCGCGGTACGAGCCGCCGTAGTGGACCGGAAGAGGGCGAGCGAGCCCACGAGGTGCACTGAACTGTCATCTGCGAGGCCGGGACGCCCCCAGGCGCTCATTAGATTGTTTTCATCGGTTAGCTCAACCATCAATTCAAAGTCCTCCTTCGAGGGCACGCGCCAAGGGCTGGGACACAATTTCGCTGCATTGGCCTTTACATACGCCCAATTATAATAATACCACGTGTTCGAGTCTTCGGTATAGTTGCGGCACTGCGGCGCCGTGTCGCTGTTCTCGAAACTTGATTTGTTACATTCGGGAATTTGAATGGCATCGCTCCAAGTCTGGTTACCGAATTTCCATGTTTTGGCGCTGGCGGCGTAACGCGGGGTGTTCTGGGCATAGCCGTAGCAAACCCCGAAAAGCATGATAATAGTTAAAATTTTTTTCATATTATTTTGTTTTAAAAATTCATAATTCATAATTCATCACTCATAATTCATAACTCATCATTACGGAATCACCGCGCTCCTGATTTCGCTCCAGGGGCCTTTCAGTCCGGTGGTGTTTTCCCAGCGGACGGCGTACCAGAAGGTTTTCCCGCGGTCTTCTTCTTCAAAGTCGATGGTCATATGATTGTTGTTTTGGTTGCTTTGGGCGATTAGTGAAACGCCGCACAATGCGCGGGAAAGCCCCCGCGGTCTGTGGGAAAGCCCCCGCGGTCTGCGGGAAAGCCCCCGCGCTTTGCGGGAAAGCCCACGCGGTCTGCGGGAAAGCCCCCGCGGTCCGCGTGGAAGCCCCCGCGCTTTGCGGGAAAGCCCCCGCGGTCTGCGGGAAAGCCCCCGCGGTCTGCGGGAAAGCCCCCGCGGTCTGCGGGAAAGCCCCCGCGCTTTGCGGGAAAGCCCCCGCGCGGGGCGTTTGCCAGAACGGGGCATTCGCGGGGCAGCCCGCCGTTTGTGTAAATGAAGCTATTGCGCGGGAAAAGTCCTGTGCGCCGCATCCCTTGCGCCGCAAGGGTTTCAGTGCGAAATACGCTGTGATTAACTGATTCTCAGAAAGTTCTGGAGTGGAGGTAAACCTAAACATCAAAAAAACCGGAAAGGTTTCGGTGCGCGGGGCGGTGATGTTTAAAAGGTTTTCCATAATGTTTAACTTGTTGGGTGCAAAGATAGTGTTTTTTTTTAATTATGAATGATGAATTATGAGTTGCCGGCTTGCCCGCAGGGCAATCGCGACTTGCGACATCATCCCATCGCTCTTTTTGTGCTTTGAATAAATTTATCTACTTTTGCATACAAATAAGCAGAACTTGATATTATGAGAACATGGTTTATTGTTTGTATGACAGTGCTGGCATTACTTCCCGGAATGGCTGCCGCACAGGGCTACCGGATAGCGTTATTGCTCGACGGTGCACAAAAAGACTCTACGGTTTTGTTGGCAAGATATGGCGGCAACAGTAAATATGCCGTTGATACGGCGCTGACCGATGCGCAGGGCCGCGCCGTATTTTCAAAAGAAACGCCATTGCCGGGCGGCCTCTATCTCTTTGCTTCCGGCGGCATGCTGTTATTCGACTTTCTCATTTCGGACGACGACAGCCAGCAGTTTAGCGTCCACTACAAGAAAAATAAGGATAAATCGGTGGATATTATTTATGAGAATTCGCCGGAGAACGTCGCGTTCCTGGATTTCCAAAAATACCTCGGGCAACGGCAACGCGCCGGTAACCGCCTGCGCGAACAGGCGCAGAAAGACTCTTCGTTCGCTTCCATTGCCCGCGACAGCTTGAAGATAATAGCAGACGAAGAGAAAGCCTATACCCGGCAAGCGATGGAACAGTGGAAAGGTAAACTTTTAGCGTCTATGGCGCGGGCGGTGCAGCCGCCTGCTCCTGCGCCCGAGCCGGAGATTCCCAAAGACGCCGCCAACGGCGATTCCCTGCGCTGGGTGTATTATTACAACTGGGAAAAAGACCATTATCTCGACAACCTGGATCTTTCCGACGCCCGGTTGTTGAATACGCCGGTGTTCCAGCCGAACTTTGAATATTATTTCCAAAACAAACTTATTCAACACCCCGATTCCATTATCCCGCAAATACACGCGGCGCTGGAGCTGGCAAAGGCCGACAGCACGATGTTCATGTTTTGCCTGGGGCATCTTTTCAATACCTATATCCAGTGGAAAACCTATACCATCAATGATGAATATGCGATGGGCATGGAAGCGGTTGTCCTCGACATTATCAACACCTATTACCTCTCGGGGCAAGCCGCATGGGCGGAGAAAGACACGACTTTCATGAAAAGCATCCGCGAATATGCGCACTATAACGCCCATTCGCTGGTGGGCATGAAAGCGCATGACCTGAAAATGCAAACGATGACGGGGGAATATGTATCGCTGTATGACATCCAAACGCCCTACGCGCTGCTTATTTTCTTTGATTCCAACTGCGGGCATTGCAAAACGGAAGTTCCGAAACTGCATGAAGTGTACACCAAATATAAGGACAAGGGGGTACAGGCCTTCTGCGTATATACGCAAGTCAACCAGCCGGAATGGTTGGAGTTTTTACAGAAAAACCGGCTGGAAGACTGGATAAACGTATGGGACCCTTACCGGCAAACAGGCTTTATTGACTGGTATGGCGTGAATACAACGCCGCAGGTGTTCCTCCTGAACAAAGATAAAACCATTATCGCCCGCCGCGTATCCCACGACTTGTTGTCGCAGCTGCTGGGGCTGTACATCGACAAGGAACCTATCAAGGATACGGCGGAAGAAGCGGAAAACAGCGACTCATAAATACCGGCGGCAGCCAGTCAGAAATCAAAAATCAATACATAATAATATAATGAAAAAACTACTTACACTTTCCCTTGCCGTATTACTATGCAATACGTGGGGAGTTGCTGCTTCGCAGAAAAAGAACGCTGCCCCGAAAGGGTATGCTATCGAAGTACAGATTACCGGTGCAAAGCAGGATGCACAGGTACGGCTGAACCGTTACGTGAATGCGGAATCCGCTGCATTCGACTCGCTCCGGTCGGACGCCGGCGGAAAAGTTGTATTCCAGGGCGAACAACCGCTGGATGCCGGCATGTACAGCATCCAGACAAATGAAAGCAACATCGAATTTTTTATTACCGCCGGGGCGCCGCAACAATTTTCAATCACCTTCGACGTTGCGCAGGGGCTGCCTTCGCTTGTTGTAAAGGGCTCCCCGGAAAACGAAGGCTTTGCCGGCTATATGCATTTTATCAGTTCTATCCGGCAACGCGCCCAACGCTTGCAGGAACGGATGCAACTCTACCGGCAAAACCCCGATTCGGCCTATTCCATTACTTCGCAGATGCAGGAACTGAACCAGCAGGTAAGAGCCCGCATCAACGCTATCCAGGAAAATTACCCCGGCACAACCCTTGCCTTCTTCTTCCACTCCATGCAGGAACCGGAAGCGCCGGAGCCGAACATCTCCCCCATGTCGCCCAATCCCGATTCGCTGCGGCAGGCTTATTTCATGAATTTTTATAAAGAACATTTTTTTGACAACGTGGACTTCTCCGATACGCGGGTACTGCGCATACCGGTATTATCTAATCTGTTCTCCACATATTTCTCACAAGTGCTCCCGCCGGAAAAAGACGTGATGGAGGCGCAGGTTGACTTCTTAATTAACAAAGCCAGTGCCAACCGGGAAATATATGAATTTACGGTACGCAGCCTCTACAACCTGTTCCGCAGCTCGCCCTATCCCGAAATAGAACCTATCGCATTATATATTGCCGATAAATACGTCGCGCAGGACGCCGACAACTGGGCAGACAAAGCCTATGTCGATAAACTGAAAGAAGCCACAAGGCTGGGGCAGCTAAACCCGTTCGGTTCTATTGCTACCAATTTGAAACTGCAAGACCCGAACGGGCAGTTCATCGCGCTGCACGACGTACAGTCGCCCTACACCGTACTGTATTTCTTCAATCCCCTGTGCGGAACCTGCGCGATGGTTACCCCCGTTCTCTGGGAAGTCTATCAGGAATACCGCAACAAAGGATTGCAGGTATACGCCGTCTATGTGGACAAAACCAAATCAGACTGGCTGCCCTACATTACCGAAAAGAACCAGTTTGACTGGATAAATGTCTGGTCGCCGGATGACACGGAAAACATCTATGCAAAATACGACATCCACGCTATCCCGACGATATATTTACTGGACAGCGAGAAAAAAATCATCCTGAAAGATGTTGTCATAGATCAGCTAAAAGCCACCTTGCCCACATTACTGCCGTGAAATTAAACCTGAAAAACCCTATCATTTTTTTTGATGTGGAAACCACCGGCCTGGATATTGTGAAAGACCGCATCGTGGAAATAAGCATCCTGAAAATATCGCCCGATAACAGCGAAGAATGCAAAACGCGCCGCCTCAACCCGACCATTCCTATCCCCAAAGAAGCGCAGGCCTTGCACGGCATTAGCGACGCCGACGTGGCAGCCTGCCCGACATTTCCCGAAGTAGCGAAAAACTTGGCCGCCTACATGGAAGGCTGCGATATCGCCGGCTACAACTCCCTGAAATTCGACATCCCCATCTTAGCCGAAGAATTTATCCGCGCCGACGTGCATTTTGATTTCCACAAACGCAAGCTGATTGATGTGCAAACTGTTTTTTATAAAATGGAACCGCGTACGCTGTCCGGCGCATACAAATTTTACTGCAACAAAACACTGGAAAACGCTCACAGCGCTGAAGCCGATACACGGGCTACCTATGAAGTGCTACAGGCGCAATTAGACAAATACGATACCCTGCAAAACGATATGGCGCACCTGGCCGCCCTCTCCAACGAAAAACGCCTGCTGGACTACGCCGGCCGCTTTGTACTTAACGATAAGGGAGAAGCAGTGATTACTTTCGGCAAACACAAAGGCAAACGCGTAACGGATGTACTGAAAAACGAACCGGCCTACTATACCTGGATAATGACCAGTGATTTTACACTTGACACCAAGCGCGTGCTTACCGCCTTAAAATTACAACAATTTGGAAAGTAGATACAATTTTGTTTTGATACTTCTGAAAAAAACACTACCTTTGCATCCGCTTTAAAAAAAGCGACGGAACGATTCGCTAGCTCAGCTGGTAGAGCACAACACTTTTAATGTTGGGGTCCCGGGTTCGAGCCCCGGGCGGATCACAATAAAAGCATATCGAAAATTCGATATGCTTTTTTAGTCATCACGCAAAAGTCAAAAACTAAAAATTAAAAACCGCTGCCGCATTTTTAGCAAATCCGGTTAATTTCCCGGGCGAAAAAGACAAAAATAACGCGCCAAGAGTTAAAAATGATGCTCATTGCCGGTGTTTAACTTTAAGTTCGTATCTTTGTGAAAAAGGACTTATTCATTCAAAATATCCCAGATGAAAAAAATTACTTACTGGCTTTTATCCCTGCTGCTCTCCTTGCCTGCGGCTGCCCAAACCAACCCCGAAGTTACCGGAAGTTACCAGAAATTCGCCCAGCTGCTGCTTTACATCAACAACCATTACGTGGACAGCGCCGGCATCGGCAAACTCACCGAAAAGGCGATTGTTGCTACCCTGAAAAACTTAGACCCGCATTCTATCTACCTCAATGCCGATGAAGTGAAGGCCTCGTACGAACCGCTCGAAGGCAACTTTGAAGGCGTCGGGATTGAATTTAATATCTTGAACGATACCCTCGCCGTTGTATCACCCATCTCCGGCGGCCCGTCGCAGGCGGTAGGCATCCGCGCCGGCGACCGCATCGTTACGGTAGATGAAAAAAACATCGCCGGCGTGGGGCTCACAAACGCGCAGGTGCTAAAATACCTGCGGGGGCCGAAAGGCACGAAAGTCGCATTGACGATTATCCGCAAGGGAGCGCCCCAACCGTTGCCCTTTACCGTAGTGCGCGATAAAATTCCTATCCATAGCGTGGATGCGCTGTACGAAGTACAGCCGGGCATGGCGTACATCCGCCTCGGGCGTTTCTCCATGACGACGCTGGACGAAATACAAAGCGCCATGAAAAAGAAATTCAAAAAAACGCCCGCTTCCATGATTCTCGACCTGCGGGGCAATAGCGGCGGAGTATTAAAGACCTCCGTTGATTTGTGCAACCAGTTCTTCGACGCCGGCCGCCTGCTGGTGTACACCGAAGGACTGCATTACCCGAAAACAATGGAATTCTCTGACAACGGCGGTTTTTTCAAAGCCGGCAATCTGGTAGTCCTGCTTGATGAAGGTTCCGCTTCGGCCAGTGAAATTGTTGCCGGCTGCATCCAGGACTGGGACAGGGGTATCCTCATCGGCCGGCGCTCCTACGGGAAAGGGCTGGTACAGCAACTGCTCCCCCTCACCGACGGTTCGCAAATCCGGCTCACCGTCGCCCGCTACCATACGCCTTCCGGCCGCCTGATTCAACGCCCCTACAACGCCGGAGAAACCGATAAATACTATGCCGACTTATATAAACGTGCATTGCACGGCGAATTCTTCAGCCGCGACAGTATCCGTTTTCCCGACTCCCTGAGCTACCAGACCCTATCCAAACGCCGCACCGTATATGGCGGCGGCGGCATTATGCCCGACATTTTCATGCCGCGCGACACCGCCGGATATTCCGACTATTACGGCCGGCTCAACCACGCCGGCCTCTTCAACCAGTTTATCCTGGAATATGTTGATACGCACCGCAGCCGTTTGGAAAAAAACTATAAAACCCTTGCCGCTTTTGACAAACAGTTTGACATTACCGACGGCCTCTTCGAACAATTCCTCGCCTATGCCGAAAAACAGGGCATAGCGCGCGATGCAAAAGGCCTTGAAATATCCGGCAGCGACATGCGGCTACAATTAAAAGCCCTTATCGCCCGCACCCTTTGGAGCACCGGCGCCTACTACGAAATCATCAACAAACGCCTCGACAAAGAATTTATCAAAGCGGTAGAAGTGCTCAATAACTGGAGCAGCTACGGGTTTAATTAAAAATCAGGAAGCGAATTATTCCCCGCGCATTTTTTCTTTGGTTTTCTTTAACTGAATTTTCAGCACGTCCACACATTGGCGCACGGCTTCTTCAAAGGTTCTGCATTGTTTTTCGGTACGTAAATCATAGCCGGGAATTTCGAGCCGGACGGCTACTTTTTTATTATCATGATCCGGCGTAAGGCTCATAGTAACCTCTGCAGCGATAATGCCGTCGAAAAAACGGCCTAACTTTGCCACTTTTTTGATCGTAAAGTCAATTAATTTCTGGGCGGCGTCAAATTTTACCGATTGTACACGTACTTCCATAATTTGTTCTCCTTATAAAATTGTTTTTATATTTATACAGTTCCCTGTTACTGTTTACTGCCTGCTGCCCCTGCCCTCGGGTGCGTTTTTGCATACACTTTCTTTAATTGGGCAAACGAATTATGCGTATAAACCTGCGTGGCGGCAAGGCTCGCATGCCCCAATGTTTCCTTTATACTCATGATGTCGGCGCCGTTGTTCAATAAATGCGTAGCCAGCGAATGACGCAATACATGCGGGCTTTTCTTCCCCGTAAATCCCTGCTGGTTTGCCAGCCGGTCGTGCACCAGGTGGTATACCGCCTGTGGATACAACGGTTTTCCTTTCACGGTTACAAACAGGCGGTCATTGCCGGACAAGCCCGGGAAAGCGCTTTCCCGTACCTTTAAATATTCCTGCAACTGTGCCTTTGTCCCTTCGGTAAGCGGTGTTTCGCGCTGCTTGTCGCCTTTACCGGTAACGCGCAACACCGCTTCCGCGCCGGCAATATAAATATCAACCGGGCGCAGGGCAATCAATTCGGCGCGGCGGATGCCGGTAGTGTATAACAACTCAATAACCATCCTGTCCCGCACGTTGATATAACCGTTGTCAGGGACATCGCGATTGAGGAAATCGTTTAACGCCGTAGCTGTAAAAAATTCAGGCAACCGCTTGCTTGTTTTCGGCCGCTGGATTTTTTGCATCGGGTTTTTTTTGAGGATACCTTCTATCAGCAGGAATTTAAAGAACCGGCTCAATGCCGAAAGCTGTAAATTGACGGAGCGGGCGGCCAATTGGCTTTTGAGCAAATCGGCCATCCAGGAACGTACTTCCTGCGCCGTCAGTGCAGCCAGCGCCTGCACATCGTTGGAATCAACGGCTGCGTACTCCAGAAAACGCCGGATAGCGTCGGCGTAAATGCTTACTGTCCGCTCGGAGAAGCGTTTTTCGTGGCGTAAGTAATTAATGAAACGATGAAACATTTGTCCGTTGTTTTTTCACCGCTAAAGTAAAAAAAAAAACCGGAAAATGCAAATAAATCGACTTTCCGGTTCTTATGTGGCAGGGGGAAATTATTCTTCTTCCGACTGCAAGCGTTGGCGGTAAACAGCGCGTTTAATTTCGTCGCGGCGTTTTACGGATTTCTTTTCAAAATTTTTACGCACGCGCAATTCACGGATTACGCCTGTTTTTTCAAATTTACGCTTAAATTTTTTCAGCGCCCGTTCAATATTTTCGCCTTCTTTTATTTGTACAATAATCATGAGGCCACATACACCTCCTTTTTTCTTTTGGCTGGCAAAGGTATGAAAAAAAATCAGAACAGGAAAATCAGGCCGGCTGGCGCCTGCCAATTCCTGATTCATAATTCCAAGCTGGTTTTGCCCGCCCGGTTGTCTCGTGGAGATACGACAGCCACTACAGGTAAGTATCGACAGACACTACAGGTAAGTATCGACTGCCACTACAGGGGGGTATCGACTGCCACTACAGGGAAGTATCGACTGCCACTACAGGTAAGTATCGACAGCCTGTACCGGGGCGGAATCAGGAATTGGTGTGATTAATTATGAGTTGCGCCGGCGCCAGCCTGAATCCGTCAATCCGTCAATCTGTAAATCTGCCAAAGGCCGGCCTTTTCCTCTTTAAATATTTTTTGTACCTTTGCAGCCTTATTATTTTTAACTACATTTATATATGACAGAGCAAGAAAAGAACGCAGCCGCCACCGGCTATTCGGCAGAGAATATTCAAGTACTGGAAGGCCTGGAAGCGGTGCGCAAACGCCCGTCCATGTACATCGGCGATATTGGCTCCCGCGGGCTGCACCACCTCGTTTACGAAGTGGTCGATAATTCCATAGACGAAGCCCTCGCAGGTTATTGCAAACATATCGATGTTACGATTAATGAAGATAATTCGGTAACGGTTGACGATGACGGCCGCGGCATTCCCACCGGCGTCATGCAAAAGGAGGGGAAATCAGCCCTGGAAGTCGTCCTGACGGTGCTTCATGCAGGGGGCAAGTTCGACAAGGGGAGTTATAAAGTGTCGGGCGGCCTGCATGGCGTCGGGGTATCGTGCGTGAATGCCCTGTCGTCGGCGCTTACGGCGGAAATTCATCGCGAAGGGAAAATCTTCCGGCAGGAATACCGCTACGGTATTCCGCAATATGAGGTGAAGGAAACCGGCGTGTCCGACCGCACCGGCACCCGTATTACGTTTAAGCCCGATGAAAGTATTTTTACCGTTACCACTAAATATGACTACGACGTGCTGGCCACGCGCCTGCGCGAACTGGCGTTCCTGAATAAAGGCATCTATCTTACGCTGACCGACCGGCGCGAACAGGTGGAAACGGAAACGGAAGCGGAAAGGGAAAGGGAACAGCGCTATCGCTCCGACCGGTTTTATTCGGAACGGGGGCTGCTCGAATTTGTCGCTTACCTCGACGGTACGCGCGAAAAGCTTACGGACAAGCCGATTTATCTGGAGACGGAAAAAACAGGGCTGCCGATAGAAGTAGCCATGCAATACAATACCGGGTTTAGCGAAAACGTGCATTCGTACGTAAATAATATCAATACCATCGAAGGCGGTACGCACCTTTCGGGCTTCCGCCGGGGTTTGACCACGACGCTGAAAAGCTATGCGGATAAAACCGGCATGCTGTCGCGCCTGCAGTTTGAAATTGACCCGGCCGACTTCCGCGAAGGGTTGACCGCCGTGATTTCCGTGAAAGTGGGCGAGCCGCAGTTTGAGGGGCAAACAAAAACGAAATTAGGCAACAATGAAGTAACCGCCGCCGTATCGCAAGCGGTGAGCGAAGCGCTGAACAATTACCTCGAAGAAAACCCCAAAGACGCCCGGCTCATTATCGAGAAAGTCATCCTCGCCGCCACCGCCCGCCATGCCGCCCGCAAGGCGCGGGAGCTGGTACAGCGCAAAACGGTGATGTCCGGCTCGGGACTGCCCGGCAAGCTCGCCGACTGCTCCAACCGCGACCCTGCCCAGTGCGAAATCTACCTCGTCGAAGGGGATTCCGCCGGCGGCTCTGCCAAACAGGGGCGCGACCGTACCTTTCAGGCCATACTCCCGTTGCGCGGGAAAATCCTGAACGTGGAAAAAGCCATGGAGCATAAAATCTTTGAAAGCGAAGAAATACGCAATATCTATACCGCCCTCGGCGTTACGGCAGGCACGGAAGAAGACAGCAAGGCGCTGAACATTTCCAAGCTCCGTTACCACAAAATCATCATCATGACCGACGCCGATGTGGACGGCAGCCACATCGCTACGCTGATCATGACTTTTTTCTTCCGGCACATGCAGGACTTGATAAAGAACGGGTACCTTTATATTGCCACCCCGCCGCTCTACCTGGTCAAAAAAGGCAAGGAAGAACAGTATTGCTGGACGGAAGAAGAACGTATTGCCGCCGTAGCGCGCATCGGCAAAGGCAGGGAAGTGCCCGTACAGCGTTACAAGGGATTGGGAGAAATGAACCCCGAACAGTTGTGGAGCACGACCATGGACCCGGCTTTCCGCGTGCTGCGCCAGGTAACTATCGAAAACGCCGCCGAAGCCGACCGTATCTTCTCCATGCTAATGGGCGACGAAGTGCCGCCGCGCCGCGAATTTATCGAAACACATGCCAAATACGCCAAAATAGATGCCTAAATACCGGGTATTCCCCATTTTTATTTTCCTGGCGTTTACGGCGCCCGGCGCCCATGCACAGCCGGCTGCCCGGGACACCCCGGAGTGCCCGGAGGACGCCGGCAGCCACACCGCGCTGCATGAAGAAACAGAACTCGCCCCGCTCGATGAAGACCCGGGCGACGCCGTTGATGCGGCTACGGCTGCTGTACCGGAAGAGACGTTCCCCGCCCATTCGCTCTATAAAATCTGGACAGACGAAAAAGTCAACCCGTACGACATCCGGCTGGTGGACATGCCCGACACCGTGGCTATTGACCTGACCGGCTACTGCCACCCGATAAGCAATCAGGTAACCTCCCCCTTCGGCTTCCGCAAATGGCGGCATCACTACGGCATCGACCTGCGGCTGAAGCGCGGCGACCCGGTGCTTTGCGCTTTTGACGGAACGGTGCGCATCGCACGGCGCAGCAAGACATACGGCTACTATGCGGTAGTGCGGCACTACAACGGCCTGGAAACCGTTTATGCACACCTGAGCAGGCTCCTGGTAACCCCCAACCAGCCGCTGAAAGCCGGCGAACTCATCGGCCGGGGCGGCAACACCGGCCGCTCCACAGGGCCGCACCTGCATTATGAACTCCGGTACCTCGGCGTAGCTCTCAACCCTGCCCATGTCATAGACTTTGAGCGGTGCGCCCCCCTCGGCGATACCCTTTACCTTACCGCCAGACATTTCGATTATATCAAAGAAATTGAACAAATCCGCGTGTGGACGGTGCGCGAAGGCGATACCCTGGGGCGCATTGCCCAAAAAACCGGCATTCCCGTCAGCAAACTGTGCCTGTTAAACAACATCTCCCGGAAAAGTATTTTACGCATCGGGCAGAAAATACGGTACACGTAAGGCATTTCACGGATTCACAGATGAACGGATGAACGGATGGGGGCGGACGCCGGCCCACCCTGACCGCGTGTGCGGTTAAAGGCTGACCGCACGGGTGGTCAAAGGCTGACCGCACGGGTGGTCAGGACAGGGGCGCCCGCCCGTTCCGCCTCAGAACGGTCACCCGTTCCAGGGCAGAACGGTCACCCGTTCCAGTGCAGAACGGTTACCCGTTCCAGGGCGGAACGGTCACCCGTTCTGAGGCGGAACGGCAGCAGGGGCGAATAATTATTCGCCCCCTGCCCGCTTCCTGCCGGCACATCAAAAAAAGTTGTATCTTTGTCCCGTCATAAATTTAAAAAATATTAACACATGAAACTGTTAGAAGGAAAAACGGCTATTGTTACCGGCGCCGCGCGCGGTATCGGGAAAGCCGTAGCGTTACGTCTGGCGCGGGAAGGCTGCGCGGTGGCATTTACCGATTTGGCGATAGACGGGAATGCGAACCAAACCGAAACGGAACTGCAGGCGCTGGGCGTGAAAGCCAAAGGCTATGCCTCGAACGCCGCCAGGTTCGACGATACCCTGCAAGTGGTCGATACGATAGTGAAAGACTTCGGGCGGGTGGACGTTTTAATCAACAACGCCGGTATCACGCGCGACGGCCTGCTGCTGCGCATGAGCGAAGAACAGTGGGATACGGTGATCACCGTGAACCTCAAATCGGCATTTAACTTCACCCGCGCCGTAGCCCCGGTGATGGTACGGCAACGGGCGGGCAGCATCATCAACATGAGTTCCGTGGTAGGCATATCGGGCAACGCGGCACAGGCCAACTATGCCGCCTCCAAAGCCGGCATGATAGGGCTGGCCAAGTCGGTGGCCAAAGAACTGGGGTCACGCGGCATCCGCTGCAACGCCATCGCCCCGGGCTTTATCATCACCGAAATGACACACCAGCTATCCGACGAAGTCCGGGAAAAATGGCTGGAAACAATCCCCCTTCGACGCGGCGGCACACCGGAAGACGTAGCAAACGTCGCCCTCTTCCTTGCCTCCGACCTGTCGTCCTACATCAGCGGGCAGGTCATCCCTGTCTGCGGAGGCATGCACACCTGAGCGAATGAGGAATTAAAAATTGGGAACCATGACTGATAACTTACGACTGACGACGGTCAAACTTGCTGCCATTGCCCTCTTCCTGCCGTGGGCGCTGACAGCGGCAGCGGATGATTACCGGGTGGTATCGCTGCAGGTGCTGAAACCGGCCAAAGAGCCGCTGTCGTTCACAGGACGCACGCCGGCGATTTATGCGATGCTGTATGTATCGGAAACCACCGGCGAACAGCATACCTTCCGCAACGACAGCCTGCATGCCGTAACAGCGGCGATAGGCGTCAAGGAAACGCTGGAAGAATTTGCATCGCTCGCCGAATATGACCTGCCGGTGTACAGCTTTTATTCTTTTTGCGCCGGCCCGGCCTCCTGCACCGGCACGGTAGAAGCCATTACGGACAATGATTTGATTATTGCAGTAAAAAACGTTACCATAACGCCGTTCCGGCGCATCGAGCGGCGCGGGGATAACGGCGACGGTTATTTTAATGCCGGAAGCTATGCCGCCTATACGGCGACGTTTGAAGTGTACGACACGATTACCCGCAGCTATACCCACCGGGAAACGCTTTCGGACACGCTCCTGTGGGAAAAGAATACCTTGAACGCCGCACAGTCCCTCACAGAACTGCCCTCCACGGCGGAAGCGGCGCAGCTGGCCGCAGCGGAAGCGGGGAAACTGTACGCCCGCCGGCTCGCGCCCTACTGGCTCACGGTGCAGCGTTTCTTCTTTGTGCCTTCCCACCGGGATTTGCAGCGGGCGGCCGCCCTTGCCGAAAACTCCGAATGGAACGAAGCCATGAAAATATGGGAGCAGTATGCCGGGCATAATAACCGCAAAACAGCAGCGCAGGCGGCGTTCAACATGGCGCTGGGGTGCGAAGTCAACGGCGACTATGAACTATCGCTGGAATGGTTGCAGTATGCCGAGAAGCTGTATCCGGTCAAGGAAATTGCCCCTTACCGTTCTATTTTGCAGCGGCGGCTCAATGAAAGCGCCCGTTTGGAAAAACAGTTGCAGGATTTATAAAAAATCAATATCTTTGCAGCCCTTTTATTGCCTCCTTAGCTCAGCGGTAGAGCAGCTCATTCGTAATGAGCAGGTCGTCGGTTCAAATCCGATGGGAGGCTCAAGAGAATTAAGAATTAGGAATCAATCAGGAGAAATTAAGAGGGGCTTTGCGGTTGGCAGAGCCTTTTTTCAGTTGAAAGTTGAGCGTCGAAAGTTGAAAACCAAAAGCAGCTTTCAATTCTCAACTTTCAACGCTCAACGCTCAACTTTATGACTTACGGCTTACGACTTACGACTGTTATTATCCTCTGCGCGCTTCTTTTCACCGCGTGCCATTCGCCGCAGCAGAAACAGGAAACGGGTTTCCAAACATATTACCAACCTTCGCACGCCAAAGGTTTTTACCTCGAAAAGAAAGGCGGCAACAAATTGCTGCATGTCTTCAATCCCTGGCAGGGAGCGGAGAATATGGAATTACTGTATTACCTGCGCCCGCGTGGACAGTTTCATGATTCGCTGCCGGTGAATTATATTCCGGTACCGGTGCAGCGGGTTATCTGCTTATCCTCATCGCACGTCGCCTTCATTGACTGCATCGGGCAAACCCGGGCGATTGCCGGCGTCTCCGGCGCCGGGTACCTCACCAACCCTTTGGTGCTCGAACGCCTTGCCCGCGGCGAAATCCGCGACGCAGGATACGAATCGTTACTGGACTACGAGGTCATCGTTACCCTGCAGCCCGACGTGGTCTTTGCCTACGGCATCAACGACGAGATGTCCGGCGTTACCGACAAGTTAAATGAGATGGGCATCCGTGTGGTATATTTAGCCGATTATTTGGAGGAGTCGGTTTTGGGGAAAGCGGAATACATGGTAGCTGTAGCGGCATTCTTCCAGATGGAAGACACGGCCGTGAAGCGGTTTTCGGACATTGTGAAAAGCTACGAAACGGTTGCCGCGCAGGTACGCGCCGCCGGCACACGCCCCAAAGTAATCATGAACGCGCCCTGGCGCGATACCTGGTACATGCCCGGCGAGGACAATTACATGAATAAGCTGGTAAGCGACGCCGGCGCACAAATCATCGGGCTGCGCAGCGGGCGCAACAGCGCTCCGCTGAGCCTGGAGAGCGCCTATACCTGCGCCATGCAGGCCGACTACTGGCTGCACCCGAATAGTTACCGCACCCTGCATGAGCTGGAAGCCGCCGATAGCCGTTTTGCCCGCACGCCGGCATTTATAAACGGGAAAATATATAACAATACCCGCCGCTTTACTCCCGGCGGCGGCAGTGATTTCTGGGAGTCCGGCGTGGTGCAGCCCGATGTGGTATTGAAAGATTTGGCGCATATTTTCCATCCCGATATTTTCCCGGAACATGAACCGGTTTACTATGAACAATTGCATTGAATCCCCTGCACCGGCGCCCGATATACGGATAGCGGACTATAATTACCCTTTGCCCGATGAGCGCATCGCCAGGTTCCCGCTGGCGCAGCGCGACCGGGCAAAGCTTTTAACGTACATCGCCGGGAACATCGGGCACACCGCCTTCACGGCGCTTCCGGCGCTGCTGCCCCAAAACTCGTTGCTGGTGTTTAACGAAACAAAAGTTATCCCGGCGCGGCTGCTTTTCCGGAAAGATACCGGCGCGGCGGTAGAGGTATTCTGCCTGGCCCCGTTGTCGCCCGCCGGGTACGAAGCCTGCTTCTCCGCCGCTTCGCCGTGCGAATGGCAGTGTATGGCCGGCAACAGCAAGCGTTGGAAGAGCGGCAAATTACACCTCCCGTTCGGGCGGCATACCCTGTCGGCGGAATTGCTGGAAAAGCAGGCCGGCGGCGTACGGGTGCGGTTTTCGTGGGACAGCGGCGAGCCGTTTGCGCAAGTATTGGCGCAGTGCGGCACAGCGCCCCTCCCGCCCTACCTGAAGCGCGACGCCCTGCCGGAAGATACGCTGCGTTATCAAACAATATACGCCAGGCACAACGGGTCGGTGGCAGCGCCCACTGCCGGCCTGCATTTCACGCAGGCCGTACTCGACAGCCTTGCGCAACGCGGGATAGCTTCCGAAAGCCTGACCCTGCACGTGGGCGCAGGGACATTCCAGCCGGTAAAATCGGAAACGATTGCCGCGCACGTCATGCACCAGGAGCCGTTCACCGTAAGCCGCCGCGCCCTGCGGAATATGCTGCAATACGCCGGCCACATCGTCGCAGTGGGGACGACTTCTGCCCGCACGCTGGAAAGCCTGTATTTCCTCGGGCAACAGTGCCTGCTCGGGCATCCGCCGCAGGCGGTATCGCAATGGGAAGCCTGCACCACCCCCTGCAAAGCCGCTCCCGGCGAGGCCTTACAGGCGTTGCTGCAATATATGGAAAATAATCAAATGGAAAATATACACGCCACCACCCGGCTGCTGATAGCGCCGCCCTGCCCTTTCCGGGTGGTGAACGGGATAATCACCAACTTCCACCAGCCGCAAAGCACGCTGCTGTTATTAGTCGGCGCATTCATCGGCGAGGATTGGCGCAGGGTGTACCGCTACGCCCTGCAAAATGATTTCCGGTTTCTGAGTTATGGGGACAGTTCGTATTTGGAAACGCGGCGTACTTAACGGCACGTACTGCAGTCTTCGGCATCGCAGCTGCAGCCGCCGCAGCCGCAGCCGGCGTTTTTTTCGCCGTACAGCCCGTGCAGCAGTTCTTCGGCAGTGGCTTCGCGCACGGCGACCACCGTACCTTTGAAATACAGTTCTTCTCCCGCCAGCGGATGATTGAAATTCATTACGACCGTATCTTTGCGCACTTCGTCGATAACGCCGTTCAGGCGGTTACCGTCGGAATCTGTCATGGGCAATACATTGCCTGCGGTTAGCAAGCCCGCTTCCAGCTTGCCCTCTACCTCAAAAAGGGAGGCGGGCAATTCAACAATGGCTTCGGGCAGCGTTTCGCCGTAAGCGTCCGCCGCGGCGAGCGTAAATTCAAACGTGTCGCCGGCCTGTTTGCCGAAGATGTTTTCCTCAAACCTGGGCAGGAGGTAACCCGTACCCATAATGAATTTCATGGGCTTTTCCGGCGTTACGGTTTCTATCGTTTCGCCATCCACCGTCAGCACGTAGCTTAATGAAACTACTTTGTCTTTTTCTATTTTCATGGAAATATTTTAAAGTGCAAAGAACGTACTTTTTCCCGGATTATGCAAATGTTGATGTGCTAATGTGATTAATTGTTTAATATAATTAATCAGGCTGGCGCCGGCAGGGGGGGGCGGAAGCAAAAAAACGTTGCCGGAGCGTTTTCCGCGCCTGCGGATTCCTTCCGGAAGCGTCCGGGGCGTTTTCCGCGCCTGCGGATTCCTTCCAGAAGCGTCCGGGACGTTTTCCGCGCCTGCGGATTCCTTCCAGAAGCGTCCAGGACGTTTTCCGCGCCTGCGGATTCCTTTCGGAAGCGTCCGGGACGTTTTCCGCGCTTGCGGATTCCTTCCGGAAGCGTCCGGGACGTTTTCCGCGCCTGCGGATTCCTTCCAGAAGCGTCCGGGGCGTTTTCCGCGCCTGCGGATTCCTCCCGGAAGCCTTCGGGACGTTTTCCGCGCCTGCGGATTCCTTCTAGAAGCGTCCGGAACGTTTTCCGCGCCTGCGGATTCCTTCCGGAAGCGTCGCGGTACGGCGTTATTGATTGTGGACGGCAGGTTGTGGACTGTTTAGTGTTTGCCGGGAACTGATTTCCGGTACAGAGAGCGTAAAGATTTAAAGCTGCCGGGCTGCCGGCTGCAACTGCCGGCTGCCGGCTGCCGGCTACCCTTTGGCTTTCCGCATTGTTATTATTTTTTCGGCAATCTTTTTGCCGGCCACTGCCTGCAGTTCTTTCAGGGAGGCGGCTTTGATGCGGGCAACGCTTTTGAAGGCCGTCAATAATTTTTCGGCGGTCTTTTCCCCGATGCCGTCAATGGCGGTAAGCTGCGTAGCGATTAATGCTTTTGAGCGGCGCGAGCGGTGGTGGGCAATGCCGAAGCGGTGCGCTTCGTCGCGCAGTTGCATGAGCAGGCGCAGGGTGGTGGAATTCTTATCGAGGTAGAGGGGGACGCTGTCGCCGGCGAAATAAATTTCTTCCAGCCGTTTTGCCAGTCCCACAAGGGCAATTTTCTTTTCCAGCCCGAGTGCGGCCAGCGCATCGAACGCGGCATGCAGCTGCCCCTTTCCGCCGTCGATGACCGCTAATTGCGGCAGCGGCAGGCGTTCTTTTTTCAGGCGGCTGTAGCGGCGTGTAACCACTTCAAACATGGTGGCAAAATCGTCGGGCCCTTCGACGGTTTGCACATTGAAGCGGCGGTAATCCTTCTTGCTGGGGTGGGCGTTACGGAACACAACGCACGACGAAACGGGAAACGCACCCTGAATATTTGAGTTGTCGAAGCATTCAATATATACCGGCGGTTCCGGAAGGCGCAGGTCGCGTTGCGCCGCAGCCAGCACGCGTTCCGAATGCCGCTCGGGATACAGTTTTTCCAGTTGCTTGAGTTTTTCAATTCTGTATAGCCGTCCGTTGCGTTCGCTGAGCTGCAACAATTTTAATTTGTCGCCGCGTTTCGGTACGATATATTCCGTATCGGGCAATTCCTGGTCGGGCAGGAACGGAACGATTAACTGCCGGGAGAGGTTGCCGGTCCGGCCAAGCATTTCGGCGATAAAATAACTCAATAATGACTCGCGTTCTTCTTCTATACCCATGCGCAATTCCAGTGTTTGCAGCCACACCACGGCTCCCTGCACCACATGCAGGAAATTGCAGTAAGCCTCGTTGCCGTCCACCAAAATGGAAAACACGTCTGCGTCGGACAAGCCGGTATTCACAATGACGGACTTTGCCTGGTAGCGTTCCAGCATGGCGATACGTTCTTTGATTTTCTGCGCTTCTTCAAATTCATACCTGTCCGCCGACTGCCGCATCTGTTCCTGTAATAACCGGCGGACTTCCGCCAGGTTCCCCCTGATAATGGCTTTTATTGCTTCGATATTTTGCATGTATTCCCGCAGTGTTTGCCGGTTGGCGCAAGGCGCTTTGCATTTCCCGATGTGAAAATCCAGACAGGGCCTGTATTTGTTTTTCGCGATGGCTTCCGGCGTAAGCGACAAACGGCATGTGCGCAGCGGGTACAGCTGGCGGATGAGCTCCAGCAATACGTGCATCATGCCGATGGAAGTATAAGGGCCGTAATAGTCCGAGCCGTCCTTCACCCGCCGCCGTGTATGGAAAACGCGCGGGAAAGGCTCATTCTTGATACAAATCCACGGGTAAGTTTTATCGTCTTTGAGCAAAACATTGTAGCGCGGTTGCAGTTTTTTGATAAGGTTGTTCTCCAACAGCAATGCGTCGGATTCGGTAGGCACTGCCGTATATTGAATATCGGCAATTTTACTGACCAGCAGTTGCAGTTTGGCGCTTCCATGCCGTCCTGGCATAAAATATTGCGCCACGCGCCGGCGCAAATCTTTCGCCTTGCCCACATAAATCACTTCCCCGTCGGCATTCAGGAAATGATAAACGCCCGGGTAATGCGGCAAGTTGCCAAGTATCGCTGTAAGCCGTATGTCGTTTTTAGTCATAAGTCGCAACGTATCTTTCCGGACGAAGATAAGAAAATTATTTTTTACCTTTGTAGCGCTTTAAAAATGTATAAACAGCCATTGAATTACCCTGCAGGCATAGAACAGAAAATCGCCTTTGACCGCATCCGCGAATGGGCGGCGCGCTATTGCGCAACGGCGGCGGGAAAGCAAAAGATTTACGCGGCGTCGTTCTCTTCGTCCTGCAACGAAGTGCAGCGGCAACTGTCGCTCACCGACGAAATGCGCACCTGCCTGTTAATGGAAAATACGTTCCCGAACGATGGCTATGTAGATGCGTCGCCGTTCTTAAAGAAATTGCGCATACAGGGTTTGTATCTCGATGTAGCGGAATTGTTCGACTTGAGAAGGGCGCTGGATACCGTCCATGCGGTGTTGCAGTTTTTCAAAAAAACAAAGGACGGGCTATACCCGTCGTTGAAACAACTGATAGCCCCGGTAACCCTCTATCCTGCGGTGATGCAGCGGCTCGATGCGATTATCACGAAGCACGGCGTTATTAAGGACAATGCTTCGCCGGAACTGCTGACCGTACGCCGGTCAATGGCCGACAAGCAAACGCAGGTAGCACGCCGGATGCAACATATTTTAAAGGCCGCGCAGGCCGAAGGTTTTACCGCCGAGAATGCGGCTATTTCCATTCGCGACGGGCGCGCGGTGATTCCGTTGCCGGCCGGGAATAAACGAAAAATAAAAGGCCTGGTGTATGACGAATCCGCCACCGGGAAAACGGTTTTTGTAGAACCCTTGGAAGTAGTCGAGCTGAACAACGAAATCAAGGAACTTGGCTATGCCGAGCAACGGGAAATACAGAAAATCCTGCAAGCCTTTGCCGCCTTTTTGCTGCCTTATTTGGAGGACGTGATGGCGGCAACGGATTTACTGGGGGAAATAGATTTCATCCGCGCCAAAGCGCAGTGGGCAATTGAAACCGGCGCGGTGAAACCGATGGTATATGATGTGCCGCAAATTAATTTGCAAAAAGCGCGGCATCCATTACTGGAAAAGGCTTTGAAGAAAGAAGGAAAAACCATTGTACCGCTGGATTTACAACTTTGCCGGGAGAAGCATATCCTGCTTATTTCCGGCCCTAACGCCGGCGGGAAATCAGTATGTTTGAAAACGGTTGGCCTCTTGCAATACCTTTTGCAGTGCGGTTTCCTGGTTACCGCCTCCGAAAATTCCGAAATGGGCATGTTCCATGATTTGTGTATTGACATCGGCGATGAACAATCCATCGAAAATGATTTGAGCACTTATAGCTCCCGTTTGTTAAATATGAAATATTTTGTGCAGCATGCCACGCCCGATACGCTGGTGCTTATCGACGAATTCGGCAGCGGCACGGAGCCGGCCGCCGGCGGCGCCATTGCCGAAGCCGTGCTTGACTGCTTAGTGAAGCTGCAGGCCTTTGGCGTAATTACGACGCATTACACCAACTTGAAATATTACGCCGCCTCCACGGAAGGCATTGTGAACGGCGCGATGCAGTTCGACGTGCAAAAAATCCAGCCGTTATTTTTTCTGGAAACCGGTGCGCCGAGCAGTTCATTTGCCTTTGAACTGGCACGTAAAACGGGGCTTCCCGAAGCTATTGTAAAAACAGCGGAAGAAAAAGCGGGAAGCCAGTATGTAAATATTGAAAAAAATTTACGCGACATTGCCCGCGACAAACGCTACTGGGAAGAGAAGCGGCAACGCATCCGGCAAACCGATAAACAACTGGAAGACGTAACGGCGCGTTATCAAAGCGAATTGGCAGAGTTGCAAAAAATCCGCAAGCAAATTATTCAGGAAGCAAAAGACGAAGCCAAACGCCTGCTCGCCGAAGCCAACAAACGCATCGAACGAACAATTCTTGAAATCAAGGAAGCGCAGGCCGAAAAGGAACAGACTAAATTGGTGCGCCGGGAAGTGGAAACATTCAAACAGCAATTGCAAGCAGAAACACCCTCAGGCGCCGATGAAAAAATCGCCCGCAAGATAGCGCAGCTGCGCCAGCGGCAAGAACGCCGCGAACAACGCAAAAAGGAAAAATCCGCAGTGGAAACCGAAGTAAAGATAACGAAAGAACAACCGTTGCAAACAGGAGATAAAGTCCGCCTGAAAGGGCAGGACACAGCCGGCGAAGTGGTAAAAATAACCGCCGGCGTCGTTACGGTGGGTATTGGAAATATGCTTATCAATGTTCCCGCCGAACGCTTGGAACGCATATCCGGCAACGAATTTCGCAGTTTACAGAAAAGCCGCCCGGTGATTTCGATGAATACCGGCTACAATACATCGCAACGCAAACTGAATTTCAAAACTGCCATTGACGTGCGTGGTCAACGCGCCGAAGAAGCCCTGGACAATGTGATGCGGTTTATTGACGAGGCGTTGATGGTTGGCGCAAGCGAAGTAAAAATCCTGCATGGAAAAGGCAACGGCATCCTCAAAGAAGAAATCCGCAAATTACTGCGCACTTTCGGCGGCATCTCTTCCATCGCCGATGAGCACTTGGATAGAGGAGGGGCAGGAATAACGGTGGTGCAATTTTAAACAAAAAACTAATTGCCGTAAATTTTATAACTTGCCATTTGTATTTATAAAATCATATTTGGTATTTGTATCTACAAAAGGCAACCATTGGGAAAACGTATTTCGTTTACTGCGGATTTTTCTTACCTTTGCACCTTGCGTAAAACCATTAACAGTCCATTTGATTTTATGACCGCAGAACAATTTTTGAACAAAGAAGTAGCCAAGGCGATTATGTCGTTATATGCGCAGCCGGCGCCGGAAGCGGCGTTGCAGTTACAGGCTACCCGCAAGGAATTTGAAGGCGACTTCACGGCAATGATGTACCCGTTGTTAAAAATCAGCAAAAAATCGCCGGAGCAAACGGGCGGAGAAGTCGGCAACCGGTTACGGCAACAATGTCCGGAAGTCGCGTCGTTCAACGTAGTGAAAGGTTTTTTGAATATTAAATTATCGGCGGATTTTTGGTACAAACAGCTTGCCGCGATAGCTGGCGCCACGCGCTACGGAATGCATGCGCCTTCGGGGAAAACGGTAGTCATAGAATATTCGTCGCCCAATACCAACAAGCCGCTGCACCTGGGGCATGTCCGCAATAATTTACTGGGATGGTCGATTGCGCAACTCCTGGAAGCCAACGGACACAAGGTAATTAAAGTAAACCTGGTAAACGACCGCGGGATTCATATCTGCAAATCCATGCTGGCATGGCAACAATGGGGCAAGGGCGAAACGCCGGAATCGTCCGGGAAGAAAGGCGACCACCTGGTGGGGGAATATTACGTGCTGTTCGACAAGGAATATAAAAAGCAACAGGCGGCGTTGAAAGCGCTGGGAAAAAACGATGAGGAAGCCGCCAAACAGGCGCCGATAATAACCGGGGCGCAGGAGATGCTGCGCCAATGGGAACAGGGCGATGAAGCAACCGTGGACTTGTGGCGCACGATGAACGCATGGGTGTACGCGGGTTTTGATGAAACATACCGGAAACTCGGCGTGCATTTTGACAAGATTTATTATGAATCCGACACGTATTTGTCCGGCAAAAAAATAGTGGCCGACGGGTTGCAAAAAGGCGTGTTTACAAAGCGTCCCGACGGCTCTGTGTGGATAGATTTAACGGCCGACGGGTTAGACCGGAAATTGCTATTGCGTTCCGACGGCACGTCGGTGTATATGACGCAAGACCTCGGCACAGCGCAGCAACGCTACGAAGAATATCATTTTGACGAACACATATACGTGGTGGGCAATGAACAGAATTATCACTTCCAGGCGCTCAAATTAATACTGGAAAAATCAGGTTACCCGTGGGCGGCGGCGATTTATCACCTTTCGTACGGCATGGTGGAATTGCCCGCAGGGAAGATGAAATCGCGCGAAGGCACGGTGGTGGACGCCGACGATTTGATAGCAGAAATGATTACCACTGCCCGTGAAACGTCCATCGAATTGGGAAAGCTCGATGAAATGCCGGTAGACGAGCAACAGCGCCTGTTTGAAATGGTCGGGTTGGGCGCGTTGAAATATTTCATCCTGAAAGTAGACCCCAAAAAGACGATGCTGTTCGACCCCAAAGAATCTATTGACTTCAACGGAAACACGGGGCCGTTTATCCAATACACCCATGCCCGCATCAAATCCGTATTGCGGAAGGCGGGGGAACAGGGATTGCCGGCGGAACTAACCGGCGCCGCGCTGATGGACAAAGAAATTTCGCTGGTAAAATTACTCCATGCCTTTCCTGCAAAAATCCGCGAAGCGGGCGGCGAACATTCGCCGGCGCTGGTTGCCAATTATGCTTACGAGCTGGCGAAGGAGTTTAACCAGTACTACCACGACGTCTCCGTGCTGAAAGAACCCGACGCGGCGGTGAAAAAACAACGCTTGCTGCTGTTGCAACTGGTAGCGGACGTATTAAAAACCGCCATGCATATTTTAGGCATCGGCGTGCCGGAAAGAATGTAGAATAATTAAGAATTAGAAATCAAGAATTACTATGGGAACAACTTACCGGCGAAAGCCAATTGCCAATAAACAGCAGCGGGTTCCACAGAAAAATAAACCGCAACCGGCGTTGCAGGAAACAACCCTTTCTTCCAAAAAAGGTTTTTATATCCTCCTGGCTTTGTTGGGAGGCATGGCGTTATTCGTGTTTCACGACTTTTTGCTGCTGAACAAAGTGTTTTTGTATAAGGATATCGGCAGCGATTCTATCAATGGATGGTATCCTGAACTCTACTATATTTCCGATTCTTTGCATAATCTGGACGGTTTTCCGCGCTGGTCATTTTATTTGGGGATGGGGCAAAATGCGGTAGGAATGCTTTTGGGCGAACCTTTTACATGGCTCCTGTACCTTGCAAACCCTGATAATATTGCTTACTTGGCAGGTTTTATGGAAGCTTTAAAATTCCTTACCGCCGGCTTGTTGTTTTATTTGTTTTTGCGCGAATTGCATATTACGCCTTACACCGCGATTACCGGCGCCATGTGCTTTGCTTTTTCCGGATTCATTGTATTGGGAAGTTGCTGGTATCAACATTCCATAGAGGTTTATCAAATCGCTTTTTTGTTTTTCTCGGTTGAAAAATTATTACATAAGCAATGGTATTTCTTCCCATTTGCTATTGCATTGATTGGTCTTACGATTACATTTGATTTGGCGATGTTCTCTATTTTCGCCGGCATTTATGTGCTGGTTCGCTTATATAATCAACATGGATGGAATGCAAAAAAAATGCTGCATACATATGGACAATTAGTAGGATTAGGTAGTTTGGGAGTGGGCATGAGCGCTTTTATTTCCTTTGAAAGAGCGCTATGGATGTTGGAAAGTCCTCGCGTAAGCGGCGAAGTATCCTATTTCTCCCAACTAATGAACACACCCGTTTTTCAACCGGATAGATTGTTGGATAATCTTACCAAAATAGGGCGGTTGTTCTCTTCCGATATGCTGGGTACGGGGAATTATTTTGCCGGCGCCGAAAATTACTTTGAAGCCCCAATGTTATATACAGGCTTACTCGCCCTGTTACTGTTTACACAATTTTTCCCTGCGCTGTCGAAACGCAGGAAGTGGGTATTCGGGACAGTATTTGCCTGTGCGCTTTTGCCGTTTATTTTTCCTTTTTTCCGCTATGCGCTCTGGTTTTTTGCCGGGAAATACTATCGTGTTTTATCTTTCTTCTTTGCCTTGCTGTTACTAATATATGCATTGCTGGCTTTCAACCGTATTTGTGTTACCCGCAAAATCAATTATAAAATCCTGGCAGGCACTTTTGCCGTGTTGTTATTGTTGCTCTATCTCCCCAACATACTGGGCGTGCAGCATCCCTACCAGGCCGGGCAGCCGTTGTTCCAGGCCGGATTGCAATCGTTTTGTTTCTTATTTTTATTACTCTATGCCATACTGCTCGGCCTGTTTCCGGTGAAAAGCGCCGGGCGTTATGTGAAGCCCCTTTTAATCGGTTTGGTATTCATAGAACTGGTTTATATGGCGAATATCACGGTCAATAACCGGGACATTGTGTCGTACGGGGAAATGAAACGAAAGGTGAGTTACAACGACTATTCCATTGAAGCCGTAAAGTACCTGCATCAACGGGATACTGCTTTTTACCGGGTACAGAAAAATTACGGCTCCAGCACGGCTATTCACAAAAGCCTTAAAGATCCCATGGTGCAACGGTTCTATGGAACTACTTCCTACCTGCAGTTTAACCAGGCAAATTATGTGCGTTTTTTGTCGGCCGCGCAGGTGATTCCGCCGAACGATGAATATGCCACCCGCTGGATTGAAGGATTGACGGTGGACAGGCCGCTGCTGCAAATCTTCGGCAATGTGCATTACAATTTGTCGAAAACGCCGTTGCCGCCGCAAGCGTTGCTGCTGAACGATTCCATCAATAAGATTCAGGACGTGTATATTTATAAAAACAGGTTTGCCCTGCCTTTCGGCTATACGTATTCGCACTACCTGCCGCGCAGCGTGTTCGACAGTTTGCCGTTTAAAGACATTGCCCTGCTGGAAGCCGCCGTCATTGACGACGCCGATACGGCGCGCTATGCCGCCCTGCAGCGGTTGCCGCAGCCCGTTGAGCAAGACCGGTATTTAATCGACAACCTGGCGGCCGATGTGGACAGCCTCCGGCAGGAAGCATTTCAAATGACGTATTTCAGCCAGAATAAAATTCAGGGACATATCGCCCTGCGTAAGGAGAAACTGCTGTTCTTTACCATCCCGTTCGACAAAGGCTGGAAAGTGTTTGACAACGGCGCCCCCCTGGAGATGGAACAGGTGAATATCGGCTTTAGCGGCGTGCTGCTGGGTGCGGGGGCGCATCAGCTGGAGCTGCGCTTTGACTCGCTTGCTTTCCGCACGGGATGTATCATTTCCGTGATTTCGCTCCTGCTGACCGTTGCGTTGATTGGGTGGAAAAAGTACAGATTGGTTAAAGTTTCGTAGCGTCGTTCCAGAGCGGTTCGGCTTGCCAATTGTTGAAAAAGCCATATTTGTATATCGGAATATCAGGATAAGTATTGATTAAAGCGACGATGCGTTGCTTAATATCCTCCGAATGGCTCAAACGGTTGCATAAATATACCATACAGGAAATAATCGCAAAAGGTTTACTCAACTGCCCGGGCTGGAGCGGGTGCGTAAACCATTTCCCGCCGGGGTTATTCAGTTGCATGCTCGGTTTCTTAATAATCGTCCGGCTCCACAAACGGGAATGATGAGCCAGAATATTTCGGATAAGCGCAATAGTTTCCAGCCAGCCAACAAACGTAAAGGTTGAATTTAACCCCATTTCATTGGCAATAATTGCCTTTTCCGGTAGCTTGTTTCTTAAGTTCTTGTATAATTTGGAAAGTGTCCCCAAAGACGCAACTTCCAATATTTTCCATGCATCGGGATTTTCGTTCGGATAACGACTGCGATGGTCTTTGACAAATATTTCCTGGCTGCGGTTAAATTCTTTTTGCAATTCGTTTAACACATGAAGATGGGCTGTTCGTTTCACATCATTGAGGGTAATATTTGCGGAATCAAACAATGCCGGACTTAAATACCATAATCCGCCGTATGCAAGGGATAAATGGTAAATCATTTTAGTACGCAGGGCTATTTCTATTTGCTCAACCGCATCAAACAATATAATGCGAAGTTGCCGGTCAAAATTATAGCGTTCAATAATGTCCTCGAAATAAACGCCTGGCAGAAATGTATGCAGTACATGGTCATTTTGCATATCCCACCAATAACCCTTCAGCCGGTAATAACTGATATTTTTCAAGCGTTCGCAGGCTTGTCTTTCATCTTTAAAAACCATTCCGCGCTGCTTCAGCAGTAAAATCTGGTCAATGATAGAATAGGCTGGTTTATTCATTATAATATAAAAAATGACCCGCCTGCAGTTCTTATGGGATGGAGACGGGTACTGTTGGTTGCAAAGGTAGCGCTTTTTTTGAAATCTGCAAAACTTTATTTTATCGGCGTCAGCATCCCAATACGGTGATGCCTGTGGCTGCATCTACTTCCCGGGAGATGCGCTCGTCCCACGAAAGCGCTTTGGACTTCTCGCGGCGGTCGAAAATCACCAGCCACGCCGGCGCCGAGGCGTCTATCCTGTCGCGGTACGCGCATACCTGCTCCAGGCCTTCTTCGCGCACTATGGCGGGGGTATCATAGGAATAAATCACTTTCACTTCGATAATGTAACACCTGTCGCCAAATTCCACCGCCAGGTCCATCCGGCCGCGACCGGCGGCATATTCCCGCTCGATGTGCCCGCCGCCGTTGGTTACGCGCTGCAAAAAGGCCATCAGCAATAAATGCGGGAACGCTTCCGTGTAGTCGGATTGCTGCTCCCATACTTCCGAATGGCGCCGCCAGAATTTTTGGAATTCGGCCAGCAGCCGGTCCATATCCAGCGAGCCGTCGGGATGCTGCCAGGGCCACGAGGGTTTGGGAATGGCCAGCTGCGGGCTGTATGTCATCTGGCGCGCCATGACTTCCCGGTAAATGGGGTTGGCCATTTGGGGGGTGCCGTCTTTTATCGTTACCAGCCCCAAATCCAGGCATTGCCGGAACGCTTCGCTGCTGGCCAGGCTGGGGTTGGATTCGCCGGTCATCAGCGATTCCATCACTATGCGTATCTGCGGGTTTTCCAACCGGTAGGCCAAGGCGTCGAGGTGCGTTTCCCGCGCCAGAATCATCTGCTCCCGCGCTTCCCGGATGTGCGCCAGCGTTACGGTTTCCGCGCTCTCCTCATCCAGCACCCGCATGGTGGCGCGTGAAAACAGGGAGTTCACAATCCAGGGCTGCCCTGTGGACTGTTCATATACATAATTCAGGGCTTCCGGCGTGATGTGCTGCCCGGTTTCCTGCGTGCGCTGGGCAAACAGTTTCGCAATATCTTCCCTTGTGAAATTCGTCAACGACGCCGAGTCTGCTTTAACATTGAACGGTGAGCCGGGATTGGGTGCCTTGCCGTCTTTGGCCGCCGTGATGTAGTCTTTCAGGTCGCGCATGCCTACCAGGGCAATGGATATGGGGAACGTCCCCGCGCCGCGCGCGGCAAAGCCGCCCCGCAACTGGCGCAGGAAGCTAATCAGCGCCTCGCCTTCCAGCACGTCCACTTCGTCGAACAGCACAATCAGGGGTTTGGGCGCCACGAGCGCAGACCAGTTGCCCAGTATATTGTTCAGCATATTCAACGGCGAAGCATCCGTCTCTTCAGGAACGGCCACATTAAAGCGCGAGGCATATCCTTTCATGGCTGCACAAATCGCGGGCATG
Source organism: Prevotellaceae bacterium (assembly GCA_031290935.1). Lineage (GTDB taxonomy): Bacteria > Bacteroidota > Bacteroidia > Bacteroidales > UBA932 > JAIRKX01. The sequence continues at coordinate 20,001 of JAISLK010000010.1, read as the reverse complement.
GCGCGTTCCGGCTCCGGCACTCCCTGGCAGGTTTCCACGCTTACGTAGCAGGAAATGGCTTCCGTGCCGGCGTTGATTTCGCGCATCCAGCTTTGCAAAAAGGTGGTCTTGCCGGTTTGCCGGGGCGCATGCAGCACCCAGTAGAGCTTGTCGCGGATATAGCGGTGCAGCTGCGCGCCTACCAGCCGGTCGGCGGGCGGCAGCATGTAATGGTCTTCGGGGTTACAGGGCCCGGTGGTGTTGAAAAATCTACGTGCGCGCATAGTCGGTGTGTGTTTTATTATGTACAAATATAGGAATTATTTTTTACGGGATAATCACATCCTTGATAGCGCCCCAGGGGCCTTTCTGGCTCCGGGTGTTTTCCCACCGGAGGACGAAGTACAGGTGCTGCCCCCGCCGGTCAATATCAAAGTCGAGGAAAAACGGCGATTTGGTGAACGACGACGTCTGGTGCATGTCATCGATGTGCTTCGGCGGCTCGTCGAGGATGTCCCACCGGAGCTCCACGCTGTGTACGCCGGGCGGTTTGGCGCGGCGGAGGGTGCCGGAGTCAAAGATGCGGAACCATACCCGCCCGCCCGACTGCAGCGATACATCGGCCATCGGGTGGCTCCCGGACAGCGGGGGAGTGTGGTTGCTCACATGGCTGCGGCGCTGGGGCAGCCCCATGTCGTCAAGGTCAACATTAGTAACCAGGGGATTGGATTTAAGAAAACCGGTGTACAGTTTCCGGTACGCCGGCTTGAAATCCCGCTCCGCATCCCGGAAAACGGCTGTGGAGACAATTGTGCGTTCCGCAACGTTGCTCCAGTTGCGGTAAGCCTCGTTGAACCGGTAGAGCGCCGGGAAAAACGCCGCATCTATCCATTGCCCCTGGGGCGTGGCGGGGCTTAACCCCATGCGTTCGCGGTTAGCCGGGCCGGAAAGGTAGTTTCCCGTCCGGTTGGCCTGTTTGTGCAGGGCATCGTGATTGTACGGTATCCAGTAGTGATGTGTAGCCATCTTGTGTGTGTGTTTCGGTTATACATTTGTTTTTAATTATCGCAGCATACAGGTTAACTTAATTCCGGTTTAAGTCAACTTAATTCCGGTTTAAGTAAACTTAATTCCGGTTTAAGTAAACTTAATCCGGCTTTAAGTCAACTTAATTCAGTTTTAAGTAAACTTAATTTTGATTTAAGTCAACTTAATTTCGATTCAAGTTCACTTAATCCGGTTTTAAGTCAACTTAATTCTGGTTTAAGTCAACTTAATCCGGCTTTAAGTGCACTTAATTTGACTTTAAGTAAACTTAATTCCGGTTTAAGTGCACTTAATTCTTTCCGGGGGCAAAGGTAATAAAAAAAATGGAAAGAGGAATTAATCGAAATGGATCTTTTCCGATACGATGTATTCCGGACGCCCTTTTGTTTCGTCAAAAATATTGCCGATATACTGCCCCAGCACGCCGATGGTTAACAGCTGCACACCGCCAAAGAACACTACAATGGCAATGGTCGATATCCATCCCTGGACGGTAATGCCTCCCAGGAAAAAACGGCTTACGAACATCCACAGCACAAAAGCCAGTCCTAAAAATACACAGAAAAAACCCAGGGAAGTAGCCAGTTTGAGGGGCTTTTTGGAAAAGTAAAACAGGCCTATCATGGCAAATCGAAGCATCTTCCGCAACGGGTATTTGGTTTCACCCGCAAAGCGTTCTTCCCGCTCGTAATAGCAGGGCACTTGTTTAAATCCCATCCAGCTTATCAATCCGCGGATGTATTTATTTTTTTCTTTCAGCGCATTAAATTCGTTAATGATTTGCCTGTCCATAAGCCGGAAATCGCCGGTATCTACAGGGAATTTCACATCCGACAGGTAGTTTAACAGCCGGTAAAATATTTTTGCCGTAAATAATTTAAACCAGCTTTCGCCCTTGCGGTGTTTCCTTACGCCATACACTACGTTGGCCTGTGTGGCTTTCATAATGTCCAGCATCTCCAGAATCACGGCAGGAGGGTCCTGCAGGTCGGCGTCGATAATCACTGCCACATCGCCCGCACAGTGCCGCAGGCCGGCGGCGACGGCGCACTGATGCCCGAAGTTGCGCGAAAAGCCGAGTACTTTCACCGCGCTGTCTTTTTCCGCCAGCTCCCGGAGGATTTGCAGCGTAGCGTCCCGGCTGCCGTCGTTTACAAAAATCAATTCGTACCCGTGCGGTAATTTTTTCATTACTTCTGTGAGCTGCCGGCAGGTTTCGGCAATCACCGCTTCTTCGTTGTAGCAGGGTATGATGACGGAGAGTTGCATATAAAATTATTTTGTGAATAGATATACCACTGTATTACGGGCGAACATCATGACGAACATCATTATTTTACCTATGAAAAGTGTTGCAGGGGAAATATCGTATTTTTTTTGCCGGTACAAAAGCGTACAGTAGTTTTTAAATATTCCAGCTCCCCGCCATCCCATGCGCGCGGTTTGCGAAGAGCTTACGATACGGAATGAAAACAGCGGCTCGTGAATGACAAATAAATTTCCATGCAATAACATTTTACACCATAAATCAAAATCATTGCACATCGTGTAGTACTTGTCTTCCGTTACCCCGGTTGTTTTGCGCAATATATCCGTTTTCATCAGCAACAATCCCGGCTCGCCGAAAATATTGGTGCCGTAAAGCACACTTTTGCGTACGGCTTTCTTGCCTTCCATACATCCTTTCCCCGGAAATTTTTTGGAGAAAACACGCTTGCCATTTTCGTTAATCACGTACTTGCCCGCCGTTACCATCACAATGTTTTTGTCTTCGTTTTCTTCAAATGCCCGCACTTGTTTTTCAATACAGTCGGGCGTGATCATATCATCAGCGCAAAGCAGTTTCACATATTTCCCCCGGGCATACGAAAGCGATCGGTTGTAGTTGCCCGAACAGCCTAAGTTGTGTTCGTTCACATACACCGTCATGCGCGGGTCGGAAAACGACTTCGCTACTTGCAGTGTATTGTCGCTGGAGCAATCGTTGCACACAATGATTTCCAGATTACGGTAGGTTTGTGCCAAGGCAGAGCGGATGGTATCGCCGATAAATTTTTCAGCGTTGTAGGCGGGGATACATATGGAAACGAGGGGTTGGGTCATTGGTTGTTTTTATTATACCCATTCGGATATTTCTTTTTTTGAATGTTCCCATTGTAATTCGTAAACAGTTTCTTTTAAATTGCAATACCGGCAAAAAGGAACGGGTTTACATAGAAAATCAAATATTTCATCTACATTTTTGACTTTATAAATATCTATGTAATCGTTTGCCGATATTTGCAAATCTTTCTTGAAATAATGATTAAAGTGCCTTATATTCGGTATCACCGGGCAAGTATATATTTTCCCATTTTCTAAAAACACGCAATTATTGGCCTGGTAGCATTGAAGAAAACTGTTCTTTGCATTTTGTGTACCATTCAAATCAAGCGGTACGCGGGACATTGTTTTTACCCCTCCGCCCATATACCGGATAGTTACGCCATGTTCTTTCGCTATGCCGCTTATAGCAGGCCTGTCTAATTTAATAGGGTAATAAGTAATCCGAAGTTCTATATCATTTTGTTTACAGTTTTGCCAAAACGCATCCGGTTGTTTTAACAGGAGCGTTCCATTTGTAATCAGTACTATTTTCCCCGTATCGAAGTATTTTCTTGTGAGGCTGAGGATGTCCATGAGTTGTGGATGTAATAAGGGTTCGCCTCCCAATAAATTCACCAGTTCTATTTTCCGTTCCGTCAGTTCGGAAATCCTTGCCAAATCGCGCTCAAATGACTCTATATTTAAAAATTCTTTTTCTGCGAGCGGAGAAAAATGATTACAATACTTGCAATTTAAATTACAATGTTCGGTGAGATGAACCTCAAATCTGAATAATTTACGCCTTTTCAAGTTTTTCCCTGATACTTTCAAAAAAAGATTATAGTTCGACCTCAAAATTTTGTCAGGGATAAGGCTGCCTATTGTTCTTCTAACAATGTATTTTATTTTTACAATTGCTTTTTCTTTCATAGTTTTATATATTATGTCTTTTATCTAATTTTTATTATACCCATTCGGATATTTCTTTTTTTGAAATGCCCCATTGTAATCCATAAATCATTCCTTTCATATTGCAATGACGGCAAAAGGGAACGGGTTTACACAAAAATTCAAGTATTTCATCCAGGCTTTTGGCCTTGTAAATATCTATATAATCGTTTTCCGCGACTTGCAGGTTTTTATTGAAATAGCGATTAAAATGCCTTATATTCGGAATCCACGGGCAGGGATATATTTTACCTTTTTCCAGGTAAGTGCTGTAGTTTGCAAAGCGGCACCGTAGAAAACTGTCTTTTGCATCTTGGGCGCCTTTTAAATCAAGCGGTGTGCGGCACATTGTTTTTGTCCCTTCACCCATATACCTGACCGTTACTTTCCATTTTTTCGCTATCCTGTTTATTTCAAGACGGTCTAATTTAATAGGATATTGAGAAATCCTGACTTCTACATTATTTTGGTTACAGCTTTGCCAAAATTCATCCGGCTGTTTTAGTAAAAGAATCCCATTAGTAACGAGCATTATTTTTCCCGTATCAAAGTATTTTCGAGGCAGGTTCAGGAATGCAATGAGTTGGGGATGCAATAAAGGCTCCCCTCCTAATAAATCCACCCATTCAATTTTCCGTTCCGTCAATTCGGAAATCCTCGCCAAATCGCGCTCAAAAGTTTCAATATCTAAAAATTCCTTTTCTGCAAGTGAAGAAAAATGATTACAGTATTTACAATTTAGATTACAATGTTCGGTGAGATGGACTTCAAATCTAAAAATTCTACGTTTTATAAGATTTCTTTTTAATATCTTCAGCAGCCAGGTATGGCCCGGCATCAAAATCTTTTCAGGAATAGAACGGCCAACCAGTTTTTTAATAAAATGTTCTATTTTTAGCGTCGTTTTCTCTTTCATACAATTAGTTTTATTCGAGGTGTTGTCACTTTACATTTTATATTTATTTAATATTTGCTAATTTCTTGCCTGATTAGCTGTATCAAATCTTCTTTGTGGGGTAATTCCAACAAATATTTTGATACAAACAGTTGATTATCCATAGCGCCTTTTGCATATTCCACCAGTGTATTATTTTTATTCGTTACCAGCAATATGCCCACAGGAGGATTATCACCTCCATGCATTTCGTGACGCTTGTAATGTTCCAAATACACATTTAGCTGTCCAATATGTTCATGTTTAAATTCTTCTGTTTTAATTTCAACAAGCACATGACAATGAAGTATGCGATGGTAAAATACCAAATCAATAAAGAAATACTCATCCTCTATTAATATTTTCTTTTGTCGTGCTTCAAAACAAAATCCATTACCTAATTCCAACAGAAAATGTTGGATATTTTCCATGATTGCCTGTTCTATGTTTGACTCTGTAACGACATCTTTTGACTTTAATCCTAAGAACTCAAAAGTAAAAGGAGATTTAATCACCTCGTTTATGTTGATTTGTTCAGCAGTTGCATGTACAAGATGTATTAATTTTTCAGGCTGCTTACTTAATCCTGTTCGTTCAAAAAATAGCGAATTAATTTGTCGCCTCAGTTCTCGTATACCCCATGTTCCGTTAATACATTCTATTTCATAAAAAGTGCGCTTGAGCGGATCGCTAATTTTTATCAGTTCCGCAAAATGGGAAAAGGACAAACTCGACAAGAGTTTTAATGGTTCTATCGCTATGGTATCGTCAGTCATCTGTATCAATTTTTGGGACACCGTCCCAAGAATTGACGCCGGCAATTGAAGCGATTTTTGGGACAGCGTCCCAAGAATTTGCGGATAGGTGGTATAGAATTGCCTGAAGCGAGATAATTCTGCCTGTGATATATTTTTCAATCCCTCTCCAGCTAATGAAACCGATAATTTTTCCAATAATTTTTCGCCATAAGTAGCCTTGTCATCTCCCTGCTGTTCATATTCAACAATATAATAGCCTATTAGCAAATTGCGTATCGTAAGCCCTACATTAACGGCTTTGACGGCATATTGCTGTAAAACCTCGTGGACATGCTTTATCTGTTGTGATAATTGTAAAAATATCATACAATTAAATTATTTTTCAAATACCCATTCGCTATCATCCATTGTAATTCATCTCTTATTGCCTCTTTCCATAGGCGCGGATTAAAGTCCAACTGTTTTTTGGCTTTCGCATTGTCATAACATAAATCAAGCCGCGCACGTCTTACAGCCGATAAACGGATGTAAGGTTCTATGCCTGTTAATTTCCAAAGTAAATCAAAACCCCACGCCATCGGATAAACCATCCATAACGGCAATACGAGACGAGGCTTTTTGCCGGTCATCTCACAAATCATATTAAAATATTCCGACACGAGTATATTGTCGTTTCCGCAAAGCAAATAGCGTTCTCCCACCTTCCCTTTTTCCAATATCAACAGATGCCCGCAGGCTACGTCGCGCACATCCACAAAGTTGTAGCGCGTATCAAAGTAAGCCGGGATTTTCCCGTTCACCAAGTCCATAATCAATATCCCGGTATAGGTGGGTTTTACATCGCCGGGGCCAATAACAACGGTGGGTTCAGCGATAGCTACCGGCACACCTTCATTTTGAAATAGCTCCAACGCTACTTTCTCACCTAAATACTTTGACCGGGCATAGTCACTAGATGCATTCCACATGTTAAATACTGTTTCTTCGTTAATCATTTTTCCTTTGCCTGTACAGCCTAAAGCAACGCTACTTCCCGTGTACACAATTTTTTTGACGCCCTGTTTTTTGGCTGTTCGTAAAATAAGTTTCACACCATCCACATTGCTTTCAAAAATATCTTTCCGGCGTTTACTGGAAGGTGTATTTACCGCTGCGCAATGGATTAAATAATCAACATCCGTCAAAAAAGGGATCAAGGCATCTTCGTTACGAATATCTCCCTTAAATACTTCAACGCCTTTTTCCGCCCAATCGGGACGGTTCACGTCGGCGCGTACTAAAATCCGCACGTCATAACCTTTTCTCAATGCCTGATCCACCACATGAGAGCCTATGTAGCCCGAGGCGCCTGTGATTGCTATCTTAACTGATTTCATTCTTTAAAAAATTTAGCAGCAAAGGTAGTGATAATTTTAAAATCGGGCAATCACGGAACGCCGCTAACTCCGGCGACAGCCATTTGCGACTTATCACATCACCACATCATCACATCACCACATCATCACATCATCACATCATCACATCATCACATCATCACATCACCACATCATCACATCGCCATATCATTTTTTTTTGTACCTTTGGCAATTAATTTTTTAGATATAAAACCACATGGCTTCTATCATTGAACGCATTCCCACCGAAGGGCTAACTTTTGACGATGTGTTGCTGGTGCCGGCCGAATCGGCCGTATTACCGCGCGAAGTAAAGGTGAATACCGTATTCTCACGCGGCATTTCGCTGGATGCGCCCATCGTATCGGCAGCTATGGACACCGTTACCGAAGCCTCGCTGGCGATAGCTATCGCCCGCGAAGGCGGCATCGGCGTTATCCATAAAAACATGAGCATCGAGCAGCAGGTAGAGCAGGTGCGCAAAGTGAAACGCGCTGAAAACGGCATGATATATGACCCGGTAACGATTCACAAAGACGCTACCGTGGGCGATGTCATGGCTTTGATGGCGGAACACCATATCGGGGGCATTCCGGTGATAGATGAAAACAATTTCCTTACCGGTATTGTAACCAATCGCGATTTGCGGTTCCAGGAAAATATGAAAACGCCCATCAGCGAAGTGATGACCTCCGAAAACCTTATAGTAACAAAGCATGGCAGCGATTTGCAGGAAGCGACCGAGTTGCTGCGGAAACATAAAATAGAAAAATTGCCGGTGGTAGATGACAACGGCAAACTTATCGGGCTGCTCACCTTTAAAGATATTGCCCAAATCAAGGATAACCCCACTGCCAGCAAAGACCGGAAAGGCCGTTTGCGCGTGGCTGCCGGCGTAGGCGTCAGCGCCCATACCCTTGCGCAAGTCGCCGCACTGGTCGGCGTGGATGTGGACGCAGTGGTGATTGACACGGCGCACGGGCATTCCGTACACGTTATCCGTATGCTCAAAGAAGTGAAAAAGACATTCCCCGACTTGCAGGTAGTTGTCGGGAATATCGCTACCGGCGAAGCCGCCAAAGCCCTGGTAGCCGCCGGCGCCGACGCGGTGAAAGTCGGTATCGGGCCGGGGTCTATTTGTACTACGCGCGTGGTGGCGGGCGTTGGGGTACCGCAACTGTCGGCTATTTGCGACGTGGCGCAGGCGTTGAAAGGCAGCGGCGTCCCGCTGATTGCCGACGGCGGCATCCGCTACTCCGGCGACATCGTGAAAGCCCTCGCCGCCGGCGCCGATACGATTATGGCCGGCTCTCTGTTCGCCGGCGTGGAAGAATCGCCGGGCGATACCATTATCCTGAACGGGCGCAAATTCAAATCCTACCGCGGCATGGGTTCGCTCGACGCGATGCAGCATGGCTCAAAAGACCGCTATTTCCAGGACATGGAAGACGACGTGAAGAAATTAGTGCCGGAAGGCATCGTCGCGCAAGTGCCGTACAAGGGAACGCTATCGGAAGTGTTTTACCAGCTTATCGGCGGACTGCGCGCCGGCATGGGCTATTGCGGCGCAAAGGATATTGCCGCATTGAAACAGGCGGAATTTATCCGCATTACGGCTGCCGGCGTTATTGAAAGCCATCCCCATGATGTAACAATTACGCGCGAAGCGCCGAATTACAGCAGGTAGTTTTTAGTGGCAGTAGGCAGTGGCGGTATTATATTAATTAGTATAAAAAGTGGAGATGCGTAATACAGGAAATATGTATATTCTAATAAGGCGGGGCTTGCTTCGCCGTATTGCCTGTTGGCTGCTGCCTGTTTGCTGCCTGCTGCCCGTCGGCTGCCATTATTTTACCAACCATGGAGCGGGTGAAAAATTAGCGGAAGTGAACGGGAAAGTATTGTTAAAATCGGATGTGGATATGATTTTCCCCAGCGGGTTGTCGCCCGAAGACAGTTTACAGATATTGCAAACATACGTCTCCAACTGGGCGCGGAAACAGCTGGTCGCCCAAATGGCAGAACAATACCTGAGCAAAGAACAGAAAAACGTTTCCATGGAATTGGAAGATTACCGGATGTCGCTGCTCATTTACCACTACGAAAAAATGTATATGGAGCAACGGCTTGATACCATTGTCAGCGACCGGGAAATTGAAATGTTTTACCATGCCTCCGCCCAAAATTTTATATTGACCAAACCGCTTGCGCAAGTTATTTTCATTAAAGTGTCGGAAGATATTCCGCAAGTAAAGCAGATAGCAAAAATATACCGTTCGTCCACACCGGAAAACCGCGAGGCGCTGGAACGCATCTGCTCCACCGTCGCCGAAAAGTACACCAATTTCAATGAACAATGGGTGGACGCCGAAACATTGGCCAATGAACTGCCGCTTACCGCCGGGCAAATCGAAGACGAATGGAAGAAAGGCTATATACAGGCCAGGGCCAACGGCTATGCTTACTTTGTTTACCTGTACGGCTCCATGGCTGTCGGCGAACAGGCGCCGCTGGACTACGAGCGGGAAAACATCAGCAATATTATACGGAATAAACGGAGGCAGGAACTGCTGAAAAACCTCGAAAACTCTATTTATAACGATGCACTCAACCACAACAAGCTAAAACTATACATCAATAATTGAACTAAATTATGCGTACATTTTTTTCCCTGATTTGTTTATTGCTCGCCCTGGCGCCCAATGTATCCGCGCAAGACGGGTTAATTGATAAAGTCGTTGCCGTAGTAGGGCGCGAAATGATTTTGTTATACGATGTAGAATCGCAGGTAAGCCAGCAGCGGTTTTTGGGCATTACCTCCGAAAAGAACATCCATTGCGAAGTGCTGGAAGATTTATTGCTGCAAAAACTGTTACTGGTGCAGGCGCGCCTTGACAGCCTGAATGTGCCCGACGAAGAGGTGGAAGCGCAAATCGAAAACCAGGTGCGGCAAATGGTCATGCGTGCCGGAAGCGAAAAAGCGGTGGAAGAAATATTCCACAAACCGATGTTTCAACTGAAAAAAGATTTGCGCGACATTGTCCGCGAACAACTCCTTACAAGAAAGATGCACGCTTCCCTTGTGCAGGACGCCCCGATAACGCCCACCGAAGTGGGAAAAACCTACAGGCAAATACCGAAAGACAGTTTGCCTGTGCTCCCGACACAATACGTACTGCGGCAAATCATCGTTAATCCGCCGGCGAGCGAAGCAAAATTTGACGTGCGCAAACGTTTGCTCGACCTGCGCGAACGTATTGTCAACGGCGAAAAATTCAGCACGCTTGCCATCCTTTATTCGGAAGACCCCGCCAGCGCCTTGCGGGGCGGCGAATTGGGACTGCGCTACAAACAGGAATTAGCCCCCGCCTTTGCCGACGCCGCGCTGACGCTTAAGCCCGGGCAGGTATCCCCTATTGTGGAAACGGAATTTGGTTTCCATATTATCCAGCTCATCGAAAAACAGGGCAATGACATGTTCAATTGCCGGCACATACTGCTCAAACCGCAATACACTACGGATGACCGCGCGATTGCTTTCCGGAAATTAGACAGCATCGCCGCTGTCATACGTTCGGGCGAACTGAGCTTCGAGCAGGCGGCATTAAGGCTTTCGGAAGATTCCAAAACCAATACCAGCGGCGGGTTGATGGTGAACGAAGAAAACCTGTCGTCTCACTTTGAGAAAGACCAGCTCAGCCCGGCAGACTTTGGCGTGTTGCGGAATATGAAGGAAGGCGACATATCTATTCCTTATGAATCGCAGGACAGGATGGGAAACACGCAATACAAGATTATCCGCCTGGAACGGCTGATACCTTCCCACACCGCCAACCTGGAAGACGATTATTCCATCATCCAACAATTAGCCAAACAGCGCCGCCAGCAAACAGTGTTTGACAAATGGATAAAACAAAAACAGGCGGCAGCCCTTATCCGCATTGACCCGATGTTCGACCATTGCAAATTTGAACGGGAAGGATGGCGGAAATAATTTATCCCAATAAAATGCGCCGTCTTTTTATTTTTTATTTCCTTTTAAACGCCTTTCCCCTGCTGGCGCAACCGGCGGCAGACAACCGGAAAGTGGTAGAGATGATTCATGCCGACGCTATCCGGAGCATGCCCTACAACGGTAAAACCATTAACCGGCTTGTCGGCCATGTACAACTCATGCACAACGGCGCCATGATGTCTTGCGACAGCGCGTATATTTTCTCGTCGTCGGAATTTGAAGCATACAGCCGCGTGGTTATCGTCAAAGACAACACTACGCTGTATGGCGGCCAGCTGCACTACGACGGCGCTACCAATATGGCAAAAGTGCGCGGCAGCCTGGTGCGCTTGACAGACAACACCGCCACCCTGCGCACGCAGCACCTGGATTTTGACACCAAGCAAAATATCGGGCATTTCTTCAACGGCGGGACCATTGACAATAAAGATAACTTGATGGAAAGCGTCGAAGGGTATTATTATTCGAACGAAAAACTGTTTACCTTCGCCGACTCGGTGTCCATTCGCAATGAAACCTACGATATCCTTTGCGAGTCGGGCAATTACAATACGGAAACAGACCTCGTCACGTTTACCGGCGCCACTTCTATCTGGCATAAAGACGGCTTCCTGTCGTGCCACTACGGCTGGTATGACAAGCCCCGCGATTATTTCCATTTTTCAGAAAATGCGTACCTGCAATCGGACAAACAGGAAATTTGGGCAGACAGCATCTTCTACGACCGTTTGTCCCGCCAGGGCGACCTGTACGGGCATGTGCAGATGCACGACACCACACAGTCGTTAATTGTTTTCGGCAATAAAGCGTATTTTACCGAAATACCCGAAACGGTTATCGTTAGCCGGCAACCGTCGATGGCTTACTATACACTGGAAAATAACCAGCCCGATACGGCATTTATACGCGCCGATACGCTGCATTTTGTTACGGAATTAAATCCGGCGTACGCGGCAAAAGATACAACGCCCTCCCCTGCCCTGCCTGCCGCCGATACGCTGGCGCAGGCAGCCGTTGACACCACGCTTATTGATACGCCGCTGCCGGCGCCGGCAGCGGCTGATACGGCTGCGCCGGCTGCGCCTGTGCCCGACAGTTCCATCCGCAAAATTTTTGCTTATCATACTGTCCGCACCTTCCGCTCGAATCTGCAGGCGGCCTGTGATTCGTTTGCCTATTCGTCGCTGGATTCGCTGGGGCGCATGTTCGGCCGGCCGGTCATGTGGAACGAAGAGCAACAAATTTCCGCCAACGAAATTCATTTCCTGACCGACCAAAAAGAGCTGTTACGCGCCGACTTCCTGCAATCGGCTTTTATTATTATGCACGAACAGGATACTTTTTACAACCAGGTGAAAGGCCGCGACATTATCGCCCATTTCAGGGATAATGATATTTATCTGGCCGATATTCTCGGCGGGGCGCAAACCGTGTACTACCTTCAAGAAGACAGCCTCGTTACCAACGGCAACCTCTCGGAAAGCGTACACATGCAAGTGGAATTAAAGCAACGGAAAATACAACGCATCAAATATTATTCCCAACCCGTAAAGAGTGACACTTACCCGCTCGGCAAACTGCCCCTGGAAAAAGCCACACTGAAAGGCTACGAATGGCGCAGCAGCGAACGCCCCAAATCCCGCTGGGAAATCTGCAGCGAACATCCCCACGCTTCGCGGAGGGCGGAAACAGCGCAGTTCCTGCGGCCTGCTTTTCCTATTACAGAGAGAATAAACAGCATTAAGGGTTATTAACAAAAAAACGCTGTTACAGTTTTTTTATCATGATTCTATCGCCGGGATAAATTTTCGCGCTCTTCGTAAGGCCGTTTAATTGCATGATGTCATAGAAAGTTACATCGTCGTATAATTGGGAGATGCTCCACAGGTTTTCCCCTTTCTTTACCGTATGCACCAGGGCTTTTCCGTTAGCGGGGATTTGCGCGGGTTTGGCGGAAGCGGAAGCGGAAGCCGTGGTTGTTTTTTTAGCGCGGGCATTCACTACTAATTTTTGCCCGGCATTGATGCGCGCGTTCTTGCCGATGTTGTTCCAGTATTGCAAATCCGAAATTTTCACGCCGTATTTTAAGGCGATAGCGCCAAGCGTTTCCCCTTTCCTTACCCGGTGGATAGTGCGCCCGCCAACGGTTGTTGCGCTTCCCCGCTGTGCAATTTGTTTGATGATATTCGGGTTAAAGTATACGCTGTCTTTATAGGCATAGATTTCTTTTTCTTTTTCGGCAAATAAACCTGTATATTCAAACGGGATGCGCAGCACATAAGGTGCGGAAGTGCCCGGTATAATGTCATGCAGGTATTGCGGATTAAAGTCGCGCAGTTCGTCTATGGAAATGCCGGTAACTTCCGATATTTGCTCGAAATGCAGCATTTTATTTATGATAAACGTGTCCACCTGCGCGGGCATGCTTACCTGCTTCGGGCGGAGGCGATGTTCTTTGTAATATTCCAGCAAATAGCCGGCGCCCACAAACAGGGGCACATAGCTGCGTGTTTCGCGCGGCAGGTAGGGATAGATGTCCCAGTAATCGCTTTTGCCGCCAGAGCGCCGGATAGCTTTGCGGACATTACCGTCGCCGCAATTGTAGGCGGCAATAGCCAGCGGCCAGTCGCCGAAAATATTGTACAAATCTTTCAGGTACTTTGCAGCGGCATGCGTGGCTGCCACGGGGTCCAGGCGTTCATCAACGAACGAATTTATTTTAAGATTATACCGCAATGCCGTAGGGTAGATAAATTGCCACATTCCTTTTGCTTTGGCGCGTGAAACGGCGCGGGGGTTCAGCGCCGATTCGATAATCGCCATCGCCCGCAGTTCCAGCGGCAGTTCATACATGTCCAGGATTTCTTCGATTATCGGGAGGTAATACTGCGCCAGGCCTAAAATCATTTCCGATTTCTCGGGGTCTTTTTGCGTATAGGCAATGATACAGCGGCGCACTACGTCGTTATAGGGCAAATCAATAAATGTCGGCATGCGTTTAAGCCGTTCGATATATACGGAGTCCGGCAAATCGGCCTGGCTCCGGTCTTCTTCAATATCAATGAGTATTTCCGAGGAATCCCGCAATGCGCGTTGCAGGTACCATATTGAGAGCAGGCTGTCCAGGTTTTTGTTTATTGTAGAGTCCAGGATTTCTTCTTCGTTGGGCGTTGCCATGCTTTCCAGGTTCACGACGGTGTCGTCTGCTGTTTTTAGGACAGGCGGCTGTGCGCGGGCGGCGGCCAGGGAAAAGAAAAAAAGAAAAAGGAGAAGTATTTTTTTCATATCCATAAATGTTTAAAATGTTTAAAATGTGAATTGGAGTTGCATGCCTATCGCCGGTTGCCTGCCGGAGGCAGCGGCGTCGGCGTTTAGCAGTGCCGGGTTGATACGCATGGAGAGGTTGTCGCTTACGTCAAAGTCTTTCAGGTGGGCAAAGACGTTTGCGTCGACGATGTTCAGTACGTACACCAGGACGGTGAAGAGGACGGCGTAGTCGCGGCTGCGGCGGTAGCTGTCGCGGTAATATTTGAGGTTGGCTTCCGTGTGCCGGCCGTTAAATTCGTCTACCGTATCCGGGTCGCCGTCATTGAGGATTTCGTATGCTTCGCGGAAGCGGTTGTATTGTCTGTTGTTGAAGTCGATTAAATAGCCGGTGAAAGCCAGGCCGCCGTAGATGATGGGGAGTTTCCAGTAGTCGCCGTTATAAATTTGTCCGAGGCCCGGCAGCATGGTGGAGTAGAGGGCTGCGCGTGCCGGGAGTACTTCTTTGGCGGTTTTATAGGATGCGGCGCCATCGAGCAGGCTGCTCCAGTAAACGGCGGCGGCGCCCAGGTAGAGCCAGGTGCTTTGCCGGCGGAAATGTGTTTCTCCGGTTTTTTTGTACAGGTTATGGCTGTGGATGCCGGCGCCTATGAAGCCGCCCATGGCGCCCCATATGGCCGGGATTTTCCAGTAGTCGCGGTTATAGGCTTGTGCGTAGCCGGGCAGGAGCAGCGAGGCGGTCCAGACTTTGGTTATTGTTAATGAATCTTTGCCGGTAAGGCCGTGCCAGTAGTTTTTACCGGGTTCGCGGGGGGGGTGTTCATTCGGCTGCGTGAAGGCAGGCCGGCCGGGACCGGCCAGGAGGAGCAGCAGGAGGAAGGTTTTTCTCGGGTTCAAGCGTTTAAATTGTTTAGTTTAATTAAGAACGCATCCATTTCTTCTCCGTTTTTGAAGGGGATGGTGATGCTGGGGCCGGCGTCGCTGTGTTTGATGGTGACGTGGAGATTGAAGCAGCGTTGCATGGCTTCTTTTATTGCGCTGTCTGTTTCGGGCGGCGGGGGGGGGGTCTGGGGGGTGTTTGCTGTTTCCGGCTGTGTGAGTTTCTTCACCAGGTTTTCTACCTGGCGTACGGACAGGCCTTCGTCTATGGTTTTGCGGACGGCTTTGATCTGGTCTTTGCTTTCCCGGAGGCCGGCGATGGCGCGGGCGTGTCCCATGGTGATGGTATTTGCGCGAACGGCGGCCTGGACTTCTGCCGGCTGCTGGAGCAGGCGCAGGTAGTTGGCTACCGTCGAGCGTTTTTTCCCGACGCGTTCGCTCAGTGTTTCCTGGGTGAGGCGGCCTTCGTCGAGGAGGCGCTGGTAGGTTACGGCGATTTCGAGGGGGTTGAGGTCTTCGCGCTGAATGTTTTCTACCAGGGCGCATATCAGGGTGTTTTTTTCTTCTTCGTCGCCGGAGCGGATGAATACGGGGATGGTTTCGAGGCCGGCCATGCGGGCGGCGCGGTATCGCCGTTCGCCGCTGATGATTTGGTATTTTCCGTTTTTGGTTTCGCGTACGGTGACGGGCTGGATGAGGCCCAGGTTTTTTATTGATTCCGACAGTTCCCGGAGGGCTTCGTCGTCGAAGTGTTTGCGTGGCTGGTGGGGGTTGGGTTCAATGGCGTCCACTGCTATTTCCGGGCCGTTGTGAAATGCCGGGGCGGCGGGGGGTGTGCGCGGTTCGCGCGGGGTAACGGCGGCGGCGGAGTCTTCCAGCAGTGCGCCGATGCCTTTTCCTAATGCCGGTCTTTGGTTTTTTGCCATGTCCGATGGGTGTTTGTCCGGGGGTTATTTCGGACGGTTAGTGTCTTCGTTTTTGGTAAGGATTTCTTTGGAGAGGTTGAGGTAGTTGTTGGCGCCGATGGAGGCGGCGTCGTAGAGGATGACGGGTTTCCCGAAGGAGGGGGATTCGCTGAGTTTCACATTGCGCTGGATGACGGTCTGGAAGACCATGTTGGGGAAGTGCCGGCGGACTTCTTCTACGACCTGGTTGGCGAGGCGCAGGCGGGCGTCGTACATGGTGAGGAGGAAGCCTTCGATGGCCAGGTCGGGGTTGAGGCGGGTCTGCACTATTTTTACGGTGTTCAGGAGTTTGCCGAGGCCTTCCAGGGCAAAGAATTCGCACTGTACGGGGATAATCACGGAGTCGGCGGCGGTGAGGGCGTTGACGGTGATGAGGCCGAGGGAGGGGGAGCAGTCGATGAGGATGTAGTCGTACCGGCCGGTGATTTTCCGGAGTACGTTTTTCAGGACGTTTTCGCGGTGGGGGAGTTGCAGCATTTCTATTTCGGCGCCTACGAGGTCGATGTGCGAGGGGATGAGGTGGAGGCCTCTGATTTCCGTTTCGAGCAGGGCGCCGGCGGCTTCGGAGGAGCCGATGAGGCATTCGTATATGGTATCTCCGGCGATGGTGCGGGTATCGAAGCCAAAGCCGGAGGTGGCGTTGGCCTGCGGGTCGGCGTCAATGAGGAGGACTCTTTTTTCGAGGACGGCGAGGCCGGCGGCGAGGTTGATGGCGGTGGTGGTCTTGCCTACTCCGCCTTTCTGGTTTGCGATGGCTATTATTTTGCCCATAATTCAAATGTATATGCAGTATGATTTGCAAAAGTAAGAAAAATAATTGGGATAAATGCAAGTTGAAAGTGGAAAGTTGAAAGTTGAAAGTTAGCTGGCGCCGGCTAATTTTCAACTTTCAATTAATTTTCCACTTTCAACTTTCAACTTTCCACTTTCAACTCTTCGGAGAGGACGTACCGGTCGCCGTCCCGGGCGCCAGTCCCGGGCGGATACGGTTGTCCGGGTCGTTCAGGTAGCGTTGGGTGAGGGTCGCCTGCTGATGCGGCGCGTAGTGGTTCCGGGGCATCCAGCCGGGACAGTGTGCCATGTCGTTGTAATTAAAATGTGTCTATATCCGGTTCGTTTTGTCATTGACCAATTTCATTTATTGAGCTCAATATTTCATTTATTGAGCTCAATATTTCATTTATTGAGCTCCATATTTCATTTATGGAGCTCCATATCCGTTTTTCATCGCGTTCGTCGGGCACAAGGTTAAGAAAAAAATCGGTTTTGTTTGCTTCCGGCGTACTTTTATTGCGGATTTATTTTGTATCTTTGCAGGCCAAAAGCGACAGGTCTTGGAATTTTTAAATCATTAAACAGTAAAATATATGGCAAGAGAGATTAAATTCAGTTTACTTTACCGCGACATGTGGCAGTCGTCGGGCAAATACGTGCCGCGCGCAGACCAGCTGCAGCAAATCGCGCCGGTGATTATCGATATGGGGTGCTTTGCCCGTGTGGAAACCAACGGCGGGGCCTTCGAGCAGGTGAACCTGCTGTTCGGCGAAAACCCGAACGCGGCGGTGCGCGCATGGACGGCGCCGTTCAAGAAGGCCGGCATCCGGACGCACATGCTCGAGCGCGCGCTGAATGCGCTGCGCATGAACCCCGTGCCCGCCGACGTGCGGCGCCTGATGTTCAAGGTCAAGAAGGCGCAGGGGACGGATATCGCGCGCTCCTTCTGCGGCCTCAACGACCCGCGCAACCTGCGCCCTTCGATTGAATACGCGAAGGCCGCGGGGATGACCGCCCAGGCCGCGATGAGCATTACCTACGGGCAGGTCTTTACGGAAGATTACTACGTGACCCTGGCCGACCGGCTGGTGGACTTCGGCGCCGACGAGATTTGCCTGAAAGACATGGCCGGCATCGGCCGCCCGGCGTTCCTCGGGAAAATAGTGAAGGCGGTTAAAGACCGTCACCCGAAAACGGTTATCCAGTATCACGGGCATTCGGGCCCCGGCTTCTCCGTCGCCTCCATGCTGGAAGTCGCACGCGCCGGGGCGGACTATATCGACGTGGCGATGGAGCCGCTGTCGTGGGGCACGTCCCACCCCGACATCATCACCATCCGCGCGATGCTGAAAGACGCCGGCTTCACCGTCGCCGACCTCCGCATGGACGCCTACATGGAAGCGCGCCGCCTCACCCAGGCGTTTATCGACGACTTCCTCGGGTACTTCATCGACCCGTCGAACAAACAGATGTCGTCCCTCCTCGTAGGCTGCGGCCTGCCCGGCGGCATGATGGGCTCCATGATGGCCGACCTCCGCGGGATGCACAGCGCCATCAACGCCGCCCTCCGCCAGAACAGCAAAAAGGAAGTATCCCTGAACGACCTCGTCGTCCAGCTCTTCCGGGAAGTGGAATACGTCTGGCCGAAACTCGGCTGCCCGCCGCTGGTAACCCCCTTCAGCCAGTACGTGAAAAACATTGCCCTGATGAACATCCTCTTCATGGCCCAGGGAAAGCCCCGCTTCGCAACCATCGACAAAGACAGCTGGAACATGATACTCGGGAAAATGGGCAGGCTCCCCGGCGAACTCGCCCCGGAAATCATCGCACTGGCCAAGCAGAACAACCTCGAATTCTACACCGGCGACCCCCAGGCCCCCTACCCCGACGCACTCGACGAATACCGCAAAGAGATGAAAGAACACAACTGGGATACCGGGAAAGACGACGAAGAACTCTTTGAACTCGCCATGCACGACCGCCAGTACCGCGACTACAAGTCCGGCGCAGCCAAAGAACGCTTCGAAAAAGAACTCGAGCAGGCACGCGAAAAAGCCGGCGCACCGATAACCGTAACGCGCCCGGTAACAGAAGTGCCGAAATTCGACGCAGGGAAAATCCTGGAACGCTACCCCGCCGCACAGCCGGCACAGGCCCCCGCCAAAGGGCAAGTCCTCTGGCAGTATGACCTGACGGACACCTCCACCGCACCGGTCATCGGAACGGCTTTCCAAAAAGGACAAACGCTGTGCTTCATCCAGACGTACTACGGCCTGGAGCCCGTCGTCGCCCTCTCCGGCGGCAGGATAGTGCAGGTCGAAACAAAGCACGGCGAACAGGTGGAAAAGAACCAGGTGCTGGCGTTTCTCGCATAGGCAGGAGCAGTGAAATAAAAACAGGAGCTGGCCGGCGCAAGCGCCGGCCAGCTCCTGTTTTATAACGCCCAACAGGGGGATAGCTTTTTTGAATATATCAGGAAACTGTCAGGTAATTACTGATGATTTTATTTACAAGTACACTGCCGGAAAAATCAATATTATATACAATATACCATGTTGTTTTTTGGTTGCGTTTATAGGAATACACATATGTACCGTGCTTCGAATGCTCTTCGTGCGTTGCCTTATGACGATAACCGACCGTATCCAACCGGTAACAAATATCGACAATGTCGTCCACATAGCGCATTACTTCATCAACGGTAAGGACAATTTTTTCCCACTCCAATAAGCCAGTAACAATATTATCCAAATCTATTTTAGCCTGGCTGCTAATAAATACCATGTTCATTTAGTATTTTGGTCAGACTTGCTTTGGACTTCGTGCGAAATTCTTCGGGAGTCATGTACCCATCCGGAACATTTCCTGCGGTGGATTTTTGTTTCGGCACAATAGTTATTTCCACATCTCTGCCGAACAGCGCAGGCTCAAAGGGCAAGGTTATAACGCCATCCTTTGG
>JAISLK010000009.1 GCA_031290935.1 Prevotellaceae bacterium | reverse complement strand
CTTTATCGTTGCCGGGCGCCAGCGTGGGCGTGCCGGCCGTGCATAAAACGGGCGGATCCGTAATGCCCGCCCGCAGCCAGCCGCCGGCATAGGCGTTGTTCTGTACCCGCCGGTAATCCACAAAGAGCCATACTTTGGCGCGTTCATTGGCGTTGCGCGAGCCGGCAGGCCAGGATACTTCAAAGGTAACCGTCGGCGTAGCGGCGGTGTAGTTCGCGGAAACGGGCGTTACGCTGACGCTCGTCTGCGCATTCGCTGCCCAAAATGGGAACAGGGTTGCGATAAATAAAAGATGCTTTTTCATTGGTAAGTTGTTTTTGATTCTTAATTCCTAACTTTTGATTGTGCGCCTTTGACACTTTGGCTACTTTTATTCGGTCCGTCTTTGTTGCGGGAGGCTCTTTGCAGAGCGGTCAGGTATAAAATGCGAAACGTGAATTAAACTTATGTTATGAAGAGGTTCTGGAAGACCTAAATATCGAATAAGTAAAAGCCCACGTTTCCTTTTTGTGGAGTTTTACTTTTATTCTCGATATTTTTGAAATTTTCCAGATTTCTTCATAAAGAATAAAAGTACTCAAAATGGGAAAGAGCGTAAATCGGGTGCAAAGGTAGAAAGAATTTTGAAATCAACAAACAGTTATGGAAAAAAGGAGGGAATGGAAGGCGGGGGAAGGCCGATTTCTTGTTTGCACGTTAGCGTATTTCCACTTTCAGCATTTCTTTTCCATTGAGGAATGCGAGCAGCCGGTCGCCCGGGTGTAATGTCGCGCTCGTAAGGGAAGTATTGATGAAAATATAATCGCCGGTTTTGAGCGTGATGAATTGCGATACATGGGGTATTATTTCCTCCGGCGTGTAAGGGATAGCGGCGTTTTGCAGCGGCTCTTTCCCGTTCATCGACCAGCGCAGGGCGGCGTCCTTGACAGCCGGAATGTCTGCCGCCGGCATCCACCCGGCGCTGAGGGGCGCGGCGTAATCAAACGCATGGGCGCCGTCTGCCGGCTGGCGGGCAAGAAGGTATTTTTGCCGTAAATCATGCGCAAAAATATCCATTCCCACGCCCACCGCGTCGAAATACCGCGCGGCAAAAGGCGCGCCAATACTGCGCCCCAGGCGGCTTACACGCAACACTAACGACAGGGTGGCGCGCAGGTCCTGCGTGTAATCAGGCAAGAAAAACGGTTGGTTATTACGCAGCAATGCCGTATCGGGCTTGAAAAAGAAAACCGGCGGGTGCTGCCGTTCCGAAGAAAAAGTGATAAAGATAAGTTTCATGCCAGTCAATCGGACGCGGGTACAAAAGTAAAAAATCGTTGCCGGTTGGGCAAATATATTTTTATTTTCGTAATTTTGCACCTGTAGACGATACGGGTGTTACGATGTGCCCGGTGCGGCGCCGCATCATCCGGTTTTTTTTATAACAGATGACGCTTAGCCTTTGTAATTTTCTGTACACCTATTGGTACGAAGCCCTTTTGGCGTTGTACTATATTACTGCGTTGTGGGTAATATTTTTCATGGTAGGTAAAAAATTAGACCCTACCAAAACTATTTCATGGAGCATTGTTCTCGTTGCGTTTCCCTTTGCGGGCTTGATATTCTACATTTTCCTGGGGCAAAATTACCGGAAAGAAAAAATATTTAACCTGAAAGAAATGCGCGACTTGCGAGTCATCGACCAGTTGAGCAAACAGCAAATAACCATGTTCCACAAGGCAGGGCAATATCCGCCGTCGGTGGAACGCAGCAAAAATATTATCACCCTCCTGCTCAATAACAGCAAGGCTATTTTCACCGAGCATAACCGGGTGGAAATATACAGCAACGGCGAAACCACGCTCGCCGCCATGAAAGCCGCGATGGCGCAGGCGAACGATTTTATTCACCTTGAGTCATACATTATAGAAGACGACAAGATAGGCAATGAAATAAAAGATTTATTGATACGGAAAGCACGCGAAGGCGTAGAAGTGCGTGTGATTTACGACGACGTCGGCAGTTGGAACCTGTCCAAGAAATACGTGCGGCCGCTCCGGCAGGAAGGCGTGGAAATAGCACCTTTTGCAAAGGTGCATATCCTGCACAAAAGCGGCACCAAAGTGAATTACCGCAACCACCGGAAAATTCTGGTCGTAGATGGCGCTGTCGGGTTTATGGGCGGCATCAACGTGGCCGACCGCTATGTAACCGGCGGGCACTTCGGCGCATGGCGCGATACGCACCTGCGTATTGAAGGCGATGCGGTGAATTTCCTCCAGGCGATTTTTTTAACGGACTGGTATTTTGTAACGAAAAAACTGCTGGGGCAGCGCAAACGCTATTACCCCCCCGGCAAGCCGTGCGCCCCCTGCCCGATGCAAATTGTTTCCTCCGGCCCCGACAGCGACTGGGCAAGCGTGATGCAGGCTTATTTTGCCGCCATCGTGCAGGCAAAAGACCATATCTACATTATCACGCCTTACTTCACGCCGAACGAAAGCATCCTCACGGCTATCAAAACGGCGTCGCTTAGCGGCGTGGACGTGCGCCTGATTATCCCGGCGCGTTCCGACTCCAAGCTGGTTTATTCCAGCACCCGTTCTTACTTTTCGGAACTGCTCGAAGCCGGCGTAAAAATATACCTGTTTCAAAAAGGCTTCAATCATTCCAAAGTGATGATGGTAGACGGATACTTTGCGGCCGTAGGCTCTGCGAATATGGATATACGCAGTTTTGAACACAATTTTGAAATTATTTCGTTGATTTACGACGAAAATATTACCCGGAAACTGGAAGCCCAGTTCCACGAAGATATAGGCTATAGCCGGCTGGTACGTTTACGTTGGTGGAACAGGCGCAGCGCCTGGTCGAAAATGAAAGAAGCGCTGGCGCGCCTGTGCAGCCCGCTGTTGTAGAATTAAAAACTAAAAGTTGGCGCTAAATCTGTAAATCCACAATATTATGTATCGTGTAAAGATAGAAGATATACTCTTCGTGGATATAGAAACCGTTCCGCAAGCCGCTTCGTACAACGATTTGCCGGAGCGCATGAAAATGTTGTGGGAAAAAAAATCGGCCTACTTGCGCAACAATGACCAAACCGCAGAAAGCATTTATGAACGCGCCGGCATTTTGGCGGAATTTGGAAAAATTATCTGCATCTCGGCAGGGGCCGTGCGGACGCTCGGTGAGAAGAAAGTTTTCCGCGTGAAATCATTTTACGGAGATGATGAAAAACAACTGTTGACGCCCTTTTGCGAACTGCTGCATGTTTTTTTTGCGCAAAAGAAAGATGCGAAACTGTGCGCCCACAACGGTAAAGAATTTGACTTCCCATACATCGCCCGCCGCCTGCTCATCAACGGGATGACACTGCCCAAGGTATTGAACATCGCAGGCAGCAAGCCTTGGGAAGTGCCTTTTTTAGATACTATGGAGCTGTGGAAATTCGGCGACCACAAGCATTTTTGCTCGCTGGATTTACTGACGGCTGTCCTCCACATCCCCACGCCCAAAGACGATATTGACGGCAGCAAGGTGGCGACCGTCTATTACGAAGAAAAAAACCTGGAACGCATTGTTCATTACTGCGAGAAAGACGCTATGGCAGTAGCGCAGCTCTTCCTGCGGTATCGCGGCAAACCCCTGCTGCAGGAAATGGAAAAAGCATGAAAGAAGATTTCATGATTTAGAGATTTAAAGATTGGGGGCTGCTGGGCAGCAGTGCGTGGTGGCGCGGCAACCAATCTTTTTCTGCTGACATAATCTGTCCTCCTGTTTGTTTTTTATTAAAAAAAATTCGTTAAACTTATTATTCTTTTTCCGTTTAGGAATATTCTTTTTCCGTTTAGGAATATTCTTTTTCCGTTTAGGAATATTCTTTTTCCGTTTAGGAATATTCTTTTTTCGTTTAGGAATATTCTTTTTTCGTTTAGGAATATTCTTTTTTCGTTTAGGAATATTCTTTTTCCGTTTAGGAATATTCTTTTTTCGTTTAGGAATATTCCTTTTTCGGTTAGGAACGTTCTTTTTTCGGTTAGGAACGTTCTTTTTTCGTTTAGGAATATTCTTTTTTCGGTTAGGAACGTTCTTTTTTCGGTTAGGAATTATGAACCGGCTGGCGTTTGAATCCTGAAATCTTTAAATCAACTCCTCCATCCTTGCGGCCGGAGGGGCGTCTAATGCGGTGCGCCGGCCGGACTTGAAGAGGTAGTAACCGGTAATGGCAATCATGGCGGCGTTGTCGGTAGTGAACCGGGGTTCGGGCAAATAGACATTCCAGCCCCGGGCAGCCCCTTCTTCGCGCAGGCGGCGGCGCAGCCCGGAATTGGCCGATACGCCTCCCGCTATGGCAATCTCGCGGATGCCGGTTTGCCCGGCGGCTTTCACAAGGTTATGCATCAATATTTCTATAATCGTATATTGCAGCGAGGCGCAGAGGTCGTTCGTGTGCTGGGCAATGAAACCGGGCTGTTGGGCGATCTGGTCGCGGAGGAAATAAAGGAAGGAGGTTTTCAGGCCGCTGAAACTGTAGTTCAGCCCGCCGGCCTGCGGACGGGCAAAGCGGAATGCCTGCGGATGGCCTGCCGCCGCCAGCCGGTCAATCACCGGGCCGCCCGGATAGGGAAGGCCCATCACTTTGGCGCATTTGTCAAACGCTTCGCCGGCGGCGTCGTCAATCGTCTGCCCGATGATTTCAAAATCTGTAAAACTTCTTACGATAATCAGCTGGGAATGCCCGCCCGATACCAGCAGGCAAAGGAACGGGAAAGCCGGGTGCGGCAATGCCTTTTCCGGCAGGTCGATGAAATGCGATAAAATATGCCCTTGCAGGTGGTTTACGCCGACTAACGGCGCGCCGGTGGCCAGCGACAGCCCTTTTGCAAACGATGCGCCTACCAGCAACGACCCCATCAAGCCGGGGCCTTGCGTGAACGCGATGGCGTCCATATCCCGCGGCGCCAGGCCTGCCGCCGCCAGTGCGCGGTGCGTTACGGGAATAATATGCTGTTGATGCGCCCGCGATGCCAGTTCGGGAATTACGCCGCCATACAGCCGGTGCACTTCCTGCCCCGCCAGCACATTTGCCAGCAACACTCCGTCGCGGATAACCGCTGCCGACGTGTCGTCGCAGGAACTTTCAATGCCTAAAACCGTCATGTGCCTGTTTTCAAAAATCCGGACAAAAGTACAAAATTTCTTTGAACGGCCGGTAAAGTTTACGGGTTGCCCGGTACTGCAGGAATAGCCGTTTTATTCCTGTTTTTGCAGTAAAACGGTGCAATGATTTTCCCGAAAAGCAGGATGGATAATAAGACCAGGCAGCCGCCGAAAAAATAGGCTCCCTGGAAACTGCAGGCTTCGGCAATGTAGCCGCCGGCGGTAAGCCCCATGCCGATGCCGACATCCCATGAAGTAAGGTAAGTGGAAGTCGCCGTGCCGCGCTGGTTGTGGGGCGCAAGGTTTACAAACATAGTGTTGAACGCGGGAAACATGCTTCCGAACCCCAGCCCGAAAAAGAGCGCCAGCCCGAAAAAGACCAGGTTGCCCACCGTCGCATTCCACGCTACAAGCAGGGCGCAGGCAGCCAGCCCAAAGAAGCAGACGCAAACAATATACAGCCCGACGGTGATGAGTTGCGTTATCTTCCCTTTGTCCACTTGCCGGCCGGCGAAGACGCGGGAAGTTGCCGTACCGATAGCCAGCAGCGTAAAGAAAAGCCCCGCGCTGCCCTTTATTCCGATAGACTGCCCATATACGGCGATGTAGGCGGAAGTCATGCCGTAGGGAATAGAGAGCAGTACTAATACCAGCCCCACCGGCAACCCTTTGATTAAAATAAACCGGTCTAACGATAGCGGTACTTTTTTTACCGGCGGTTTCAGCGGCGTCCGCACCGCGAGCGCCATGAGCAGCCCAAGTATGCACGAAACAAGTGCGCAGGCAAAAACCGTATTGAAAGAATAATGCTCATGCAGGAACAGGCCGGCCATCGGGCCTACCGCCATCGCAATATTATTTGCCAGGCCATAATAGCCCAGCCCTTCGCCCCGTCGCGACGACGGCATAATATCAATCACAATCGTATTGCCCGCTACCGACACCGCCCCAAAAGAAAAACCGTGCAGCACACGCAGCAGGATGAAAACAGTCAATGTGCCCGCTAAAATATAGCCGGCGAAGATGGCGGTGAAAATAAAAAAAGCAAAAAGATACAGCGGTTTTCTGGCGAACGTATCCAGTAAAAAGCCTGAAAAGGGGCGGATAATAAGGGCGGCCAGCGTGTAGCAGGCAAGGATAATACCGGTAGCGCCGGCGCCGGCATGGAATATTTCCGACAGGTAAAACGGCAGGACCGGTAATAATAAATAAAAGCCAAAATATAAGAGAAAATTGGCTGTGAGAATAAAACAGTAATTGGTGGTTACAAGGCGTTCCTTATCCATTAAAAAAGAAATTTTTGTAAAGGTACAAAAAGATGTGGTGATGAGTTAATGTGCTAATGTGATTAATTGGGCTGCCGCCCCCATTTTCAATTTTCAACCATTTCCCCCCTTTGAATCTTACAGCAATGCCTTCAATTTTTTCTCGAAAACGGATTTGCTGATGATGCGGTAATGCGGTTTGTACAACTCTTCGTAGGCAGGGCTGTGGTGTACGGCAAATTTCCCCTCCGATAACAGGGCGTCTAATTTCGCTTTGTCTGCTTCGTAATCGGGCAGGCGGAGCGGCATGTCGTCGATGATGCGCACAATGTTTTTCCATTGCGCCGTCCATACGGCCGACGGGGGAACCGTGATGTCGTTGGCGCTTTCAAGGAAAGCTTCGAGAAAGAGGCCGGCCGGCGCTTTATTTTCTTTCACTGCGGAAAGGCTTACACGGTAAAAACGGCCTTCGCTGCCGGTAGGTTCCACTATTGCGCCGGAAGTTCCGGTAAGGGAATCCAGTTCCTGTTGCAGGTAATTTTTTGCAGCGGCAGCGTCGGGAATCATATGCCCGGGGCCAAAATAATCCTGGAAAAAGTTTTTATAAATATCCTGCAAGCGCGATGCGGGATATTTTTCCAACTGTTCGTTCACGGCGTTCCGCACGGCTTCCGGCGTCAGCGCCGGCTGGAAAATGTACCCGCCCTGTTTGTTTTCAAAGACCCACCCCATGCCGGGAAAAGCAATGTGCGAGCCGGCTACCGTCCAGCTGTTTTTTGCCGCATAGCGCAACACTTCCCTGCGCGAATCAACGGCCTGCCCGGGGTGCACGTCGTAGGTTACGGCTACTTCGGGATGCGGCAGTTGAACGGCTGTAGCGTGCGTCAAGTCCGCCCATATTAAAAGCTGCTCCGTCGGCAGCGTCACTTTGTACATCGTATGCCCGGGCGTATGGCCGAACGCCGCGATGCCATAAATACCGGGAATCACTTCCCGCTGCTCCGCGTCGCCTATCTTTGCCGGTTCAAAAAGAAAAAAACGGTCGCTGTATGCTTCCAGCGTTTTCCGGGCATTTTCAAAGCCGCTGCGGCGGTTTTCCGGCAATTTGTTCATTTCTTCGTCGCTTGTCCAGTAGTCATATTCCTGCTGCGCCAAATAAACGGTAGCATTCGGGAAAGCCGGTTTCCCATTGCGCAGCAGCCCGCCGATATGGTCGCCGTGCAGGTGCGTCAGCAGCACCACGCTGACGTCGTCCGCAGTGAACCCGAGCGATTGCAGGCATTCGAAAAGTTGGGCGCCGAAACCGGCGTCTATCAACGTTAATTGGCCGTACCGGTAAACTAAAAAAGCATTCACCGCGCTTGGGATAATACCGCCGGGCGCATATTTTTCGAGCATTCCGGACGTGGCGCCAATGAGGGTATTGACTTGCCTGTTTTGTTGCATTTCGGGCAGCACGCTGACGCCCACCGGCGCCGACTGGTAATTGAAAATTTCTTGCGCCTGTTGCGCTGTAGCCGGCGTAGCGGCTAACATGGAGGCAATAAACAGTTGTTTCGTTTTTTTCATGGCATGTATTTTTAAGAGATTAAATTCCGCTTAAATATATTACAAATATACGATTTTTTGCATATTCATTATTTTTGATTAGCTTTGTACCCGCAATGAGGAAATACTTTTTCAAATATTTGTTTGCCGGCTTGCTGGTATTCGCCTACGGGGCGGGCGCCATCGGGATAGGGCAACATTACTGCCGGTGCGAGGAATCCGTGCAGGCAGTATTACCGGTCGTTGAACAGCACGCTTGCGGGCAGGAACATTCCCGGCAGGAAGAAAAAAGCCATTGTTGCCGGGCGGAGCAGGAAGCCGTTGCCGGCCACGGCGACTGCTGTACGGTGCAGGTAGAACTGCTGCAAATTGATCAGCGACTGCCGGCGCTGCCAAAAGTAGCTCCTGATTTTTATTCCATATTATTATACTGCTATCCGGCAGCGGCGCTTTTCGCAAGCCATGCGCCGGTAATGGCGGCAACCGTTCCCATCCATCCGCCGCCGCTTTTAAATATAAAGTATCCGCTCTTCCTGCAGGCGCAGCAATGGCGATTATAAATGAATGATAAATTGTAAATGATGAATGATGACAGCGTGTATGCGTTGTTCATTATTTATCTCTATCTGTTATTATTCATTTTAAATTACCATTATGAAAAAAATTACATTATTATTTTTGACTGTTACAATAAGCCATGCAATCATGGCACAAAACATCAAAGGCATTGTGTCCGGGCATTCGTCTTCGGGCGGGAAAACGCCGCTGGCTTACGCTTCGATTTCTTGGCATCACACGACAATTGCCGTTACAGCCGATGAAAACGGACATTTTACAATCACTGCCCCGCCGGCGTTTCCGGCGCATCTCATCGCTTCCTTCGTGGGTTACGAAAGCGATACGCTCACTGTTACCGCAGCGATGGACTCGCTGGACATTACGCTGCACGAAGGAGCGGCGCTGGATGAAATAGTTGTTACCGGGCGGCAAGCCGGCAACTATATTTCCCGGCTCGCGACTATCAAAACGGAAGTGATTAGCGCCGCCGGCTTAACCAAAATGGCGTGCTGCAACCTCGCCGAAAGTTTTGAAAACTCCGCCGGAATCACCGTGGGATACAGCGATGCAGTGAGCGGCGCACGGCAAATACGTTTGCTCGGGCTGTCGGGCAACTATGTGCAGATGCTGGACGAAAGCCGCCCCGACATGCGCGGGCTGGCGCAGCCCTTCGGTTTGAGCTACACGCCCGGCCAGTGGCTCGAAAGCATCCAAATAGCCAAAGGCGCCGGCTCTATCCTGCAAGGCTACGAAAATATCACGGGGCAAATTAACCTCGAATACCGCAAGCCGGCTACGCCGCAGCCGTTGTTCCTGAACCTGTATCTCGACCGGTTTTTGCGTACGGAGGCAAATGCGGCTTCCTCGCTGCAACTGTCGGACAAATGGTCAACCGTCTTGCTGGCGCACGCTTCCACCGACCCGAAAAAGTACGACGACAATCACGACGGATTCATGGACGAGCCGGTGAAGCGGCAAATCAACCTGGCGAACCGCTGGACATACCTCGCGGATAATGGCACGCAACTGCGCTTCGGCGTAAAAGGCCTGTGTGAAAAACGCGAAAGCGGGCAAATGGATTTTGACGGCAGCCGCCCGCACGATACCACGGCCTACGGCAGCCAGATTGAAAACAAACATTTCAATGCGTATGTGAAAGTAGGCATCCCGCTGTCCGCTGCGCAGCCGCGCGAAGACCTCGGCGCCGTGCCGACAACCTCGAACATTGCCTTTATCGGCGATTATACGTTCCATGAATTAAGTTCGTTCTTCGGGCTGAAAAACTATTACGGGCGCGAAAATACCGCTACTTTCAATACCCTGTTCCAATCGGGTTTCGGGCAATACCACAGTTACACCGCCGGCCTCAGCTTCCGCTGGGATGATTACGGGGAACAGTTGGAAGACGCCTGGCTGGACGAGAACCGGCAACAGTACGATAATACCATCCATTTAAGCCGACGGGAAATCACCGGCGGGCTGTTCGGCGAATATACTTTTTCGTATAAGGAAAAATTGACACTGGTCGCCGGTTTACGCGCCGACTATCACTCACTGTACCGGTGGCTGTTCACGCCGCGCGTTACATTGAAGTACGACTTTTCCGGCCGGCTGGTTTTCCGAGCTTCGGCGGGGCGCGGTTTCCGTACGGCAAACGTCATTACCGACAATATCGGGATACTGGCTACCGGGCGGAAAATACAAATCGCCGACGATTTACAGCTTGAAGAAGCATGGACGTTCGGCGGCAGTTTGTCATGGTACCTGCCCTGGGGCTACGATGACAACGCCTCCATCAGTGTGGATTATTTCCACACCGGTTTTACCAACCAGGTGCTTGTGGATGCGGAACGCTATTTGTACGAACCGCCGCAGGACTATTCTACTTATTGGATTTATAACCTGCAAGGGAAATCGTATTCCAACACGTTCCAGGCGGATTTCAGCATGCAGCCTGCAGAGCGTTTTACGCTGCTGGCGGCATTCCGCTATACCGACGCAAAGACCGCCTACGCGGACGGCAACCTCCGGGAACGCCCGCTGAACAACCGTTTCAAGGCGTTGCTCAACCTGCAATACGCCACCCGCATGAACATTTGGACATTTGACGTAACCGCGCAACTGAACGGCGCCACCCGCCTGCCGGACTTGGACAGGAATCGCCGGAGCAACCGCTATTCGCCGGTGTACCCGCTGTTCTTTGCGCAGGTTACGCGCAAGTTCAAAGGCATTGATGTGTATATCGGTTGTGAAAACATATTGAATTATATGCAGGAAAGCCCGATACTCCACGCCGGCGACCCGTACAGCCCGCTCTTTGACTCCACCGTCATCTGGGGGCCGCTGATGGGGCGACGGATTTATGCAGGATTGAGATATACGCTTTTTAAGTGATGTGATGATGCAATTATTAAATTTTTAAATTAATTAAATAATGAAAACAATTACCGTTATTTTTTGCAGCTTATTTTTATTTGCTGCAGCCGGCTACGGACAAGCGCCGGAGAAACTGAAAAAGAACGAAGCGGAAGTTACGTTCAGCGTCAACATGAGTTGCCACAATTGCCAGAAGAAAATCGAAAATGCTATCCCGCACGAAAAAGGCGTGCTGGATATGAAGGTAACGATAGAAACAAAAGAGGTGTGGATAAAATATAACACCACCAAAACCGACAAGGAAAAACTCGTGCAAGCCTTTGAGAAATTAGGGTACAAGGCAACAGAGTTAAAAGTTGAGAAGTAAGAGTTAAGGGAGGGCGGACGCCGGAGCGCATTAGCATCCATACGAACACTGGGAAATACGAACCGAGTAACCAGTTTGGTTTCCCGCAGGGTGCGGGACAGGAACCGACTAACTTGGTTTGTTCCCCGTGGTGCATCTTTGGCATGAAATTTGTATCATAGCGATAAAAAGTAAAGAATAAGGAGACCAAATTATGAAAACAATTAAATTTAACATCGCCCTATCCATCGCTGCTGCGGCTATGCTGCTTGCAAACGGTTGCGGCAATACCCGTCCGTCGGCCGTGGCTTACGACGACATTTATTACACGCCCTCCACCCGGGTGGAAACAGTGGCTAATAATGCCGAGTTGGAACAGTTAAAGGCAAAGACCAATGCCGCCGTAGCGTCGCCGGCAGTTACTGCCCATACGCCGGATGCAACAAGCGATGATGTAGTCTATGTCAATACCGACACCAACTCGGTATATATTGACGCCGAGCCGAACAAAACCTACGTCATTGCAGATAATGAGGAATCCTACGAACGCCGCCTGCGGATGTTCGATGACCCGACGTACACCGTAACCATTAATCTGGAATATAGCGACCCCTGGTATTACGGCTCGCTGTACTATCCCTATTATTACCGTCCGTGGCACTATTACAGCCCTTACTATGCATGGGGATGGGGCTATACTTCCTGGTACCGCCCGTTTTATTACGATTACTGGTATGGGGGCCCCTACTATTACGGGTACTACGACCCCTACTATTACCATTATCACCCGCATTATTATTATCATCACTCGAACCCCCGCTACTATGCGCACCACAGCAATTCCCGCTATGGACGCTCCACCCCGGGCGTTGCCTCTTCTTCGAGGTCGCCGTACGGACAGAATGCCGCCGCCGGCAGGGCGTCCGCCCGTTCGTCGCAAGCCCGCCAGGTAGCAGGCAGTAGCCGCAGCGCAGTAAATTCCACCCGCTCCGTAAGCAGGGACGCCGTTGCCGGCCGTTCATCGGCTCCAGTGGGGAGGACAATGCGCACCACGGAAACCCGCGCCACCACCGGCAGGTCGTCTGCACCGGCTTCCTCAAACGTAAGCAACGGCAGGGCGGTGCGCAATGTACAAACCTACACGCGCCCCGAATCTTCCGCCCGTTCGACCTATAATGCCGGCGCAACATCGCGCAACAGTTCTTCCGGGAATCTAAACAACCGGAACGCAACCGGCACGCGCAATACCTACCAGGCGCCTGCCAGTGTCAATGAAAACCGTGCACGCTCGTCGTCGAATACCAACAGTTATACACCGCCGGCAAGCAACAGCAGGAGCGCCTCGCCCGCCCGGAATGAGTCGGTGTCGCGTTCTTCCAGCCAATCCCGAAGCACAAATTCCTCCTCTTACCGGAGCAGCGGCAGTTCACCGTCGCGTAGCTCGGGCAGCACGGGAGGCAGCAGCTCGCGCAGCGCAGGAAGTTCTGGGGGCAGCAGTTCCCGCAACTCCGGCAGGCGGTAGGAGAATTAAGAATTAGAAATTAAGAATTAAAAGTTAAAAATAACTACATTATGAAAAAGAATATATACATCTTATTTATCAGCCTTTGCAGTACTGTTTTTGCCATGGCGCAGACGCATGAGGATGCGCTTCGATATTCGCAAAACATTTATGAAGGGACGGCGCGTTTTCAAGGAATGGGCGGCGCCTTTGCCGCATTGGGCGGCGATTTCACGACACTAAGCATTAACCCTGCCGGCGTGGCGGTATTCCGCTCTTCGGAGTTTTCCATTACATCAACGCTGGCCTTGCTCTCGAGTTCGGGAACATATCTGGGCAACCGGACGTCCGAATCAAACCCGCGGGTAGGCATTGGGAATGCCGGATGGGTATCCTCTTTTTATACGAATAATACCAGCGGTGTGGTCGGGTTTAATTTCGGCATAGGATTTAATAAATTGCAAAATAACCCGCAGCGTTTCTCGGCGCATGGGCGTACGGGAGAAACATCGCTTCCCCGTGCATTGGCGTTTGGCTTGGACGGCTTGCAGCATAGCGCTTTTGAGAACGATGCTACCAACACCGAATGGCTGGCGATGAAAACGGGGCTTATTCACTATATTGACAAGAAAAGTGATGGCACGCCTATTGACGGCTCATATATCGGCGCTACGGAAGACTTCGACGCCGTCAATCCCGATGACCTTAACAAGATTTACCAGATGGGCGATGTGAACCAGTCTTACTATTGCAACCAAACGGGGCATGTAGGCGAATACGTATTTAATTTCGGGTTAAATGTATCGCACAAGTTCTATTTCGGCATGACTTTCGGCTTGCAGGATATTGCGAATGATTTTTATGAAGAATACGCGGAAGACGCTGTCAATTATGCCGATTTTAACAGCACAGGCTATCGGGGGCTGGTGCGTGAATCCAGTATATATACCGATGGGGTTGGCTATAATGTAAAATTCGGCGTTATCGCACGGCCGGTGGGTGGCTTGCGCGTAGGCGCCTATATCCATACGCCCACCTGGATGTTTCTCCGGAATACATGGTCCGAAAAAATGACGTCGGATATTAACGGCGCAAAAAGTACCGAATCCGTAGAAGGGCACGACGATTACCGGATTACTACGCCGGCGCGGTGGGGCGTGGGGCTGGCCTATACTTTCGGCGCGGCAGCATTGCTGAGCGTCGATTACGAAGGCGTAAATTATACCCGTACGCGGCTGTCCAACGAGCATGGCGCTACAGGCATTTTCCAGGATAATAACAACCTTTTGAAACAGGATTGCCGGACGGCCACCAATATCCGCGTCGGCGGGGAATACAAGATAGGTGATTTTGCCGTACGCGCCGGTTATGCCTGGTATCAAAATGCACGGAAAGATTTTTCGGATACACACATTGGTTCGGCGGGCTTCGGCTACCGCGGCCGGTTCTTTTCGGCGGACGCCGCCTACTCTTTCGCGCCGGGCGTAAAGGAAAATTACGTGATATACAATGGGAATCCCGACCTAACCGCCCTGGATGTATTTACCGGCAAATTTATGGTAACGATAGGTTTCAGGTTTTAAAAAAAGAAGAAACCGTTAAAAACCGTTAAAAAAATTTTATTATCAATTATTTTTTCATAAATTTGTGCAACTAAATCAGTTTACATACCTTTGAAATACAAAATGAACATTATGAAAAGAATTACTACCCTGCTATTGTTTGTAAGCGGCTCAGGTCTATTATTTGCGCAAACGGCGAATGAAATAATAAAATTCTCGCAACAGGCAAACGAAGCCACATCGCGCGGTGTGGCTATGGGCGGAGCGGTAGGAGCGCTTTCCTCCGAATATGCGTCGGTGAATATCAACCCGGCGGCATTGGGCACATTCCGTATGGGGCAGATAATGCTGACCCCCAAAGTGGATATGTATAAAACCACATCCAATGGGGAACCGGATTCCCGCAACAGTTTTGTGATAAACGGCGCAAGTATTGCTTACAGTTTCGACAACGGCAGAGAGAATTTTAACCGCTTCAATGTATCGTTCGGCTACAACCTGCATACGAATTTTAATGCCTATTACAGTACGCAGGGAAAGCCTGGCTATAACGAATCATTAACGACATATATGATAGAGAATGCGAAAGTACGTGCGGATTATGCTGCATGGGCCAATACGGCTCCTTTTATCAGCAGGGTGGGCGCTACATTTGAGATACGCCCCGGCTATGACATAACGAGTCAACGGCAACGCATTACTACGACAGGGCATGTGGGAGAATACGCCTTGTCGTTCGGAACTTCTTACTCTGATCAATTATATCTTGGGCTTTCGGCAGGGCTGAGCGACCTGCGGTATGAACGGCGGGACGCCTACGATGAATCGGGGTCGTTTAACGGGGAAACGAATATTTTGCATGAAACGGCATCCTTTATAGACGGCAGGGGCTTTAACGCACGATTCGGCGTATTGTACAAACCGCTGGGAAATTTTATGATAGGCGTAGCGGTGCAATCACCGGTATTTTATTCGTTGTCGGTGCGCACGAACGGGAATATCAATGCTACTAACGAATTGGAAGAAGGCAAGTATGATTTCACCTTGCGTACGCCATGGCGTATATCTCTAAACGCATCGTATGAAGTGAATACATTAGCGATTTTTTCTTTCGATTATGAGGTGATCACCAACAACCTGATTTCTTTGAACGGCGACTATCAGAACATGTCCCCAGCGGCTACGAATAATATACATGCCCTTAATGATTACCTGTTATCCGACAGCACTAATGTAGCTATGAATTTCCGTTTAGGCGGCGAAGTACGCTTGAATGATTTCTTTATTCGCGGCGGGTTTAGCTACCTGGGTGCGCCGGCGAACGGCTTCAAAGGAGTGATTGCCGGCTCCGGCGGCTTGGGCTACCGGATAGGTTTTACATCAGTAGACGTGGCTTATCGTTATTCTACTTCTTCGGAAGAGTATTATACCTACAAAAATTCCCCCTTAGTTACCACCGACTATTTGCGGCATCAATTCCTGCTGACGGTTTCGTACCGGTTTTAGAGAAACTAAGAACTAATAGATAAAAGTTAAGAGGGCAGATTCAACCGGCAGCTGATTTCATGATTCAAAAATTCAAAGATTTCAGGCTGGCGCCAGCCCACTCTTAGTTCTTAACTCTTAGTTCATAACTCATAATTCATAACTAAAATTTGCCCATTCCGAAAATCTTTTTTACTTTTGCGCTGCTGTTTTAAGCCAATATTAAATTTTGACTTAGTAGATTAAAATTCTTTGTAAACGCTTCTTTTCGAGCATTCCCAAAAATCAT
>JAISLK010000008.1 GCA_031290935.1 Prevotellaceae bacterium | reverse complement strand
GCTTACCCCTGCCCGGACTGTGAAGCCTTTATCTTCGTAGCCGACGCCGCCGGCAATACGGTGATGCGCACGCTCCGGCTCATCGCCAATTTCCCCGAATCACGCGCCCTCGACAGCCTCACGCTCGTGAGCATATATAACGACAACCCCCTGCTGCTGATTTTTGGAGGGCCGACAAACTGGCTGACCGCCCCCCTTGACCAGTGGAGCGGCGTAACAGTAACCAACGGCAGGGTTACCGGATTAGATATGGAAAATGTTTATATCCGCACACTGCGGCCGGGGCGCCTGACGGCGTTAGAGGAGTTGAATTGCAACAATACTGCGTTAACCGCATTGGATGTACGCGGCTGCACGGCGTTAAAGACGCTGTATTGCAACGCTACTCAGTTAACCGCATTAGAGGTGAGCGGCTGCGCGGCATTAGAGGTGTTGGGTTGCAGCAGTACTCACTTAACCGCATTAGAGGTGAGCGGCTGCGCGGCGTTAACGGAGTTGTATTGCAACAATAATAATTCTTTAAGTACATTAAATGCGAGCGGCTGCACGGCGTTAACGAAGTTGTATTGCGAAGATAATGCGTTAACCGCATTAGATGTGCGCGGCTGCACGGCGTTAAGGGAATTGTGGTGCTTCTATAATCAGTTAACCTCATTAGAGGTGAGCGGCTGCGCGGAATTAGCCGATTTGCGTTGCAACACTAATCAGTTAACCGCATTGGATGTACGCGGCTGCACGGCGTTAACGCACATGGAGTGCATCTATAATCAGTTAACCGCATTAGAGGTGAGCGGCTGTGCGGCATTAGCGGAGTTGAAATGTTACGGTAATGCGTTAACCGCATTAGATGTAAGCGGCTGCGCGGCATTAAGGGATTTGTGGTGTTACGATAATCAGTTAGCGGCTGCAGCGCTTGATGCGCTGTTCACTTCCCTGCCCGACCGCACCGGCGAAGCACAAGGCACAATATACATTAGCAGCAACCCCGGAACCGACGGTTGCACTAAAACTATCGCCGAAGGCAAGAACTGGACGGTAGATATATAAACGCCGCCCTCCGGCATATAAAAGATTTAAAGATTTCAAGATTCTATATATTGCCATTGCAAGTATTTTGAAAGCAGACGGTTTAGTAAGCTGGAATTTTAAACACATGGTTAACTTCTTTCGCGTCCGGCAATATAATGCGATTAACTTGAAATTTGGTTATTCAACTATTAATATAATAACGCCAAAAGAATTGATATATGAAACAGATTAAGCAAGACCAGGAATTCCATGTAATGGAATTTGTACGCAAGGTTCGTGCAGAAATGAACGAATTGTACTTGCAAGATAAGCAAAAATATATCTCCGCTTTGCGGGATGCTTCTGCCGATTATAAATTACGCAGGGAACAAAATAACCGGATTCTTTCTTAACTGTTACTTTTTTCCCTGTAATAAGAGCGATTTCAAGATTCCACAATGGACATCTTGAAATCTTTAGCTTTTTATTATATTAAACGTTACTTCCATTTTCCCTTTATATTTTCCTTTGCCGCGGATGATTAGCCTGGCGTCGCCGGGGTGGATATTCTTGCGGTAAGTAACGGTGAAATCCTGCGAGAAAACGAGCTCCGTATCGCCCTGGGGGGGTTCAGGAATACGCGCGGCAGCGGGGTTACGGGCTTGCCCGTATACTGCTGGAAGGGGATGGGCGCAAGGAGCAGGTGATTCCCATCCAGGGGCGGGGGGTATAGAAAATATATTTGCGGCGGAGGTCGTTCATTTCGTTAAACAGCGTCTGCAGCTTTTTTGTTTTTATTCTATTTGCCTGTGCAAATTTCCTTATTTCGACTTGATTGATAGAATTTGCTTAGGAAAATTTCGTATTTTCGTTTTGACTGGCGGAATTTGCCTGTGCAAATTCCGTATTTCCGATGGGCATAAAAAAATTTGCCTCGGTAATTTAACCACATCCACGCGATTTTATAAAAATTACCTCGGCAAATTAAGAGAAACAGACGGACTTCTTTGGATACCGTGAACAAATTAAAAATAAAAAGAACATTAACGTCCGCCTGCTGTAGGGTATTATATATATATCATTTTCATTTTATATTTCGCTTTTTTCATCGCTTTTATTTACTTTGCATACGGCGGCAATGCGGTCGTTCCCGCGTATGCTGATGAGCCGTACGCCCTGTGTGGCGCGTCCCGTAACGCGAATATCGGATACGGCGAGGCGGATGACGATGCCCGATTTGTTAATAATCATCAAATCGTTGTCGTCCGTTACTTTTTTTATGGCAATCAGTTTGCCGGTTTTCTCGGTAACGTGAAGGGTTTTCACGCCCTTCCCGCCCCGGTTGGTAATGCGGTAATCTTCCAACTCCGAGCGTTTGCCGTAGCCGTTTTCGCTGACCACCATGATATGCGCCGCGGGCAGTTGCCCGTCCGCCCCCGGGTGTATGCCGACCATGCCTGTTACTTCGTCGGTGTCGTCCACAGTAATTCCGCGGACGCCCATTCCCGTGCGGCCTACGGCGCGCACATTCGATTCGTTGAAGCGTACGCACTTTCCGTTGCGCCCCGCCAGCAGGATTTCGCACCGTCCGTCGGTCAAAATCGCTTCAAGCAGTTCATCGCCTTCGCGGATGGTGATAGCGTTGATACCGTTGGCGCGCGGCCGCGAGTACGCTTCGAGGGAGGTTTTTTTCACCGTGCCGTTCTTTGTGCATAGGACGATATAATTGTTATTGATATAATCCGCCTCGTTCAGCGTCCGGACGTTGATGTAGGCCATCACCTTATCGTCCGGTTCTATATTGATTACATTCTGGATAGCGCGTCCTTTCGTCGCCTTCCCGCCTTCGGGAATGTCATATACCTTGAGCCAGTAGCAGCGCCCCCTTTGGGTAAAGAAGAGCATCGTGCTGTGCATATTGGCCACATAGATGTGTTCAATAAAATCCTCCTCCCGCGTGGTGCTGCCTTTGGCGCCCACGCCGCCGCGGTTCTGCAGGCGGTATTCGGTCAGGTTCGTACGTTTGATATATCCCAGGTGCGAAATGGTAATCACCACGTCGTCGTCGGCATAAAAATCTTCGGGGTTGAATTCCTCGGCGGTAAATACAATATCCGTGCGGCGTTCGTCGCCGTATTTGTCGCGTAAAGCGACCGTCTCTTCCTTCACAATCTGCAGCTGCAGTTTTTCATCCGCCAGAATCGCCTTCAATTTGCCAATGAGCGCCTGGAGTCTGGCAAATTCTTCTTTAAGTTTCTCGCGTTCCAGGCCGGTTAATTGCCGCAGGCGCATCTCTACAATGGCGCTCGCCTGCGCTTCGGAGAGATGGAAGTGCGCCATCAAACCGGCGCGGGCGTCATCCGGCGTTTTCGACGCGCGGATAAGCGCGATGACCTCGTCCAAACGGTCTATCGCAATCAGCAGCCCTTCCAGGATGTGCGCTTCTTTTTCCGCTTTTTCCAGGTCGTATGCCGAGCGCCGCACGATTACTTCATGCCGGTGCTTTACGAAATATTTTATCAGCTGGATAAGGTTCAGCTGGCGCGGGCGGCCATCTACCAAGGCAATATTATTTACCGAAAAAGTAGACTGCAGGGGCGTATATTTAAACAAGGTATTCAGTACGACATTCGCCACCGCGCCCATCTTCAGTTTAATGACAATCCGCATCCCGTTCCGGTCGCTTTCGTCGTTTACGTAAGAAATACCATCTATTTTCTTTTCTTCGACAAGGTCGGCGATTTTTTGTATCAGCTCCTTTTTATTGACCATGTAGGGGATTTCGCTCACCACAATGGTCTCGCGCCCGCTGTCCGCCATTTCAATATCCGTTTTAGAGCGGATGACAATGCGCCCGCGCCCGGTTTCAAAAGCGTCCTTAATACCCTGGTAGCCGTAAATCGTGCCGCCCGTAGGGAAATCCGGCCCTTTAATATACTGCAGCAATTCATCCACCGTAATATCGCGGTTGTCAATATACGCGCAAATGGCATTGCATATTTCCGTCAGGTTATGCGGCGGCATGTTGGTCGCCATCCCCACGGCAATGCCGGACGCGCCGTTGAGCAGCAGGAGCGGAGCTTTGCTTGCCAATACGGTAGGCTCTTTATATTCCTCGCTATAGTTCGGCGTCATATCTACCGTATTTTTATCAAGGTCGGCAAGCACTTCTTCGGAGAGCTTTTGCAGCCGCGCTTCGGTATAACGCATGGCCGCCGCGCCGTCGCCGTCTACCGAGCCGAAATTGCCCTGCCCGTCCACGAGCATGTAACGCAAACTCCAAGGCTGCGCCATCCGCACCATCGCGTCATACAACGCCCCGTCGCCGTGCGGATGGTATTTCCCCATCACATCGCCGACAATACGGGCAGACTTTTTATAAGGTTTCCCGGCCCCCAGCCCCAGCTCATCCATACCGAAAAGGATGCGCCGGTGGACGGGTTTCAACCCGTCGCGTACATCGGGCAGCGCACGCGCTACTATCACTGACATGGAATAGTCAATGTAGGCGCTTTTCATTTCCTCTTCGATATTGATTTTAATAATCCGTTCTGTTGATTCGTTATTTTCCATCAGCTTGTTTTTTCTTCAAACAAAAAGTCTGCGAAGGTACAAAAAAAAACGGGAACAAAGTGCCTTTTGAGGATGTTATTTTCAACAATTGTAAAATTCCTGCAGATTTCAGAAAAATAACCCGGGCCCCTTACCATCGTAAAACGGATGAATGGACACCAGGTCGAAATGCGCCGAAAACGGAAGCAGTAATTGTGTACCGGGCGCAACCGTTTCTTCTTCGGTCAGTGTAGAGCCTTCAAGCGCCGTAGAATGGTGCGTAATAGCATAGCTGTTGAACTTGTAATAGTCCACAATGCTGTGCAAATCCAGTTCCTTATACTGCGCTATTAAGTTTAAGACATTACGCATGACACGTTTTTAGGCACAAAGGTACGCATTTTTTGCTTCTCCCCCTTTTCGTAATAAAATTGTAACAATATGGCAACAGCATTGTAATAACGGTAAGGTATTTTTGCACCGCTAAGGAAAGAATTTGTACCTTTGCCGGGACTTTTTTTACCAAACAATATGGGCGAAAAAATATTATTAGTAGACGACGACAAGGATATTTGCGAAATCCTTGCTTTCAACCTTTCCAATGAAGGGTACCACGTCGATTACACCTATTCGGCAGAAGACGCCTTAAAAAAATTTACGCCCGCCTACTCGTTAATCCTGCTGGATGTGATGATGGGCGGCATGTCCGGCTATAAAATGGCGGAACGCCTGCGCCAGGACGGCTCTTCTGTCCCGATTATTTTCCTTACAGCCAAGGATACGGAAAACGACATGATAACCGGTTTCTCGGTGGGGGGCGATGATTATATTTCAAAACCTTTTTCTATAAAGGAAGTCGTGGCGCGGGTCAAGGCGGTATTGAAACGGGCTTCCGGCATAAAAACCAACAGCCGCCGGTTACTGTTCGGCGAGGTGGCAATTGATTTGGACACAAAAGAAGTGATTGCAGGGCGCACCGCCATTTCCTTTACCAAAACCGAGTTTGAAATCCTTGCGCTGCTGGCGACAAACCCGTCTAAAATATTCCGCCGGGAAGATATTATCGACCGGATATGGAAAGACGCCATCTACACGAGCGAACGAACCATAGATGTACATATCACCCGGCTGCGGAAAAAGCTGGGCAAATACGCCCCGTTAATTTCCAGCCGCTCCGGTTACGGCTACCGGTTTAACATTCCAATATAAATGAAACTGTCGTACAAGCAACGGCTGACGGTTAATTTCTGTATTATCCTGGCAGGTTTCACTGCCGGCATCGCCGCTTTTGAGCAATACCGCGAAAAAACCTATAAAACCGAAGCGCTCGAAGAAAAATTAGACGCTTATGCCAATATTACCCATCGCTATCTCCGGCAATATGGCAGCCATACGGCGGCCTTTGACAGCCTGCTGGCGCTGCTGCCCCCCATGATTCGCGTTACATGGATTGATGCACACGGGCAAGTGATGTATGACAACCTCCTTTCGCAAACAGCGGATATGGAAAACCATGCCGGACGGCCGGAAATACGGGAAGCGGCGAAGGAAGGAAAAGGCTCGGATATCCGTACC
The DNA here is from genome assembly GCA_031290935.1 of Prevotellaceae bacterium. GTDB lineage: Bacteria > Bacteroidota > Bacteroidia > Bacteroidales > UBA932 > JAIRKX01. Next base: position 3,027 of record JAISLK010000008.1, on the reverse strand, counting down.
TCTACGTCCAACAACCGCGAATACCTGTATTACGCCAAGCTGTTCGACGGGTACTATATCCGCATGGCGCTCCCCTATGATATACACGTGCAGCATTTCCTCCAGCCCGACAACGGTTTTTTATATTATATACTCACACTGTTCGGCGTCGGGTTGTTGTTTATAAATTATGTGGCGGGGCGGTTCGGGAAATCTATCCGGCAGCTGCGCGACTTTTCCCGCGCCGCCGGCAACGGCACGCTGAACCTCGCCGCCGACATGCATTTCCCGAACGATGAACTGGGCGATATCGGAACAAAAATCGTACATGATTACCTGCAACTGGAAATGCATGAAAAAAAGATTGCGCTGGAAAAAGAAAAGCTTTTGCAACATGTACAAAATTCTGCCGAGGGAATCTGTTTCTTCACTCCCGACAGGAAAGTAGCCTTCTATAACGGTTTATTCCTGCAATACCTGAACATCCTGGGGGAAGAGATAACCACCGACCCGGCGCATATCCTCGAAGAAGAATTTTTCGCCGCCGTTGATAAATTACCGGACAGCAAAGACAGCCGGCATACTACGGAAACGCAGATTACCCGGCAGGGGAAATGCTTTTTGATGCGCATAAACCGTTTTGACGACAACAGTTTTGAAACAGTATTAAACGACATTACCCCGTCGGAAAAAACACGCCAGCTGAAACAGGAACTGACCGGGCACATCGCCCACGAACTGCGCACGCCGGTTACAAGCATTCGCGGATACCTGGAAACGATTCTCGAACAAAAGCTGGAGCCGGAAAAGGAACGGCATTTCCTGCAAAAAGCCTACCGGCAGACGCTGATGCTTTCGGAACTTATCCGCGACATGCATTTGCTGACAAAGCTGGAAGACACTTCCGGTACCTTTGTGTTGAAGCCGGTGGCGATGGCGGGCGTTATAAAGGCGGTGGCCGGCGACATGGCCGCCCTCCTGGAAGCGCAGGACATCACGGTAGAAACGAATATACCGCCAAACGCATGGGTATGTGGAAACGAAAACCTGCTGTATGCCGTCGTACGCAATTTAATGGAAAATGTCGTGCACCATGCCGGCAAACAGGTGAAAATACACATCGCCCAGTACGCCGCCGACAAGGGCTTCCTGCACTTTTCCTTTGCCGATACCGGCGCAGGCATTGACGACCCCCGGCACCTCCCCCGCCTCTTTGAACGCTTCTACCGCGTTACCGAAGGGCGTACGCGCGATACCGGCGGCACCGGGCTGGGGCTGGCGATAGTCAAAAACATTATCCTCTTCCACAAGGGTACGATTACCGTGAAAAACCGCGCCGGCGGTGGGTTGCAATTCCTGTTCAGCCTGCCGGAAGCAAAATGAAATCCTTAGCTTTTCTCCCGCAGCTGTTGCGCCATTTTGGAGGCAAAAACGAAGCGGTTGAGTTCGGCGTTATCGGTACGTAAAATCTCTTCGTTCGTGCCTTCCCAGCACTTTTTGCCTTCGTAGATGAATACTACTTTCTCGCCGATTTCCATGACGGAATTCATGTCGTGCGTATTGATAATAGTCGTCATGCCGAATTCATGCGTGATTTCATGAATCAGTTCGTCAATGACGATAGCCGTGCGCGGGTCGAGGCCGGAATTGGGCTCGTCGCAAAACAGGTAGCGCGGCTGGAGGGCTATGGCCCGGGCGATGCCCACCCGTTTTTGCATGCCGCCGCTCAGCGACGACGGGTAAAGGTGGTTGACGTTCTCCAGTCGGACGCGCTGCAAGCAAAAGTTCACCCGTTCCAGTTTCTCGGCGCGCGTCCAGCTGGTGAACATATTCATCGGGAACATCACATTCTCTTCCACCGTGGCAAAGTCAAACAGGGCGCTGCTTTGGAAGAGCAGCCCGATGTTCTGGCGCATCTTCTTTTTCTCGTCAAACGACAGCCTGTTATACAGTATGTCGTCGAACCGGATTTCGCCGCTGTCGGCGTCATGCAGCCCCACCAGCGATTTAAGCAATACGGTTTTCCCGGAACCGCTGGCGCCGATAATCAGGTTCGTCCGGCAGGCGTCGAATACGACCGACACATCTTCCAGCACAGGGCGCCCTTCAAAGGATTTGTAGAGATGATCAACTTTTATCATTATAATAAGACATGGGTCAGAATTAAATTAAAAATCAGGATACACAGGCTGCAACTTACGATGCCGTTCGTCGCCGCCCGCCCCACATCGCGCGAGCCGCCCTTTGCAGAGTAGCCGTAGAACGCCGATACCGAGGTAATGATAAAATTGAATACCGCCATTTTTATAAGCGCATAAACCACGTAATAGGGCTGGAAGGCATACCGGATGCCCTCCACATATTGCTCCGGCGTGACCACGCCGGTAGTCGTTACGATGAGCCACCCGCCAAGCAGCCCCACGGAAAAACTCAATAACGTAAGCAGGGGGTTAAAAATCGTGGCGGCGCAAACTTTGGGGAGGATTAAATAGTTCGCCGAGTTAACGCCCATTATTTCCAGGGCGTCTATCTGCTCGGTGATGCGCATCGTGCCGATTTCGGAAGCGATGCTCGAACCGATTTTCCCGGACAGGATTAGCGCTATCATGGTAGAACTGAATTCCAGCAGCATGGTTTCGCGCGTCATGTAGCCCACATACATTTTGGGGATGAACGGGCTGGTGAGGTTGTACGACGTTTGCAGGGTAATCACCGCGCCGATGAATACCGACACAATCGCTACCAGCGGCACCGACAAAACCCCGACTTTTTCCAGTTCTATCACAAACTGCTTCCATGTTTCCGGGAAACGGTCGGGCTTCGTAAATACCTTGCGCATTAACAAAAAATAACTGCCTATGAGTGCAAAAAATCCGGACATACCTTTATATATAATGGGGTACAAAGATACAATTTTTTTTAATATGAGTTAAGAGTTAAGAACTAAGAGTTAAGAACTAAGAGTTAAGAACTAAGAGTTAAGAACTAAGAGTTAAGAACTAAGAGTTAAGAACTAAGAGTTAAGAACTAAGAGTTAAGAACTAAGAG
>JAISLK010000007.1 GCA_031290935.1 Prevotellaceae bacterium | reverse complement strand
GGCGTTGGCTACGGTGGCGGTCGTGAAGATAACGCCGGTGCCGGAGCACTGTGTGCCGTTGGTGGTGGGGGCGGCGGGCTTGCCCGGGGTGGCAATCACGGTGCCGGCGGTGTAGTTCGTCCATGCGCTGTAGCAGGTATTCGTGCCGGCGGTAACATACGCCTGCACGCGCGCCTGGTACGTCCCGGCGGTGGAGGCGGAGGTCTTGCTCGTGCCGTTGCCGGAGATGCCCGTGCCTTCCCATTTCAGCCCCTCCGCGCCGGCGGGCAGGGTGGCGGAGAAGGTCAGCGCCGTGCCTTCGCACTGCGGGCCGTTCTGTGCGGGGGCGTTGGGCGCGGCGGGCGGATTGTTCACCGTAACCACCGCGGCATTGGGCAGACTCGCCGTACAGCCGGCTGCCGAGCGGACGTATAAGGTATAATTTGTCGTAACCGTCGGGGTTACATTAAAAGTGTTTGCCGGCTGCCAGTCTGTACCGTTCAAACTGTAGGCTGCCGCGCCGGCAGCCGAAGCGGTCAGCGTAGAGGACTGCCCTGCGCATACGGCGGCAGGGCTGGCGGTCAGCGAAAGGCCGGTGAGCGCCGGAAGCACCGTAATAGTAACAGTATTGGGGGAAGTTACCGTGCATCCGCCGGCGGCGCGGGTAGCCTTTAATATACAGGTCGTCGTGGCTGTGGGCGATACGACGGTGGAAGGGCTGGAAACCCAATTTGCGCCGTCGTCAAAGCTGTAAAGTTCGGCGCCGGTAGCCGTGGCGGTGAGCGTTGCAGACTGGCCTGCGCATACGGCGGCAGGGCTGGCGGTCAGCGAAAGGCCGGTGAGCGCCGGAAGTACCGTAACGGTGATACCCGTAGAATGGGTTACCGTACATCCGCCGGCATTGCGGGACACCTTTAATATATAGGTGGTCGTGGCCGTGGGCGTAACTGCTTTCGTGGCGCCGGGTTGCCATGTCGCGCCGTCGTCAAAGCTGTAAAGTTCGGCGCCGGCAGCCGTAGCGGTCAGCGTCGCGGACTGGCCCGCGCAAAGGGTCGCAGCGGAAGCCGTAAAGCCCGTGATGGCAGGCATGGGCGGAAGTTCACCCGGGCAACCGGTAGCGTCGGTCAAGCCGTACATACAACCATGAAAAGTAGTGGCTGACTGGGTTACTGTGCTACCGGCGTCGGTCGGGTGAGTTTGTATAATGAATGGTTCTGTGCCGCGCAGGTTATAGCCGCCGGGTACCGCTTCGGCATAAGGCGGCAGGTCGGTAGCGTACGCGCACCAGCCGAACTTGGGGTCGTAGCCGCTCAAGTCCACCGTAATGGGTACGGTAACGGTAGCGGCAAAGGCAAGGCCGTTGTCCGGCCCCTGCAGCCAGAAGCCTTTATCGTTGCCGGGCGCCAGCGTGGGCGTGCCGGCCGTGCATAAAACGGGCGGATCCGTAATGCCCGCCCGCAGCCAGCCGCCGGCATAGGCGTTGTTCTGTACCCGCCGGTAATCTACAAAGAGCCATACTTTGGCGCGTTCGTTGGCATTGCGCGAGCCGGCCGGCCAGGATACTTCAACGGTAACCGTCGGCGTGGCGGCGGTGTAGTTCGCAGAAACGGGCGTTACGCTGACGCTCGTCTGCGCATTCGCTGCCCAAAATGGGAACAGGGTTGCAATAAATGTTGCGATAAATAAAAGATGCTTTTTCATAAATACGTTGTTTTTGATTCTTAATTCCTAACTTCCGATTGTGCGCCTTTGACACTTTGGCTACTTTTATTCGGTCAGTCTTTGTTGCGGGAGGCTCTTTGCAGAGCGGTTGAGGTATAAAATGTGCAACGTGGACTAAACTTATCACTTTAGAGGTTCTGGAATACCCGTACATGAAATAAATCGAAGCCCACGTTTCTATTAGTGGAGTTGAATTATTCTTCATGTACGAAATTTTCCAGATTTCTAAAGTAGAATAAAAGCACTCAAAATGGGAAAGAGCATAAATCGGGTGCAAAGGTATTACTTTATTTTTTTAATTGCAATTTTTTTTTTGCACTTACTCATTGCACTTACCTGCATTTGGTGCTTGAATCTATCTTTTCCCTCCTTCAAATATTTTTTGTACCTTTGGCAACTTAATTTAATAATCATGATGCGGCAGGCCGCTTTGCGCCTTACGCCGCACACTTTACGAAAAAAAAATGAAAGAAAAAACTTTATCGCCTGAAACCAAAATCATGCACATGCCTTATCCCGCCAGGGATGCTTACGGGGCGTTGAATATGCCGGTATATTATGCCGTGGCTTACGAATTTGAAACGGCGGCGCAAATGGAACTGGCGTTCACAGGGCGTTCGCCGGAACACGTCTATTCCCGCGTATCGAACCCGACCGTGCAGTATTTTGAAAACCGCGTAAAAGCCCTGGCCGGCGCTGGCGACGCTATTGCATTCAATTCCGGCATGGCGGCTATTGCCAACACCTTTGTGGCTATTGCGCACGCGGGCGCCAATATCGTTACGTCGCCGCATTTGTTCGGCAACACCTATTCGCTGCTGGCGTTTACGCTAAAAGATTTCGGCGTGGAAGCGCGCTTCTGCGACCTGACCAACCCGGCAGACGTAGAAAAGAATATCGACAAAAATACCTGCGCCGTTTTTCTGGAAATCATCACCAACCCGCAAATGGAAGTGGCCGACCTGCAGGAATTGTCGGCGCACTGCAGGAAACACGGCATACCGCTGATTGCCGATACCACTATTGTGCCGTTCCTGGTGTTCCATGCCGCCGATTTCGGCGTGGATATTGAAATTGTGTCCTCCACCAAATATATTTCGGGCGGCGCGACGTCCCTGGGCGGGCTGGTATTGGACTATGCTTCTTACGACTGGCAACATTCCTCCAAACTGCGTTCGCTGGTGGGGCAACCGGCGACGTCGGCATTTTCCTGCAAAATGCGCCGCGAAATACACCGCAACCTGGGCGCTTGCATGACCCCGGAAGTGGCGGCGTTGCAAACTACCGGCCTGGAAACGCTTGCCGTACGCTACGAACGTGCTACGCGCACCTGCCGTGCCCTGGCCGAAAAAGTACAATCGCTCGATGGCGTGTGTGCCGTGAATTACCCGGCGTTGCCCGGGCATCCGTTCCATGACGTTAGCCAGCGGCAATTCGGCGACTACCCCGGCGCCATGTTCACTTTTGATTTGGCGTCGCGCGAAGCAGCTTTTCGTTTCATCGACCGCCTGCAGTTTATCCGCCGTGCCACCAACCTGTTTGACAATAAAACGCTGGCCATTCATCCGGCAAGCACCATCTTTGGAACGTTCACCGAAGAACTCCGCCAAAGCATGGACATCAGCCAAAATACCATCCGCATCTCCGTAGGGCTGGAAGATACGGACGACCTCTATCATGACATCAAGCAGGCTGCAGGCAATAAATAGTTTTTCTATTGAGCCGGCTCCCATTGTGCATTATTCTTTTACATGAATACCGGGTATAATATCTAAATGACTGAAAACTGACATCTTCTATACCGGCAGCCGTCGTCCGGGCAGAAGGATTTCCGGGTTGCGAAGGGCGCCGGCGCCAAAATCTACACTTGTGTTTGTTTCTATCACACCTGTGGATTTTTTATTTACACTTGTGTTTGTTTCTGTCTCACCTGTGGATTTTTTATCTACACTTGTGTTTGTTTTTATCACACCTGTGGATTTTTTTTTCCACACCTGTGTTTGTTTCTATCACACCTGTGGATTTTTTCCCCACACTGGTGTTTGTTTCTATCACACCTGTGGATTTTTTATTTACACTTGTGTTTTTTTTGTTTTTTCGCTGAAAAGGGCTGTTTACGAGTTGCTCAAAATTGACGTCCCGGAAGATGAGATTCCCTATCCTTCTTATATTAATTATTAGCGCCTTACATATCTTGCAGCCGCTCCAAGAGCACATCCAAATATAGAGAAAGCGTCGTTTCGTGGTCGCCGCCGGGGTGCAGGCAGGCTTTAACCGGGCACTGTTTTGCGGACATTGCGTTATACGCATTGACCGAATTGACAGGATATACCCACGTGTCAGCGTCGCCATAGACAAAAATTATACTGTCTTTCGGCGTAAAATCAATGAAGGAATTTTGCTGTGAAATACGAATAAATTCGGCGTCTGTGTCATTCAGCACGCCGGATATAAATTCGGGTTTGAATAACTGTGACGGAATTTCATTAAGCGGCAAGCCGGCTGTTTCATTTTTGTAATAGGCAAGGTCGTAGCCGATAGATTGCAGTAAGGTATTATCTTCTTCCGAAAAAATATCCGCATAGCTTTTCGAATACCGGAAATCCGTTTTATACATCCCAAGTACCCACAGGTAGCTGGACAGCGTGCGCGTTCCCAAGGGATTCGGATTATTCAAAACTTCTTTGGAAAACGCCGCCAAATCGTATGCGCCGGCGCCGGCAATGGTTTTGCGCACTTTCAGTCCTTCCGACGGATGGGCGTCTATTGTTTTGTGCACGGCGACAGAAGCGTAGCCGCCTTCAGAATAGCCGGTAATCAGGATATTATTATTAAACGGCAAGGCCACATCCGGAGCCGAGACGTATTCTCTGTAAGCGCGAATAAAGTCCAGGCCGCTTTGCCCCAACGACTCCCCGTGCATATAGGGGTGTGTGACGGATTGACTTTCTCCGTAGCCAATGTTATCGGGAATTAACACGGCGCAATTGAAGGCCGAGGCTATGGTAATGCCCAAAAATACTTCTAACGAAGGAAGGGCGCTTATCTCCACTGACGGCGAGGTGTTGCGGTCGCCATTGGTGCCATGATTGAACAGTACGGTCGGAAAACGAGCGTCGTAATTCCCGGAAATCAATAATGCTCCGGAAACATTTATTGTGCTTCCCTTAGGGTACTCCGTGGCATACACTACGCGAATCAGGCGCACATCGCTTTTCACGAGCGAAGCATACTGTCCATACCCAAAGAGGCCGAGAAGATTTTTTAATGTTTCCCTGCTCATGGTATTCACCGCTTCCGCCCGCACGAGATAATCGTTCCGGACAGGCTGTTCCGGCGCTTCCTTTGTACATCCTGCCAGCAACAGCAATAGGGGAATAATAATTTTTGGAATGTTGTGGTGGATTCCACGCGAAATCCGTTGAAATCCGTTATACATTGTAGAAAAAATTTTGGACATAAGCAAGCAAGTTTATGAATTAGCCTGGGGTTTTATTTTGTTGATGATTTCGTAAGCGTCATCAAAACCGTCTTTTATTACGGAGGCCTTTAAAACGCCGTCGTAATAGCCGTCTAAATGCAGGATGCTATCTACCGTATCAAGGTATTTCAACAATTTGCCGTCGATTTTGCTTATGCGTTGTATATAAAAATCAATCGACCGGCGCTTTCTCTTAGGCAGCTCCACGTCTTTGAGCCTGAGGCAGGTCTCAAGTGCAAGGAGTACGCCATTGTAAGCCGTTCCGCAGGCGGTGCGCACGTATTTCCGGTCTTGATAATAATTATCTTCTTTCTTCGCCTTTTGTAATGTCTCTTTAGCGTTATCCATGTAGCGCATCGCTTCGGCGTAGTTTTTTTGTTTCAGTTCTAATTGCTCTTCGGTTGACATAATTAAGCGGTTTAAAAATTATGGAACAAAGGTAAACATTATTTTCTAACTACAAAAAAAACACACCTCTATAACAGCGACATCTGCACGGCTTCGCCGTCGCGGCCTGCCGGCGGCGTGCCGGCGGGCGCTTCTTTCTCCAGCGGCTCGATAAACTCAATGGTGTTCACATCGTATGTAGTTACGCGCTTGCCCTTGGCGCGGAAACTCTTTATGCCGATAAACGCATCCACGTCGATGGTTTCCGGCGGGCGGTGTGCCTGTTTGCCTTTAAATGTCAACTGTGCCTGCGGGAAGCGGTCTTCCGACAGTTCTATCAGGTACGAGCCGGGATGTTCGCCTGTTAACGATTGCGGAACGGCGTCGCTCGGTTCGAGGGTAAATCGTTTGATGTAAAAAGCCTTTTGTTCCGCTTCGTAGTAAGCCATCGAGAATATTTTCCTGCTGTCGAACTTTTCTATCCGCAACAGTTCGCCGTCGTAGCGGTTGCTTAAATCGTAGCCGGTGGTGTAGTAAGTTCCCTTTTTGGTGATGGCGACAATCCGTTCGCCGTTGTGGAACTCGCCCAGCAGCAAGCCGCGCCGGTCGGTATTCAGGCGCTGAATGTCGGTGTCGAACCAGATTTGCTGACCGCCCAGGGTTGATTCTCCCTTTTCTTTCAGCATGATTTTGTGGATGGGGTAACGTGTCAGCAGGTTTCCCATTGACGCGCGGCCTTTGATGGCCAGCTGTCCGAAATCAAATTCAAATATTGTTTTTTTCAGTTTCGGGCGCGGTTTCAGATACACTTTCAGGATTTCCGCTTCACCGTTCGGGTTGGCCGAAAACCACAGCGTCTGCGAGCCTTCTTTGCCTTGCGTCAGGTCATATTCCTTGTCGCGCGTGATGCCCGATACGAAGAAGCGTTTTACAAAGATTTGCCCGTTTTTGCCATCGCGGTAAGCCGCGTTGTAAATCGTACGCTCGTCGTTGCGCTTGAACACCGCCACGTGTATGACGTCCTTGCCCACAAAGGCCTTTTCCTGCACTTTGGTGATGATATATTTCCCGTTGCGCAGGAACACGATGATTTCATCAATATCCGAACAGTCGCTCACGTATTCGGCCTGTTCGTCGCGCTTCAACTCCATGCCTACAAAGCCTTCCGCGCGGTTTACATACAGTTTGGCGTTGGCCGCCACCACCTGTGTGGCTTCAATGGTTTCAAAGTTGCGCAGTTCGGTTTTGCGTTCAAAATTTTTGCCGTATTTCTTTTTCAACTGGCGGAAATAATTCACCGTGTAGTCCACCAAGTTCGACAGGTTGTTTTCCACTTCCTTTACTTCGGATTCAATGTTTTTAATACGTTCGTCCGCCGCCTTAAGGTCGAATTTGGAAATTTTGCGCACCGGTTTTTCGACCAGCCATGCCACGTTTTCGGGCGTAATGGGGTTCCGCAATTTTTTTTCAAAAGGTTGCAGCGCCTGCCTTACCGCCGCCAGCTGCGCGTCCCATGATTTGGCATTGCTTTCCAGTTCGCGGTAAATACGTTCTTCAAAGAATATTTTTTCCAGCGACGAATAATGCCAGTCTTCATGCAGCTCCGCCAAACGGATTTGCAGTTCCTGTTGCAGGAGGTTTTTGGTATGTTCCGCGTTGTGCCGCAAAATTGTTTTCACGCCGATGAAATGCGGCTTGTCATCCTGAATCACGCATGCGTTCGGCGAAATGGACACTTCACAGTCGGTAAACGCATACAGCGCGTCAATCGTCTTGTCGGGCGACACGTCGTTGTGCAGGTGCACCACAATCTCCACGTTCTGCGAGGTGTTGTCGTCCACCTTGCGGATTTTTATTTTGCCCTTGTCATTGGCTTTGAGTATGGATTCGATAATGGAAGACGTCGTTTTCCCGTAGGGAATATCGGTGATGACCACCGTTTTCTTGTCGACTTTGTTGATGCGTGCGCGTACTTTTACCACGCCGCCGCGTATTCCGTCGTTGTAGCGCGTGCAGTCTGCCAGCCCGCCGGTAGGGAAGTCGGGGAACAGTTCAAAGTCTTTTCCTTTCAGGTGGGCGATAGCCGCGTCAATGAGTTCATTGAAATTATGCGGAAGGATTTTTGACGCCAACCCTACGGCAATGCCCTCCACGCCTTGCGCCAGCAATAGCGGGAATTTTACCGGAAGGGTTACCGGCTCGCGGTTGCGTCCGTCGTACGAGTCCATCCATTCCGTTGTTTTCGGATTGAAGACAACTTCGCCGGCAAAGGCCGTCAATCGCGCTTCGATATAACGCGGTGCGGCGGCGCTGTCGCCGGTAAGGATATTGCCCCAGTTTCCCTGCGTGTCAATCAGCAGGTCTTTTTGCCCCAGTTGCACCAGCGCATCACCGATAGACGCATCGCCGTGCGGGTGGTACTGCATCGTATGCCCGATGATGTTTGCTACTTTATTATAACGCCCGTCGTCGATGCGTTTCATGGCATGCAGGATGCGGCGCTGCACCGGTTTCAGCCCGTCGTCGATGTGCGGCACGGCGCGTTCCAGAATAACGTAAGAGGCATAATCCAGGAACCAGTCCTTGTACATGCCGGGCAGTTTGTACTTCTTCTCGCCTTCATTGATGAGCTTTGCGTAGCGGCTGTCGCCGGCGCTCTCATCAGTGGTCAATTCTTCTTCTAATTCGATATCTTCTGACATGGTAATAATTTTATCAATTTATTTTTGGGTTACATGGATTGGCTTTAATGCCCTCGACCCATTGCACCAGCTTGCAAATACGCTCGGATTGTTGTTTTAGTACAAGAAAAAAGTTTCTTAAATCTTTATTCTTTTTGCTTGTTTCATTCTTTGTTATTTTCTTAAATTCGTCAAGCCCTTCCGGCAAATTATAAGCAGTTGGGGAGACGCCACACTCCTGCGCAGCCGCAAGTATAAATCGTTCCATAGCCGGACAAATCTTAATAACATAATGTGCATTATTCCGGTGTTTATATAATTTTAATATGTCTTTATAAGTTTTTATATGATCAAAATCCGCCATACCCGCCGGCTCCACTTTATCATCATCTATAATTCCTATGGCCGGCTCATCAGCTAATTTCTTATTCATTGTACCCAACACTTTCGTACAAGCATGTTGATGGTTATACCCTTTTTCGGTGGGCACAATGGTTTCCATAAGGAGCGTATCTACGTAACATTCTGGTATGATATGAACGGCCATCTTTACAAGAATTTTTCGATGTTGAAAAATAAATCTTCCCCGTAATTGTATATCTCGTCCATTTCTTCGTCCGATAAACGCTTGGCGGTTGTTTGCCCATCATTAAATCCGACCAGATATATTGAAAGCTCTTCACGAACTTGCGGACATTCCAAAAAATCATTGATGACAAACGGACTGTGTGTCGTAATGAAAAACTGATTACTTGCGCTTTTCTCTATATCATAAGTAAGCGTTCGGATGTAAGGAGGGAAGGCATGTGCTTCCGGCTCTTCAAACAACAGTACGGAATTTTTGTTAGAGGCAATAGCCGTCTTGTAAAAGATAATGCGTTGCAATGTGTCGGCAATAGAGGAATAAGGGAATTGATATACTTCGTCGCTATCTAATCTCCGTTGAATTTTTATGCTGTTGCTTATTTTATCAAGAATATACTCCAACCCACATTTGGCAAATTCTTCTTTCATCCATTTTTTTACATCTGCCACATCGTTACTGTATGATAAAGTATCAATAATATTTTCTCCGAAAGGCGGCAATAACAACTCGTTTCCGGTAGATTTCCATTGTTTTTTTTGCTGAAAAATATATCGTTTAACCGTATTAAGAACTGCTAAATTGTTGGGTTCTGTATCAACACTATCTATGATTAATTCCTTTAAAAACCTATATTCTACGCGCTCATTAGCCGCATTAAGCAGAAATATTAAACCTGTAGAGGTTACCAATTCCGCTTTTCCGAAATTCGTTTCTACAAAACAATACTTATTCGCAGCATTATAAAAAAGTTCATTTTTATTTTCTGCCCTGATAAACCGGTTAAGATTTTCCCCGGGTTCCAAAAACGGAAGGGAAAATAAACTCAAGGCCTCTATCAGGTTGGATTTTCCTACATTCGGATACCCGATAAACAGGTTGATGCGCCGGCAATTTTCTAATCTTAAATCACGGATGGATTTAAAATTAGTAATATGTGCATATTTTATCATATTATTCATAGTTGCTATTTTATTTATATGTTAACATATCGCGCAAAATGAGTGTCAATTTCTGGACGTAGCGCTACGTCGCTTTTTCAAAGCAAAGGTCAAGCAGATGTTGTGAATAATCATAAACCAATTTCATATCTCAATTCTTTTAAATTCATTTCCGCAGCATATAAATCGCCGAGTGCTTCATTCGCAATAAGCTTATATCTATCAGACATCTCGTGCAAGGAAGAAAATACTTGATTATATTTTTTTGAATCATTTGAAATAACATACAAACCCACATTTGAATAATCAAGCAACGTTGCCATTCTGCCGACACCATTCCAAACACCCGTAGATAACTCCACTTCAAAAGCATATTCGGGAATAAAGTTACTTCCTTTGGATCTAAACCATAGCACATCTATTTGTCGGAGTAAATTATAATCGGAAAATTGGAGTTCTGGACAATTTTTTAACGTTGTTACTTCATCAAGTCTTCTATCGTTAAATTTTCTTGATTTATCAGGGCAATATGTATAATATCCTCGAATATTACCAATTTCTATTAATCGCCCTTGCAAAACCGAGTGTAAACTTTCTTCCACTGTATTTTTTGCATCTTCCTCTATAAGCGGTGGGGATAAAAGTAAATTCCAATTATTGATAAAATTAGAACAATCTATTCGATTATTTCTACCAGCTAAAACGATATTTAAATTTTTATCTATGTTAATTTTATATTCTCCATTTCTGTCATGGCTAATTTCTGGAAGATGCTTAAAAAGAATTTTTGCGGGAATAATAACAACTTTATCAGGAGCACCACAAATAAAAGCAATAAAAGGATTATCAAGATTCGCAATTTCTTCCACAGTAATATAATTAATTCCGAAAAAATATCTTCTATTGCCTTCCGAAGAAGCGCGAATTAATATATTGGCTTCACCAATTTGGTACGTTCTTGATTTAAGAACCTTAATCAGTTCCACATTAGCATTAAATTGTTTCGCTTGCTCTAAAAAATGAGAAGCCAACAAATCAGAAGGGCTGAGTTGCTTAGAGTAATTCATTTCTTTTAAAATTTTCAAAAAGTGCTGGATAAATAAACAATAAATTTTCTCCTATAGCATACTCAAATCGTTTCTTGAAAATGGATATTTCATCGTTAGTCAATTCTCTATCCAATCTTTCTCTTGCCTCATACTGTATATCCTCTGCTGTAAGCGCAAATATAATATCTTTCGTCGCCCACTCGCTCGCCTCTTTAATATTTAACAATTCTGCCATAATTCCTACTTTGTAATTTCCTCTTCCTCCACCTCTTCCAGCGCCTCTTCAATCCGCAGGTGGTCGATAATGAATCCTTGCCGGTCGGGGGTGTTTTTGCCCATGTAAAATTCCAGCAGGTCGTGGATATTGTCGTCTTTGCTCAGGCGCACGCGGTCGAGGCGCATGGTTTCGCCGATGAACTCCGCAAATTCTGCCGGCGATATTTCTCCTAACCCTTTGAAACGGGTAATTTCAGGATGTTTCCCGACTTTCCTGATAGCTTTTTCGCGTTCTTCGGGCGTGTAACAGTAAAACGTTTCTTTCTTGTTTCGTACGCGGAATAACGGCGTTTGTAAAATGTACAAATGCCCCTGCCGGATGATGTCGGGAAAGAATTGCAGGAAAAACGTAATCAGCAGCAGCCGGATGTGCATGCCGTCCACGTCGGCGTCGGTAGCAATGACAACCCTGTTGTAGCGCAGGTTTTCAATATCGTCTTCGATGTTGAGCGCCGCTTGCAGCAGGTTAAATTCTTCGTTTTCGTACACCACTTTTTTCGTCATGCCGAAAGTGTTCAGCGGCTTCCCTTTCAGGCTGAATACCGCCTGGGTATTCACATCGCGGCTTTTGGTGATGGAGCCGCTGGCCGAATCGCCTTCGGTAATAAACAACGTGCTTGCTTCGGCCGCTTCGTCTTTGTCGTTATAGTGGATGCGGCAGTCGCGCAGCTTCTTGTTGTGCAGGTTCGACTTCTTCGCCCGCTCGCGCGCCAGCTTCTGGATGCCGGAAATGGCCTTGCGTTCCTTTTCCGATTCCAGAATTTTCTTCAGCAGGATGTCGGCGGTTTCGGGGTGCCTGTGCAGGTAGTTGTCTAATTTTTCTTTGAGAAAATCGCCGATAAAGTTGCGTACCGACGGCCCGCCCGGCCCCATGTCTTTGGAGCCTAATTTGGTTTTTGTCTGCGATTCAAACACCGGCTCTTCCACCTTGATGCTTACCGCCGATACTATCGAATGGCGTACATCCGCCGGGTCGAAATCTTTTTTATAAAATTCCTTAATTGTTTTGGAAACCGCTTCGCGGAACGCCGACAAGTGGGTGCCGCCCTGCGTGGTATTTTGTCCGTTCACAAACGAAGCGATAGATTCGCCGTATTCACGGCCGTGCGTAATCACTATTTCAATATCCGCGCCCTGCAAGTGAATGGGCGGATAGAGGGGCTCTTCGCCCATGTCTTCGTTCAGCAAATCCAGCAAACCGTTTTTGGAGACGTATGTTTCGCCGTTCAGGACAATCTGCAATCCGGCGTTCAGGTAGGTGTAATGCCGCACCATCTGTTCCACAAATTCCATGTTGAAGGTATATTTCCCGAACACGTCTTCGTCGGCAATAAAAGTAACCAGCGTGCCGTTTTTTTCCTGGCTGCCGCCTTGCTGTTCTTTCAACAGGTTGCCTTGCGTGAAAGCGGCTTCGCTGGATTTCCCTTCGCGGAAAGAAACGATTTCAAACGACGACGACAGGGCGTTCACCGCTTTAATGCCCACGCCGTTCAAGCCTACCGATTTTTTAAATGCTTTATTATCATATTTCGCACCGGTGTTCATGATGCTGGATACTGCCACCACCTTTGTCAGGGGGATGCCGCGCCCGTAGTCGCGCACGGTTACCCGCGTTTCGTCAATCGTTATCGCTATCTGTTTGCCGAAGCCCATGGCGTATTCGTCTACAGAATTGTCGAGTACTTCTTTCAGGAGGATATAAATACCGTCGTCGGGCGAACTGCCGTCGCCCAGCTTGCCGATGTACATGCCCGGCCGCCGCCGGATATGCTCGTTCCAGTCCAGTGTAATTACATTATCATCTAAATAAGTAGCCTTTGTAGCATCCATAACAGCGCATATAAAAGAATGGGCAAAGATACAAAAATACCTTCGCCTTTTATTGAGAAGTTTTGAACAATTTATAAGATGCTCCTCCGAAAAGCACAGGCATGAACCAGGCATTCCCCATTCCTGACTAAAAAAGGGCGAAAGCCCCCCTTTCACCCTGTTCTTCCCGACGCCGGTTTTGCACGAGTCCAAACCGGGTTTTGTTTAAACCAAAGTGAGTTTTGTTTAAGTGAAATCGCATTGGATAAGTCCTAATGCTTAACTCCTTATTCTTTCCTGCGGCTACTTCACGCACCGGACCGTGAACCCGTAGTTC
>JAISLK010000006.1 GCA_031290935.1 Prevotellaceae bacterium | reverse complement strand
TAAAGTAATGGCAGAAAACGAAAATAATCAAGCATTATTCATTCGGAATTACCGTAAACAATTAAAAGGGCAAGTCCATATTTTTTTATTTGCCATTGTCTTTTTAGGTATCGTCTGTTAAATTCTAATAATTTATGTAAATTTGCAAAAATAAAAATTAATAACATAAGGAGGAAACATGGAACAGAAACATACCATAAAAGAAATGCAGGATTATATCACGGCACAGGAATGTATTATTACTGTCATGGGACAATGCAATAATATCCGAAATAACACAACCAATCAAAAAGATATCGAATTAATTGGCTTTTATATGCAAGGCTTATCACGTCTTTTGAATAGCCTTAATATAGGAGCGTCTCTGGTAAATGAGGCGCTAACAAAGTATGCACCCCTTGTCAAAAATCATAAAATCAATATGGAATTTATCAAAAACGAGTATCGTAAACTCCGCCCATTTGTCCAAAATACTATATTTAATGAAATGGGGCAACCTGTACGTAAAAATGATGATATAGGCTTTATCCATGCACAAACAGCGCCGGTAGCTTCTGTACCGATAGCCGTATAGTCTATGAATACAAATTTTGTACAATATACCTGTAATGTTTTGGATGACTATTGTGATTACCATAATATGTATTATCCATTTAATTTTTAGAAAAGACCAAGAAGAAAATCATGACAATAAACCAGCGAATTGAAGAAAGTATTAAAGAATATAAAGCCCTTAACCTTGTCGACGTTGTTGATTACGACAAATATAAATTGTATTCAATCGTTACTAGTTCAACTGCATTAGAAGGCTCGACACTCACAGAAGTGGACACTCAGCTCCTATTAGACGAAGGAATAACAGCAACAGGCAAACCTCTTGAACATCATTTGATGGTGAAAGATAATTATGAAGCTATGAAAATAGCTTTGCAATTAGCGGATAAGAAAACGCCAATAACGCCGGAAGTTTTACAAACTATCAATGCTTACAACATGAAAAATACCGGACAGATTGTTACTTCTGCATTGGGGGTTGTTGATGGAACAAAAGGCGAATTTAGGAAAGTACAAGCATATTCCGAAGCATTGGGATATTATCTTGCGCCATCTAAAATACCGGATGCTGTCAATACATTTTGCGATGAAACACAAAAAAAAATGAATGCAAAACTTTCTCCTGCGGATGCTTTACTATTCAGTTTTTCAACGCAAGCAAAATTGATAATTATTCATCCCTGGCAAGACGGTAATAAACGTACATCCCGAATAATATCTAATTATATACAACAATATTTTAACTTACCATTAGGTAAAATAGAAAAAGCAGATGGTGGGGAATATCTTCAAAACTTAAAAATCTTCAAGGATATTGGGAACGTAGAACCATTTAATAAATTTATGTCCGAAAAATACATTGATGCGCTCAAACATGAAATCAAAAAAAATAAAGAAAGTCAGCATTGGGATATACCCAAAACAAAGAAAAAAAGAAAAGGGTTAAGTTTATTTTGTTAAATTTGCAAAAAAAGAGGAAACATGGAACAGAAACATACTATAAAAGAAATGCAAGATTATATCACTGCACGAGAAGGCCTTATATTAGCTATGGGTTGGTGTAATGATATGCGCAATCATTCTACTAATAAACAAGATATAAAACTCATCGGATTTTATATGAAAGGACTATCTCGCCTGATAGATAATATCCGTATAGGAAGCGATGAAGTAGAAGAAGTACTTAATAAATATGCTCCCCTTATCAAGAAAGACAAGTTAGATATTCATTTTATCAGAAATGAATACCTAAAATTCAAACCGTTTGTCCAAAATACGTTATTCAATAACAATGGACAACCTATTCATGAATATGATAGTATAGACTTTATCAATCCGCAGGCGGCTCCCGTTGCATCTATGCCAATACCCGTATAGAGCATGGATCTAAGTGCAGATACATCTACTTATCAGCTTAGTCAAGTTGAAAATTTGACGATTTTTTCCCTAATAGAAAAAGAATTACTATTATCTAAAAACCTAAAATCCCAAACAAATCCATTGTTAACTATTATAGGTGGTCAACCCGGCTGTGGTAAAAGTACACGTAGTGCAAACATTAGAGATAGCTTAACCCTTGATAGCAAAGCATTATTTATTGATTTGGATGAACTACGAAAATTTCATCCAGAATATAAATCTATAAATAAAAAAAACGACAAACTAGCAGCTTTATATACCGGGCCGGATGCCGGCAAGTGGTCAGAACTGCTTTTGCATAGCGCTGTGAGAAAGAAATACAATATTGTTTATGAATCGTCATTAAGAAATACAGAATATCTTTGCTCAATGATACATTCATTGAGCAAAAAAGAAGGATATGATATTTCATTACAGGTAATAATTACTAAACCAGAAATTTCCCAAGTCAGCACTTATTTACGCTATGAGCTGATAAAAGAAAGATTTGGTTACGGACGTTATATTGTACCAGATTACCACGATGACAGCGTAACTAATATGTCAAAAGCGCTACAAGCAATAAAAGAGCAGGGATTAGTAAGTAAAATGGAATTATATACCCGCGATAAACCATTATTCCAAGAGGACTACAAAAAAAATGATATAGTAGCGATTGCTAATACCGAATATAATCGGCCGCTCACACCAGAAGAAAGAAAATATATCCGGGAGTCATGGGATGATGTTCGCCGGTTAATGCTTAAAAGAAATTGCCAGGTAGACGAACTGAGAGAAATTGACAAATTAAGGGAACCCTACCAAGAAACAAAAAAAGTTACTGCAGAGATTACCGTAAATAGGGCTAAAAATAATCTAAAAATCTGAATAACAATAAATTTCATTTTTTTGCTACCCACATGATACCATAAAAGCATAGATTACTATATATCAAATAAATAATTCTATAAAGCCTATTCACATCACCCCGACTGAATAAAAAAGACAAAGCGTGCCAAAAGATGACAAAACGCACGGGAATGTTAGTTCCCGTGCGTTTTTCTTATCCCCATTGGCAATAATTAAATGAAAAAAATGCCAATAAATGCCATTTTTTTGATTTCAGGCTGGCGCCAGCCAACTCTTAGTTCTTAACTCTTAGTTCTTAACTAAAAAAGGGCGAAAGCTCCCTTTCACCCTTTTTCCTTTTTTACTTTTTTCGCCCTTTTTACGGAATGACCGCGTTCAATATCGGGCCGAAGGGGCCTTTTATGCCGCGGGTGTTTTCCCAGCGGAGGGCGAAGTAGAGGATTTTACCCCGGTCGTGCCCTTCGAAATTCAGGATAAACGGCGTGTGCGTATCAAACGAAGAGTGCGGCAGCGCTTCCGCATCTACCGGGGGCTCTTCAAAGATACCCCATTTGATTTCCGCGCCGTGCACGCCGTCGGGCTTGGCTTTCCGGTGGGTGCCGTTGTCTTCATAGAAGTCGATTTTTACCTGGTGCATCTGCGACGTGTCGGCTTTTGCCGCCGGGTTTTTGTCCGGTACCTTCACGGGCGTGTTGCCCCCGGTGTGCCGGGGGGGCAGCCCCATGTGGACGAGGTCTTCGTCCGTTACCAGCGGGCTGTCTTTCAAGAAGCCTTTGTACAGCTTCCGCAGCAGCGTTTTCAGCGCCGTTTCCGCATCTTTCAGCACCGCGCTTTTCGCGGGCGTGCGATCCGACTCGTCCATCCACTGCACATAGGCCGAGGTGTAGGGGTTAAATACCGGCGCAAACACCATATCGAGCCAGTTGCCCTGCTGCGTGCCAACGGCAAAGCCCATCCGGTCGCGGTTGTTCGGTATTACGATAAAGTTCCAGAGCTGTACAGCGAAACTGTACAGCAGTGCGTGGTTAGATGGTAACCAATCTTTTTCTGCTGACATAATCTGTCCTCCTGTTTGTTTTTTATTAAAAAATTCGTTAAACTTATTATTCTTTTTCCGTTTAGGAACGTTCTTTTTCCGTTTAGGAACGTTCTTTTTCCGTTTAGGAACGTTCTTTTTCCGTTTAGGAATATTCTTTTTCCGTTTAGGAATATTCTTTTTCCGTTTAGGAATATTCTTTTTTCGTTTAGGAATATTCTTTTTCCGTTTAGGAACGTTCTTTTTCCGTTTAGGAACGTTCTTTTTCCGTTTAGGAATATTCCTTTTCCGTTTAGGAACGTTCTTTTTCCGTTTAGGAACGTTCTTTTTCCGTTTAGGAATATTCTTTTTCCGGTTAGGAATATTCTTTTTCCGGTTAGGAATATTCTTTTTCCGGTTAGGAATGTTCTTTTTCCGGCGGAGGGCGTTCTTTTTTCGGTACGGGAGTTTCCATTTTCAGTTAAGAAGAATAATGATTAATAGGGTATAAATTTATATCCAACCCCTTTTATTGTTTTGATATATTTGTCGCCCAACTTTTCGCGCAGTTTTCGAATGTGAACGTCAATCGTGCGTTCGCCCACCACAATGTCGTTGCCCCAAACCGATGTGTAAATGTCTTCGCGTAAAAATACTTTTTCAGGCTTTGAATACAGCAGTGTTAACAGCTCAAATTCTTTTTTCGGCAACAGTACTTCATGGCCGTCCTGGTATACGACAAACCGTTCGCGGTCGATAGTGATAGAAGGAATCGGCGTATGTGTTCCGTCATTACTTACGGAATTATGCCGTTTCAATAACGCATTGATGCGGCTTACCAGTACTTTCGGACGAATGGGTTTGGTGATATAGTCGTCGCCGCCGGCGTCGAATCCGGCAATTTGCGAATAATCTTCCCCGCGCGCCGTAAGGAAAGCAATGATTGTATTCTTTAAGGCGTCATATTTGCGCAGTTCTTCGCAGGTGGCAATGCCGTCCATATTAGGCATCATTACATCCAGCATGATCAGGTGCGGCGTTACTTCCAGGGCTTTTTCCACGCCTTGCCTGCCGTCGGTGGCCGTGTATACTTCAAAATTTTCTTTACGCAGTGTATAGGAAAGAAAATCCAAAATATCGTTTTCGTCATCAACCAAAAGTATTTTATAAGCTTTCATAAGGAGTTTGATTAAAAATTTATATAAATTACAACTTCTTTTTTTTGTATCTTTGCCGGTCAAAGGTACAATTTTTTTTTGTAAAGTTAGTTATTTTAGATAAAATATATGATAAACTTTCAGGCAATAACCTTTGCCGACAGGGAGAAAATAAACGCTGTATTAAAATTATCCGATTTCCGCGCTGCGGAATATTCTTTTGCAAATATTTTTAACTGGTCGAAAGCATTTAACAGTGAGGTGGCTTTTTTCGAGGATTTTTTATTGTGCCGTGGCGGCAGGGAGCGGAAAAGCTATCTTTACCCGGCCGGCGCCGGCAATCTGGAAGCGGCCATAACAGCCATGATAAACGACGCCGCCGCGCTGGGGCATCCCTTTGTGTTGCGTGCCATACAGGCGGAAGGGAAGCAATTATTGGAGCAGTTATTTCCCGGGCGTTTTCATTTTACTGCGTGGCGGAATACCTATGATTATATTTATCATTCCGGGGATTTGATAAATTTATCGGGGAAAAAATTTCAATCCAAACGTAACTTGATTTCACGGTTTAATAAAAATTTCGAGTGGCATTACGAATCTGTTACCGCAGCAAATTTACAAGAGTGCGTGCAGATGAACGAAGAATGGTGCCGCATATATGCCTGCCATGAAAATTCTTCGTTGCAGGCGGAAACCTGTGCGGTGCGCCGTGCATTGAATTATTTTTCCGACGAAATGCTGGCTGGCGGCTTGCTGCGGGCAGACGGGAAAGTGATAGCCTACACGGTGGGCGAACAAATAAATTCCGATACATTTATTGTACATATCGAAAAGGCTTTTGGCGAAAAATTTCCGGGCGCTTACCAGGCCATCAACCGGGAATTTGCCGAACGGCATGCCGCGCATTTAAAATATATCAACCGCGAAGACGATACCGGCGACGAGGGGTTGCGTAAAGCGAAGCTGTCGTACCGCCCGGCATTTATGATTGAAAAATACAGCGCCGCGCTTATCACCGCATGATAGAAGAGTTGAAAAATATTTGGCGTGCGTGTTTTAATGACTCCGACAGGTATATTGATTTTTATTTCTCCGAGCGATACCGTTCTGAAAATACTTTGGTATATTGCAAAGCAGGCAGGGGGGCGGCGATGATGACGCTGTTGCCCGCTACCGTCGTTACGCCGCACAAAGAATTTGCGGCGCGTTACGTCTATGCGGTAGCCACATTACCGGAGTTCCGAAATAAAGGCTTTTCTTTTGCCTTGGCGCAGCAGGCCGACGAGCAGGCAAGGGCGGAAAATTGCGCGCTGGAAATAGTTGCGCCCGCTACGCCGGAGTTGTTTCCCTTCTATGCGCGGCAAGGTTTTTCAACGGTTTTTTATCGTCGTGTCGTTAAATTTTCCGCAGAAGAAATTGCGCCGGAAGAAGCGCTGGAAGGAGCGCCGCTGTCAGAGGCCGGTACATTTTTTAATTTGCGGGAACGTTATTTTGCACAGGGCTGTTTTTTTGTCCGCTGGGATAGCGCGGCATTGTCGTATATATTAAAAGAAAGCCGCCTGCTGCAAGGCGATGTGTATTATTTTTCTCAAGGCGATGACGAAGGATATGCAGTAACAGCGCCGAGCGGCGACGCCCTGCTGCTAAAAGAAGTGGCTTTAACGCCGGCTTTGGCGCCGGCAGCCTTGTATTTTTTGAAACAACAATATGCGCACTGCCGTTATTTCATCTGCCACCTGGCAGTGGATAGCCCCCTGTGGGCAAAGCGGGGAACAACCGTGCCGCTGGCCATGTTAAAATGGTTGATTCCGCCGCCGGCTGCAGTTTCTACCATCAATGCATATGTAAATCTATTGAAAGATTAGCCGCTGTGGTAATAAAACAAAAAATTCGTTTGGTAACCAAACGAATTTTTCTTCAAATTAGCAGCAATTTCACTTATATATTAGAGAATATATAATTTCATGTGAAAGTACCCGGCTTTCAAAGCCGCCTACTGTTAATAACTGCGGTCGTGTTCCACTCTTTCACGCGCTACCGATACGTTAATCGAGCGACCAAGGTGCTCACTGCCGTTAAGGGCATTGATAGCCTTGTTGCCTTCTGCATCATTAGGCATTTCCACGAACCCATAACCTTTGGAGCGATGGGTACCGCGTTCAGTGATAATTTTAGCTGACGATACTGTACCGTAAGCAGAGAAAACTTGTTTCAAGTCTTCATCAGAGGCTTTAAAATTTAAGCCGGAAATAAAAATGTTCATAGAACAAAAATAAAATTAATAAAAATTGAACTGCTATTTTTTTTAATAAAAAAAGAAAATAGCAGCACAAAGGTACTCAAATAAATGATAATTCCAAATTAAATTTTTATTTTTTTGAAAGGCAAACGCATTTAAATTTGAAGCAACTTAATAAGGGGGGCTTTATTCCAGGCGGTTTTTAGGCGTTTCGTGCGTAGCGATTCTTGCCCTGCATCCTTTTTAAGCAAGTTCAAGCCGATTTTCCTCACTATCGCGAAATCCTTTGCTGCATGGTGCGCTCGCTAATGTACCTCTAAGCGCTGGCGCCAGCCTAAATCTGTAAATTTGTAAATCTTTCCTGTCCCGACGTCGTAACGGGGCACTATCATTGTCCATATCTATTTTTTTTTATACCTTTACGCCCTTTTATGAAATTACGGTATCATATTTTTTTGGTTATGGCACTGTTTAGTGGAATGGTAATGGCGCAGGACATAGTAATTAACGATATTTCCATTACCGGGAACAGGCAATCGCGCGAATCGGTAATTTTGCGGGAGCTTGTTTTTTCCAAAGGCGATACGGTGGCCGCCGCCCAGCTGCAAAATGTGCTGGATGTATCCCGGAATAATATTATCAATACTTCCCTGTTTAATTACGTATATGTTACGGCTGATACAGTTTCCGGTACGGCAGTGAATATTGGCGTCAAAGTGGAGGAACGCTGGTATATCTGGCCGGTCGTTGATTTGGTGTTTGAAGACCGCAATATCAGCACCTGGATACGCAATCCCAACTGGTCGCGGTTTTCGGTCGGCGCCGGCGTGGATATCCAAAACATGCGCGGGCTGAATGAAAAATTACATGTTACCGGCCGCCTCGGTTATCAAAAAGGCGTGTCGCTTTCCTATTCCGATATTGCGCTTGACCGTGCCAAACGCCATTTATTCGGTTTTTCCACTTCCTACGATATCGTGCATAATACGGCGTACAAAACGGAAAGCAACAAACCCTTGTATGTAACGATTGACGGGAACCCTATCAGGCAACATTATTCGGCGGGCATTAACTATTTATACCGGCCGGGCATTAACGAACGCCATACCGTCGGCATTACTTTTGAGCATACGAATATTGACGATACGTTGCTCGCGCTGAACCGGCATTACTGGGGCGGCAATCATACCCGCCGGAGCAATATCAACCTTGCGTATTCGTACGCCAATGACCGCCGCGACGTGCATTTCTATCCACTGGAAGGAACCTTTTTCAAACTCACCGGCAAAATAGATATTGCACTTGACGGCAGCCTGGTGTCCACCTCCGTGTATCCCGAGTTCGGCTTTTACAAAACGCTTGCCGCACGCTGGTTCTACGCCGGCGTGCTGAATGGGAAAATGACTGTCGCCAATACGCAATCCTACCTTGAGGAAAAAGCGTTAGGTTACGGGAGCAACTATTTACGCGGGTATGAAGATTACGTGATGGATGGCCATTATTTTGCGTTGATGAAAAATACGCTGCGTTTTCTGGTGATGCCAACGCAAGTGGTAGAAATAAAATGGCTGTCGGCCCTGTCCAAGTTTAATAAAATCCATTTTACGCTTTATGCCAACGTATTTTCCGACTTTGGTTATATTTACAACCACTATCCGGCGCAGGGCAATACTTTTGAAAACGTTTTCCTGTATGGCGGCGGCGCGGGGCTGGATTTGGTTACCTATTATGACATCGTTATACGGGTGGATTATTCGGTAAATAAAAAGCGGGAAGGAGGCTTTTATATTACGTTGATTACTCCCTTCTTTTAAGTAATCGCGAAAAAAACAAATGAAAAAAAACAGCAAATAAAAGATATGTTTTACATGAACAGTTGGGGAAACGAAGATATTGATTATATCCCGATTTTCCCGGAAGAAGAAGCGGGCGTTAAAACTAAAGATATTCCAAAACACTTGGCGTTGCTGCCCCTGCGCAATGCCGTGCTGTTCCCCGGAATGGTCATACCTATTACCGTCAGCCGCGAGAAGTCCATCCGGCTTATTCGCGAAGTACACACCGGCGCACAGATGCTGGGCGTGCTTATACAAAAAGACGCCAAAATCGACGACCCAAAGGCGGAAGATTTGCAGAAAGTCGGCACCATTGCAAAAATTTTAAAGATAATTGAAATGCCCGACGGCGCTGTTACCGCCATTTTACAGGGCGTCCGGCGTTTTGAAATTGTCCGTTTTGTGGCCGACGACCCGTACTTTGTGGCTACAATAAAAGTACGCAAAAACATTGTGCCCACGCTTCCCGATAAAAACTTTGAAGCGCTTATCGGATCCATCCGTGATGCCGCGTTGCATATTATCAAACTGTCGCCTTACCTGCCGCAGGAAGTAGAATATGCCGTGAAAAATATGGACAGCTACAGTTTTTTAATCCATTTCATCGCCTCCAGCCTGGAATTGGAAAACGCGCTTGACAAGCAGCAGTTGCTCGAAGAAGACGACATCGCCCTGCGCGCTACCAAACTCCTGGGGTTGCTGAATAAACAAATCGAAGTACTGAAAATCCGTAACGACATACAGCAAAAAGTGCATACGGAAATCAGCCAGCAACAACGCGAATACTACCTGCACAACCAGCTTAAAACAATCAAAGACGAGTTGGGCATCGGAAAAATGGACGATGAGCTGAAAGAATTGCGCGAGAAAGCGAAAACAAAAAAATGGCCGAAAGAAACCGGCGATATATTTGAAAAGGAAGTGCAGAAACTGGAACGCGCCAATCCGAATATGGCGGATTACAGTATCCAGTTCAATTACCTGCAGACCTTGGTAGAGCTGCCCTGGGATGAATATACCACCGACAATTTGAACTTGAAAAATGCACAAAAAATCCTGGACGAAGACCATTTCGGATTAGACCAGGTGAAAGACCGTGTCCTCGAACATTTGGCGGTAATCAAGTTGAAAGGCGATTTGAAATCGCCCATCCTGTGCTTCTTCGGCCCTCCCGGCGTGGGGAAAACATCGCTGGGGAAATCCATTGCACGCGCACTGGAGCGTTCCTTCGGGCGCATCTCGCTGGGCGGCCTGCATGACGAAGCGGAAATACGGGGGCATCGCAAAACCTACATCGGCGCCATGCCCGGGCGGATTATCCAGACAATAAAAAAATGCAAATCGGGCAACCCGGTCATCATGCTGGACGAAATTGACAAAGTCGGCAATGATTTCCGCGGCGACCCCTCGTCGGCCTTGCTGGAAGTGCTGGACCCGGAACAAAACAACGCCTTTCACGATAACTACCTCGAACTTGACTACGACTTGTCAAAAGTCCTGTTCATTACCACCGCCAATAGCATTGAGCGCATTCATCCCGCCTTGCGCGACCGCATGGAGATGATAAACATGAGCGGCTATCTCGTGGAAGAAAAAATACAAATCGCCCGCCAGCACTTGCTGGCAAAACAATTGGACGCGCATGGCCTGCTGCCGGGCGCCATCCAAATTTCGGACAGGGTGATGGAGCTGATTATCGACCACTACACGCACGAAGCAGGCGTGCGCACGCTGGATAAGCAGCTGGCAAAAATCGCGCGGTCGTATGCCAAAAAAATCGCCTCCGACGAAAAAGTAAAACCAGCGCTTTCCGCCGGAATGATGGCCGCCATCCTTGGCCCGCCGAAGTTTTTAAAGGAAATGTATCAAGGCAACGAATTTTCCGGCGTTGTAACGGGGTTGGCATGGACGGAAAACGGCGGCGAAATTTTGTTTATAGAAACCAGTTTGAGCAAGGGAAAAGGCACGCTGACTATCACCGGGAACCTGGGCGATGTAATGAAAGAATCGGCAATGCTGGCGCTGCAATATGTCAAAGCGCATGCCGGTTTGCTGCAACTCCCGCCCGAACAGTTCGACGGGTGGAACGTGCATGTGCATGTGCCGGAAG
The DNA here is from genome assembly GCA_031290935.1 of Prevotellaceae bacterium. Classification (GTDB taxonomy): domain Bacteria; phylum Bacteroidota; class Bacteroidia; order Bacteroidales; family UBA932; genus JAIRKX01. The sequence goes on along the minus strand of JAISLK010000006.1, from coordinate 29,217 downwards.
GCGCTATTCCGAAGGACGGGCCGTCGGCGGGCGTCGCCATGATTACCTCCATCGCTTCGGCGTTTACGAACCGCAAGGTGCGCAAAGGTACCGCCATGACCGGCGAAATAACCCTGCGCGGAAAAGTATTGCCGGTGGGCGGCATTAAAGAAAAAATATTAGCCGCCAAACGCGCCGGGATTAAAGATATTGTACTCTCGGCGGACAACGAAAAAGATATTAAATCCATAAAAAAAATTTACATACAGGGGCTCCGGTTCCATTATGTAAAAACCATTGCAGAAGTCTTGGCATTTGCCCTGCTGGACGAAAAAGCCGCTTGAATAATTTACCTGTAACCGTAATTTATTATGGACGTAAAAATAGAAGAAAGTTGGAAAGCCGCTTTGCAGGCCGAATTCGAGAAGCCTTATTTTGCGGCTGTTTCTACCTCCGTACGCAATGACATGCTGGCCGGGAAAACCATTTACCCGCCGCCGAAACTTATTTTTAACGCTTTCGACAAAACGCCGTTCGACAAAGTAAAAGTGGTCATACTGGGGCAAGACCCTTACCATGGCGCAGGACAGGCGCACGGGCTGTGCTTCTCGGTGCAGCGCGGCGTGAAGCCGCCGCCGTCGTTGCTAAACATTTTTAAAGAAATAGAAACCGATTTGGGCATTGCGCCGCCATCGCACGGCTGCCTGGAAAAATGGACGGAACAGGGCGTATTCCTGCTCAACGCCGCCCTCACCGTACGCGCCGGCGAACCCATGTCGCACAGCAAAATCGGTTGGGAAACCTTTACCGATGCGGTTATTGCTACGCTGTCGCGAAATAAAACAGGCGTTGTGTTTTTGCTCTGGGGCAATTTTGCCCGCAACAAAAGAACGCTGATTGATACTTCCAAACATTTTGTCCTGGAAGCGGCGCATCCCTCGCCGCTGTCGGGCGGGCGCTTCTTCGGATGCCGGCATTTTTCCCAAACCAACGAAATCCTCCGCCAACAAGGCCTGCCGCTTGTTGACTGGAGGATTATTTAGTCCTGAATCATCATCACATCAACATGAAAACAGCCATTTTTCCCGGTACTTTCGACCCGTTTACTATCGGGCATTTCGATGTAGTGCAACGTGCATTGCGGATTTTCGACAAAGTCATTATCGCGACTATCGGCGACAACCGGAACAAGCAAACGCTTTTCTCCGCCGAAGCGCGTATCAACATGATAAAACAGGCCGTGCAACCCTGCGCCGGCAAGGTCGAGGTAGTGATATACGATACCATGACCGTTGATTTTTGCCGGCAATACCACAGCCATTTTATTATTCGCGGTATCCGCACGCTGGTAGATTATAACTTTGAAAATATTATGGCGCAAGCCAACCAAAGGCTTTCGCCGGATATTGATACGGTGTTTTTCCCTTCGCGCCCGGAACATGCCTATATTTGCTCCTCCGTCGTCCGCGACATCCTCTTATACCACGGAGACGTATCCGCCTTTATTCCCAAAGGAATGAAGATAGAATTTTAGTGGAAAGTGATTAATGTGGCTGCCGCCCCCCAATTCATAATTCATAATTCATAATTCATAACTCATAATTCATAATTCATCACTCCTGTTATTTTGTTGTTTTTTGCCGCCGAATTGTTGACTTCAGTAATGGAAATGTTGACTTCAGCAATTGGATTGTTGGCTTCAGCAATTTCGGCGTTGACGCCCATTTTTTACATTACGGCGGCGCATCCTGTTCGTTCTTCGCGACTTTTTACAGAGCATATCGGAATGGGCAAATTTGGAGAGAAAAAAATGCTTTTTTTGAGTTATGAGTTGGCTGGCGGCAGCCTTAAATCATGAAATCTTGAAATCTTTGCATTTTCAAATCGTCACATTATCACCTTTTCCCCTAAGCATCCACAAAGAAAAAAATGTGTATCTTTGCGTCCATTTTAAAAATTTAGAACAATGAAAGCATTCGTATTTCCCGGTCAGGGAGCACAATTTTCGGGTATGGGAAAGGACTTGTATGAACAGACGCCGCAGGCAAAGGAACTGTTTGAACAGGCAAACAATCTGCTTGGTTTCCGTATTACCGACAGCATGTTTTCCGGCAGCGCCGACGATTTGAAACAAACCCGCGTTACGCAACCGGCGGTGTTTTTGCATTCCGTCATCCTGGCGAAAGTGTCCGCGGGCTTTGCCCCGAAAATGGTTGCCGGGCACTCGCTGGGCGAATTTTCCGCCCTGGTTGCCGCAGGAGCTGTGAGCTTTGAAGACGGGCTGAAATTAGTCGCCGCCCGCGCCGCCGCCATGCAAAAAGCCTGCGAACAGCAGCCTTCCACGATGGCCGCCATACTCGGCCTGGATGATAACAGGATTGAAAAAATCTGCCAGCGCATTGACGGCATCGTCGTGCCTGCCAACTACAATTGCCCGGGGCAATTAGTCATTTCCGGAACGGTGGCTGCGGTAGAAGCCGCCTGCGAACAGCTGAAAGCCGCCGGCGCCAAACGAGCCATGCTGCTTCCGGTGAGCGGCGCATTCCATTCGCCGCTGATGGAGCCGGCTCGGCAGGAGCTGGAAGCCGCTATCCATGCCACGCCCTTTAAGTCGCCGCGCTGCCCGGTGTATCAAAACGTGGACGCCAAACCCTACACCCACCCCGAACAGATAAAGAAAAACCTGATAGCGCAGCTCACCGCCTCCGTCCGCTGGACACAGATTATTCAAAACATGGTAGCCGACGGCGCTACGGACTTTATAGAATTAGGCCCCGGCGCCACCCTGCAAGGCATGATTAAGAAAACCGCCCCCGAAGTAACCGTCGAGAGCAAGCAAACGTTATAAATTTGTATAATTAGAAAAATTATACTACTTTTGCCCTCCGAAATTTGAAAAAAGAAAAAAGACTTATATGAAACAACATCTTCATCCAGAAAATTACCGCATGGTGGCGTTCAAAGATATGTCGAACGACCATACGTTTGTTACCCGTTCAACAGTGCAAACGCGCGAAACCATTAACCTCGACGGCGTGGAATATCCTTTGTACAAAGTCGAAATTTCCAACACCTCGCACCCTTTCTACACCGGCAAAATGAAACTGGTGGATACCGCCGGCCGTGTGGACAAGTTCCGCAACCGCTACAAAAAAGCGCTGGAAGCAAAAAAATAAGGTTGTATGTGAAATAAAAAAGCTGCTTGTTTCAGGCAGTTTTTTTATTTTGCTTCCGGAAAGCTGGCCAGAACAGGCATCCGCCGCCGTTTGTTTTTTCGTAAAAATTCCGTATATTTGTAGGCGCAATGCGAAAAAATGTTTAAAATAACTACCAAATATAATTAAATAAAAACTCCATCCTTGCTTCTACATTTGAGGGGCAAGGATTTTAACAATTTTCATCATGAAAAAAACAACTCTTTTACTGTTTGCCCTATTGGGCGCGATGCTGCTGGCGTCGTGCGGCAAAACCTACCGTTACGAAACGGTTCCTAATGACCCTACGAACACGCGTATCTATACGTTGGATAACGGACTGAAAGTATATCTAACGGTAAACAAAAGCGAACCGCGTATCCAAACCTACATTCCCGTACGGGTGGGCGGCAAGAACGACCCGGAAGAAACCACCGGCCTGTCGCACTACCTGGAACACCTGCTGTTTAAAGGCACCGGCACGTTCGGCACGAAAGACTACGCCGCCGAAAAACCGCTGTTAGACCAAATCGAAGCGCTGTATGAAACTTACCGCTCCACCAACGACGAGGCGGAACGCAAAGCGATTTACAAACAAATCGACAGCGTATCGCAGGAAGCGTCGAAACTCGCTATTCCCAACGAATACGACAAGATGATGTCGCATATCGGGGCGGAAGGCACCAACGCTTTCACCTCGTTTGACGTAACCAATTATGTAGAAAATATCCCCTCGAACCAGTTGGAAACTTGGGCGAAGATTGAAGCCGACCGCTTCAAAGACCCGGTGATACGCTTGTTCCATACCGAACTGGAAACGGTGTACGAAGAGAAAAACCGGTCGCTAACCAACGACAGCCGCAAATCATACGAAGCCTTGCTGGCTGCGCTGTTACCGCATCATACCTACGGCACGCAAACCGTGCTCGGCACGCAGGAGCATTTGAAAAACCCGTCGATTGTGAACATTAAAAACCATTACCGGTCGTACTATGTAGCCAATAATATGGCGGTCATCCTTTCCGGCGACTTCGACCCCGATTCGGCGATTACGGTAATAGATAAATATTTTTCCAGCCTGCCCTCCGGCGAAGTTCCCGCTTTCACTGCCAAAGAAGCGCAGCCGATAACCGCGCCGATTATTAAAGAGGTCGTGGGCAACGACGCCGAAATGGTAACGGTCGGTTTCCGTTTCCCCGGCGCCAATTCGCCCGAAGCGGAAGTGCTGGAAGTGTTGGATTATTTGATGAACAACGGCAAGGCCGGGCTGCTGGACTTGAATGTAAACCAGAAACAGCGCGTGCTCGGCGCCGGCTCCGGCATCTATGACATGGCAGATTACCAGGTGTACCTGCTTTCCGGCCGGCCGAAACAGGGGCAAACGCTGGAACAGGTAAAAGACATCCTGCTGGAACAAATCGAACTGTTGAAAAAAGGCGAATTTGAAGACTGGCTCATTGAAGCGACCATCAATAATTTTAAGCTGAACCGGATTTATGAAAACCAGTCTAACCAGTCGCGCGTCCGCCGGCTGATGGATGCTTTCGTAAACAACACGCCTTGGGAAGACGAAGTCGGCAAACTTGACCGGCAGTCGAAAATAACCAAGCAGGCGATTGTGGATTTTGCCAACGCTAATTTCGGCAACAACTACGCCGTAGTTTACAAACGCCAGGGCGAAGACACAACTATAAAGAAAATCGACAAGCCCGCCATTACGCCCATCGCCGCCAACCGCGACGAAGAAAGCGAATACCTGAAAGAAATCAAGGCTATCAACGTAACGCCCATCGAGCCGGTATTCCTCGATTATGAAAAAGACTTGCAGCAAACCACTTTCAAGGGACTGCCGGTGCTGTACAAACAAAATACCGAAAACAACACCTTTGAACTGACCTACCTGCTGGAAATGGGCAACAACAGTGACAAAGCGCTGGGAACGGCTTTCAGCTACCTGAACTATCTCGGCACGTCCAAATATACGCCGGAAGAAATCAAAAGCGAGTTTTATAAGTTAGCCTGTTCGTTCGACGTATCCTCAAGCGCCGAGCGGGTGTATGTATCCCTGTCGGGCTTGAATGAGAAATTCGAAAAAGCGCTGGAATTGCTGGAAGACCTCCTTGCCGACCCGCAAGTAAACAAGGAAGCGCTCGACAACATGAAGAAGGACATTATCAAGGCGCGCGCCGATTCAAAGTTGAATCAGGGACGCATCGTTAACATGCTGTACAATTATGCTACCTGGGGGCCGAAATCCACTGCCACCAATATTTTAAGCGCAAAAGAACTGGCCGCCCTGAAACCCGAAGACCTGATTAAACGTATCAAGGACATCAACAGCTACGAACACAAAATACTTTATTACGGCCCGAAAACGCAGGAGGAACTGGTAGCGTCGTTGACCGAACTGCACAGAACCCCGGATACGTTCCAGCCGGTGCTGCCCGCCACTGTTTTCACACAGGTAGAAACGCCCGCCAACAAGGTGCTCTTTACCCACTACGATTCGCGGCAACTCATCATGGTGATGCACTCCAAAGGCGCACATTACGCCAAAGAACTGGAACCGATTCGCCGGATGTATAATGAATATTTCGGCGGCGGGATGAACGCTATCGTATTTCAGGAAATGCGGGAAGCGCGCAGCCTGGCTTACGCGGCGCAGGCAAGCTACAGCAGCGTATCCAAGCCGGAGTTGAATTACACCATGTTCACCTATATCGGCACGCAGAACGATAAATTAACCGATGCGGTAAATGCCTTCAACGATATACTGAACAACATGCCCGAATCCGAAAAATCGTTCAACATCGCGAAAGAATCTATCATCGCCTCCATACGCACGGAACGGATTATCCGCGAATCGGTGCTGTGGAATTACCTGGATGCGCAGAAATTCGGCTACACCTATGACAAACGCAAGGATTTGTTTGAACAGATTCCGCAATTCACATTGCAGGACGTAAAAGCATTTCAGGAAAAATATGTCAAAGGATTACCGTATGTCTACTGCATTCTGGGCGACAAGAAAGAGCTGGATTTCGCCGCCATCAACAAGATTGCGCCGGTACAAACCCTAAAACTTGAAGAAATTTTCGGATATTAATCTTTTTTAGTCGTAAATCATAAGTCGTAAGTTGTAAGTCGCGGAAAGTGCGCCGGCTTCAACTTACGACTTATGACTTACAACTAATCACTAAACCCGACTTACAACTAAAATAACTCACAACTTATGACGATATATCATTTTCCCTACCCGGCGAATGAGCCGATAAAAAGTTATGCTCCCGGCACAGCCGAACGTAAAGAACTGCAAGAAGAATTAACGCGACTATCGTCCGAAACCATTGAAATCCCCGTCATCATCGGCGGACGCGAAGTGCGCACCGGCGACACCGGCACAGTGGTGATGCCGCACGACCACCGGCATGTATTGGCCACTTACCACAAAGCCGGCGCAAAAGAAGTAGAAGCCGCCATAGCCGCCGCCGTGAAAGCGCAAAAAGAATGGGAACGCCTCCCCTGGGAAGAACGCGCCGCTATCATGCTGCGCATTGCCGAACTGGCGTCGAAAAAATACCGCGCCCTCCTGAATGCCGCCACCATGCTTGGGCAAAGCAAAAATGCCTTTCAGGCGGAAATAGATTCGGCATGCGAAAACATCGACTTCCTGCGCTTCAACGCCCACTATGCCGGACGCATTTACGCCGAACAGCCGCACAGCGAAACCGGCGTCATCAACCGGATGGAATATCGCCCGCTCGAAGGATTTGTATTGGCAGTAACGCCTTTCAACTTTACTGCCATTGCCTCGAACCTGAACCTGTCGCCTGTGCTGATGGGCAACGCTACCCTTTGGAAACCGGCGACCACCGCCCTGTTTTCGAACTATTACCTGATGAAGATATTCAAGGAAGCCGGTTTGCCCGACGGCGTTGTCAACTTCCTGCCCGGCGCAGGACGCATCATCGGCAATGCGGCGCTGGCCAGCAGGCATTTTGCCGGGCTGCACTTCACCGGCTCTACCGCCACTTTCGACCACCTGTGGCAAACGGCGGGGAAAAATCTTTCCACCTACCGCTCCTACCCGCGACTGGTAGGCGAAACAGGCGGCAAGGACTTTGTCATTGCGCATCCGTCGGCGAAAGCACAGGAGCTCGCAGTAGCGCTGGTGCGCGGTTCGTTTGAATACCAGGGGCAGAAATGTTCGGCCTCGTCGCGCGCCTACATCCCGTCGAACCGCTGGCCGGAAGTGAAACAATACCTCTGCGATATGCTCGCAACGGTCAAAACCGGCGACGTGCGCGATTTTGGCAACTACCACAATGCCGTCATCGACGAAACATCGTTCGACACCATCATGAATTACATCGGCCGGGCGCACAGCTCACCCGCCGCCAGCATTATCGCGGGCGGCACGGGCGACAAATCGCAGGGTTATTTCGTACAGCCGACGGTTATTGAGGTAAAAGACCCGCATTTTGTTACAATGGAAGAAGAAATCTTCGGGCCCGTACTCTCCGTGTACGCCTACCCCGAAAAAGAATGGGAAGAAACCCTGCAACTGCTCGACGAAACCTCGCCCTACGGGTTGACCGGCGCCATATTTGCAGAAGACCGCTATGCCTTGTGGCAAGCGGCGCAACGCTTAAAATATGCCGCGGGAAATATTTACTTCAACGACAAATCCACCGGCGCGGTGGTAGGCCAGCAGCCTTTTGGCGGCGCACGCCGAAGTGGCACCAACGATAAAGCCGGCAGCCACCTTAACCTGCTCCGCTGGACAACTCCCCGCGCTATCAAAGAATGCCTCGCGCCACCTGCAGACTACCGCTATCCCTTTTTGAGTTAAAAACCAAAAAAGAATAATCAGATTTTGATATATAATGGATTAAATAACGAAGAAGTCTTACAGTCGCGCGCCTTGCACGGGAAGAACATACTGACCCCTGCCCCGCGCAAACCCTGGTGGAAATTATTTCTGGAAAAATTCAAAGACCCCATCATCCGGCTCCTAATGGCAGCGGCTATCATTGCCCTCGTTGCCGCCTGTTTCGACCCCGGCAGTTCCTACGTCGAAGGCCTCGGCATCCTCCTCGCTGTATTATTAGCCACGGCGCTGGCCTTTGCCAATGAATACAAAGCAAGCAAAGAATTTGACATCCTCAACCAGGCAGATAACGAAGCCGCCGTAAAAGTTATCCGCAACGGACAACCCGCGGAAATACCCAAGTGCGACATAGTCGTCGGCGATACCGTCTTACTCGAACAGGGCGACGAGGCCCCTGCCGACGGCGATTTGCTCGAAGCAATAGCCTTATCGGTCAATGAATCGACCCTGAACGGCGAATCCCTGCCGTCGCGCAAAACGGCAGAACCCGTAAGCACCTTCGCCACCACCTATTCACCGAACGTAATACTGCGCAGCGCTACCATCGCCGAAGGCCAGGGCGTAATGCGCGTCACAGCCGTAGGCGATGCAACGGAAATCGGGAAAACAGCGCGGGAAGCCACCGAAATGAACAGCGAAGAAACACCCCTGAACAAACAACTGCACCGCCTAAGCAAAATCATCGGAAAAACAGGCTTTGCCATCGCCGCCGCCACATTTGCACTCTTAGTCGCACGCGACGCCATCGCCGGAACACCCTTTACCCCTTCCTATGACACACTTGCCCGGCTCCTCACCTACTTCATGATAGCCATTACCCTCATCGTCGTCGCCGTACCCGAAGGACTCGCCATGAGCGTTACCATGAGCCTGGCATACAGCATGCGCCGAATGACACGCACAAACAACCTCGTACGCCGCATGCATGCCTGTGAAACCATGGGCGCCACAACCGTTATCTGCACCGACAAAACCGGCACCCTCACACAAAACCACATGCGCGTACAGGCGGCACACTTCTGCGTGCTCCACCCCGCCCGGCCCTATGTCACAGAAGAAGAAAAATGCCTCCACCCCTTCATTGCCATGGCTATTGCCGCCAACACCACCGCCCACCTCGACCCCGAAAACGGCGCAACTCTCGGCAACCCCACTGAAGGCGCACTCCTCTACTGGCTGCACAAACAGGGCGCAGACTACCAAAAAATCCGCCGCGAAGCAACCATCATCGAACGCGCCCCCTTTACAACCGAAAAAAAATACATGGCCACCCACATACGCTCCGCCGGCAACAAAACATTCATCTTCATCAAAGGGGCCCCTGAAATCATATTAACCAAATGCACCCCGGCAAGCATCCCCGAATCTACCCAAACGATGCTCCAAAACTACCAGCAACGCGCCATGCGCACACTGGCCATCGCCTACAGCACCCCCCCCGACTGCCCCCCGGGAACCCTTGACGAGCAGCTCCACGGAATGACCTTCCTCGGATTTGTCGCCATCGCCGACCCCGTACGACCCAACGTAACCAACGCCATTAAAGACTGCCTGAGAGCAGGAATAGAAATCAAAATAATCACCGGAGATACCTCCGCCACCACCATCGAAATAGCCCGCCAGACAGGGCTCTGGAGCACCGCCGATGAAGCCGCCCGGCGACACATCACCGGCAGCGACTTCGCCGCCCTCTCCGACGACGAAGCCCGGGAAAGAGCTGCAGAAATTAAAATCATGTCCCGCGCACGCCCGGGAGACAAACTCCGGCTGGTTAAACTCCTCCAGCAAAACCACCAAATCGTCGCCGTTACCGGAGACGGCACCAACGACGCCCCCGCCCTCAACCACGCCAATGTCGGACTTGCCATGGGCTCCGGCACCTCCGTAGCGAAAAACGCCAGCGACATCATCCTCCTCAATGATTCCTTCAACAGCATTGTCAACGCCGTCCGCTGGGGCCGGTCGCTCTACCGGAACATCCAGCGATTTGTACAGTTCCAGCTCACCATAAACGTACTGGCGCTCCTGCTGGCCTTCATCGGCCCCTTCATCGGTGTACCGCTCCCCCTCACCGTCACGCAAATGCTCTGGGTAAACATCATCATGGACACCTTCGCCGCACTCGCCCTCGCCACCGAACCGCCCGACAGCAGCCTCATGAAACACCCCCCCCGCCGCGCGTCAGACTTTATCATCACCCGGCCCATGGCCACCGCCATCCTCTCCCAGGCCGCCATCTTCCTTGCGCTCCTCCTCGGGCTTCTTGCGCGGTTCAACGCCTCCGGGCAAGCATTCACCCGCTACGAACAGTCCGTTTTCTTCACCGTCTTCGTCCTCCTCCAATTCTGGAACCTCTTCAACGCACGCGCTGCCGGCGTTACCGCCTCCGCCTTCCACAACCTCAAAAACAGCCAACCCTTTATAATCATCGCCGCCCTCATCCTCTTCCTCCAAATAATCATCGTACAGTGGGGCGGCGAGGCTTTTCGAACGACTCCCCTCCTCCTTCGAGACTGGATAACCATTATCGCAGGAACCGCCCTCGTTCTCGCCATAGGCGAAGGACTCCGGTGGAGAAAACGCCACGTTCATCCATAAGGAACCGCCCGTCACAAACCGCCAGCCGCCTCTCTCTGGCTCCCTCCGTACATACCTGCAGAATCCTCCGTACCAAGAACTAAGTTTTCCATACCAAGAAGCAAGTTTTCCATACCAAGAAGCAAGTTTTCCGTACCAAGAACTAAGTTTTCCATACCAAGAACTAAGTTTTCCATACCAAGAAGCAAGTTTTCCGTACCAAGAACTAAGTTTTCCATACCAAGAAGCAAGTTTTCCATACCAAGAACTAAGTTTTCCATACCAAGAAGCAAGTTTTCCATACCAAGAACTAAGTTTTCCATACCAAGAAGCAAGTTTTCCATACCAAGAACTAAGTTTTCCGTACCAAGAACTAAGTTTTTCGTACCAAGAACTAAGTTTTCCATACCAAGAAGCAAGTTTTCCATACCAAGAAGCAAGTTTTCCATACCAAGAAGCAAGTTTTCCATACCAAGAAGCAAATGTTCCACCATTATAAAAATTTCAAAGCAACAAATTCCCCAACTTCTAAATCTTTTTTGTATCTTTGCTCCCATTACTTTGCACGACAAGATGACTTTTTCCATAATCGTACCGGTGTACAACCGCCCCGCCGAGATAGCCGAACTCCTCGAAAGCCTTTGCCGGCAGGAAGGGAACATCCCCTTCGAAGTAATCATCATAGAAGACGGCTCTACCCTCCCCTGCCGGCAAACAGCAGAAAAATTCGCCCCCGCCCTGCCCATTATCTACCACGCCAAAGCCAACACCGGACGCAGCCACAGCCGGAACACAGGCATGCGCCTCGCAAAGGGCGATTACTTTATTTTCTTCGACTCCGACTGCATCATCCCTCCGCGCTACTTCGCCCGCCTCGAAGCATGCCTCGCTGCCGGCGGGGCCCCCTGCTTCGGCGGCCCCGACGCCGCCCATCCCTCCTTCTCCGACCTTCAGAAAGCCATCAGCTATGCCATGACCGCGCCCCTCACTACCGGCGGCATCCGCGGCGGAAAGCACACAGTGGAGACATTCCAGCCCCGGACTTTCAACATGGGCTTCTCGCGAAAGGTGTACGAAAAAGTCGGCGGCTTCAACAACATGCTGGGTGAAGACATCGACCTCTCCATCCGCATCGCCCGCGCCGGATTCCGCATAGCCTGCTACCCCGAACTCTTCGTTTATCACAAACGGCGCATCAGCCTCTTCCAGTTCTACAAACAAGTACGCAACTTCGGAACAGCCCGCGTCAACCTCGCGCTAATCCATAAAAACACGCTAAAGCCCGTACACGCCCTCCCGGCTATCGCCCTCCTCGCCGGCACGGCCATTGCCGTAACCGCCTTTTTCGCTCCCTTGATACTCCTCCTCCCCGCTGCCGCCCTCGCAGTGCTCTTCACGGATGCCCTCAGGAAAACAAAACGAATAAAAACCGCTATCCTCTCCCTCTTCGCAGCGGTCATCCAAATCACCGCCTATGGCTGGGGCTTCCTCCGCGCGTGCGTACTGAAAATAATCCTCCGCCGGGGCATGGAAAGCAATGAAAAACTGTCCCGCATCTACAAATAAAAAGCCATGGGAATCGTCATCCGCCAAAGTATAAAGGGCACAGCCATCACCTACGCCGGCGCTTTCATTGGCTTCCTGACCACCCTGTTTGTGCTCACAAAGTTTCTGCCGCCCGAAGATATCGGGTTACTAAAAGTAACAGTGGAGGCGGGGACACTGTTTGCCATCCTTGCCCAGCTGGGCACCCCGTCATCGATCATACGTTTTTTCCCCTACTTCAAAGATGAAAAGAAAAAGCACAACGGCTTCTTTTTTTACATGCTGTTACTGCCTTTCCTCGGGTGCCTGCTGTTTATTCCGCTTTATGTTTTCCTGAAAGAACCGGTCAGCCTTTTGTTCGCGGAAAAATCAAGCCTTTTTATTTCTTATTACTACTGGGTAACGCCATTGATTTTCTTCTTTGCCTATTTATCGGTACTCGAAGTGTATTCCAACGCCAACATGCGCATAGCCGTACCCAAATTCAACCGCGAAATCATCATCCGGTTATGCCTGCTGTCGGTTTATTTGCTTTACGGCTACCATTTCATTAACCGCAGCGGGCTGGTGGCGGGTTATATCATAACCTACGGCGCGGGGATGCTGTGCCTCTTTTTGTATGTGCTTAAAACCGCTGTAACTTCCCTGCATCATGACGTATCGTATGTCACCCGCCCGCTGCGGAAAGATATTTTGCGGTATTCCCTGTATTTAATTATCGGCGCGCTGGGCAGTACAATGCTTGGCAGGCTCGACCTGTTTATGATTACTTCACAGCTGGGATTGAGCTATGCCGGCATCTTCACCATTGCTTTTTACATGACGGCGGTGATTGAAATTCCTTCACGCTCCATCAGCGCCATCTCTGCCCCCATAGCCGCCGCCGCCCTCAAAAAAGGCGACTTTGAAACAGCCAACGCGCTCTACAAAAAAGTATCCCTCCACCAGCTCCTGACAGGCGGACTGATTTTTATTTTAGTCTGGGCAAATATTGATAATATTTTTGCGATTATCCCCAACGGCGCCGTGTACGCGGAAGGCAAGTGGGTAATGTTTTTCACAGGACTGGCGAAGCTGATAGAAATAACGCTCAACTTCGGCGGTACGCTTATCAGCTTTTCAAAATATTATTACTGGAGTCTGTACTTTGTGTTTTTCATCATCGGCGCGGGGATACTCACCAATTATTTACTGATTCCGGTATGGGGCATTACCGGCGCCGCCCTCGCAACGGCTATCAGCTGCGTGCTCTCTTTCGGGGTGCAGCAATGGCTCGTGCTGAAAAAAGTAAAAGGCAACCCGTATTCTCCGGGCACCTTAAAACTCCTCGCAATATTCCTGCTGCTGGCAGGAATAAACTGTTTTTTGTTCCAGTTCGACAACCCCTGGATAGACGCCATCTGCCGCAGCGCAGTGTTGGCAACGGCAGGTGCGATTTTGCTGTATGCGCTAAAAATATCCGAAGACGTGAACAGCACGGTGCGCCTGCTGTTAAATAAACTGAAAAAACTGCGCCCCGGGAAATAACGGGGTATATTATTTTCTTATCTTTGTAAAAAAAATAATGACATGACTGCTCCGCGTTTCTTTAACACCACAGGGCCCTGCAACCCGCAGCGGCATTATATGCTGCCGCCCGCCGACCGCCTGGTAGGCGCACAATTGCACCGCTACATCAAAGACCAGCTCTATTGGGTGCTTCACGCAGCGCGCCAAATGGGCAAAACCACTTTTCTGAAAAGCTGGATGAACGAAATTAACACCGGCGGCGAAGCCATTGCCTGCTACGTAAGCGTAGAAACCTGCCAGGGGCTTACAGAGCCGGAACGCGCCATGCCAACCATTTGCAGCGCTATTCAGGCCTACACCAGAATGTCGGACATGGATATCCCGGAGGTGCCCGCTACCAGCGTTGGAAGTATGTTGAGCGATACCTTAATCAGGTGGTCGGAATTAGTGGCGCCAAAGCCCCTGATTGTGCTGTTCGACGAGGTGGATGTACTGGAAGGCGAAGCCATGGTGAGCTTCCTGCGCCAGTTGCGCGGAGGCTTTGCCTCCCGCGGCGTGGGTGCATTCCCCGTGTCGGTCGCGCTGGTGGGCATGCGCGATTTGAAAGATTACATCGTGAAAACCAAAGACGGCAAGGCGATAAACCCGGGGTCGCCGTTTAATGTCAAAGAAGATTCGGCGTCGCTGTCGAACTTCACAAAAAAAGACATCGCCAAACTGTTTGCCCAGCGCACTGCCGAAACCGGGCAGCAAATCACCGGCGACGCGTTGGGCTACGTCTATGAGCAGTCGAAAGGCCAGCCATGGATTGTGAACTCCCTGTTCATGCGGGCTACCCTGCGGATACTGGATGAAGACAGTACGGAAACCGTAACCATCAAACATATTGAAGAAGCGCGCCAACAAATGATTCTGGCACGCGAAACGCACCTTGACGCGCTCGCCTATCGCTTGGAAGACCCCGGTGTGCGCATCCTCATTGAGAAGTTGATTACCGGCGCGTCCGACCCCTCGCTGGCCGAGAGCGAAACGTTCCGCATCTGCTTAGACCTTGGGTTGGTTACTACGGATAACGGCACGCCGCAAATAGCCAACCCTATTTACCGGGAGGTCATCGCCCGGCATCTTATTTACAGCACACAGCTGGCTATCCCGGCGCCCGAATGGCAATGGCAAAAGCCCGACGGCACGCTGGATATGGACGGCCTCCTGCGCGAGTTCCAAGCCTTCTGGCAAACCCACTCGGAGGAATGGGAAGAAATGTCGAACTATTCCGAAGCCTTTCCGCACCTGCTGCTGATGGCCTTTCTGCAACGTGTTACCAACGGGGACGGCCGCATTGAGCGGGAATACGCCGCCGGGCGCGGCCGCATGGATTTGGCCGTTGAGTACAAAAACAAGTGGGATATCATTGAAGTGAAACTCCTACGGAAAGGGCAGACGTTCGACAAGGTGAAGGAAACCGGCATACAGCAAGTCCTTCGTTACCGCAACAGCTTCTCGCCGCCGCTCCGGCCGGACGGCAGCCTGCCGACGCACTGCTATCTGGTGATTTTCGACCGCCGCCCCGAAGCCGCACAAATCCCCTGGGGCGACCGCCTCAAGTGGTCCACCGAAGGAGATGTTACCATCGTAGCATGTTAAAGCCGGTGCTTATGAATGCAGATGTAACCCCCCATACCCTTCAGGTGGACGCCAGCCACTACAACTTCCAAACCTATACAGACCTCCCGCGATGGACCTCCTACTGGCACCAGATAACGGAAGCCCTTGCACTCGCCCCCAAAACAGTTTTGATTATCGGCGTTGGAGACAATATTGTCGGAAAAACACTCGCCGCACAGGGCGTGCAGGTTTACACATACGATTTCGACAAACACCTGCACCCCGACTACGAAGGCGATGTAGCCTGTATCAACGCCGTGCTGCACGACAAACGCTTTGACGTCATCCTGTGCTGTCAGGTGCTGGAACACCTGCCCCGCGACAGGTTTGAAAACATTTTGCAACAGCTGGCGCAACACGCCGGACACGTCATCATCAGCCTGCCCTATTCGGCGATGAAATACAAAATCGAACTGAAATTGCCGGTCATCAAAACCGTAAAAGCAAATATATACATACACAAATTTTTCAAAAAACACACCTTCGACGGAGAACATTATTGGGAAACCGGCACACGCGGACATACCAAACGAAGCGTATTAAAAAGTATGCGGAAATTCTTTGCTGTCGAAAAATGGTATATCGCGCCCCATAATCCGTACCATCTATTTTTTGTATTAAGAAAAAAATAAAACTGTACCGATGAAAATATTATACATTACCACAGGCGGCTCCTACGGCGCAGACCAGTCGCTGATGACTTTGCTCGACGCATTAGGCGATAAGGTAACCCCTTACGTTGTGATGCCGCACCTGCTGGGGCTGCAAAATCTCCTGGACCAAAAAGCCATCCCTTACGCTAAAATACGCATGCGACAATACAGCGTCCCGAAAATAAAATCCCTCAAAGACTTTATTTATTTCCCCATAAAACTGTTCATCGCATGGCGCTATAACGCCTTTGTGGCGCCCAAACTTAAAAGAATTATCCGCGACTTCCGGCCGGATATTATCCATACCAACGCAGGCGTATTCCGGATGGGATACAAGATAGCCCGCCGGAAAGGCATTCCCCATGTATGGCACTTACGGGAATACCAGGACAGGGACATGGGACGGTGGATACTGGGCGGAAAGAAAAGACTGATACAACTGCTGAAGCAGCGCGGCAATTACCCTGTTCCCATTACCAGGTGCATCGCCGATTATTTCGACGTACCGCACAGCCATGTCGTATATAACGGCGTGCTGCAAAAAGACCGGTTGCCGTTCTGCCCGCAAAAAGAAAACTACTTTTTATATGCCGGAGCTATGTATGAAGAAAAAGGAGTAACCGCATTAGTCGAAGCCTTTTGCCGGTTTGCTTTGCATAACGGCAATTACAGGTTATACCTTGCAGGCGGGAGCAGCCGCAGTTATAAAAAGAAACTCATGCAAATCATCCACCGGAGCCATATCCCCCCGGGCAGCGTTTTATTTATCGGGAAACAGCCGAAAGAAGAAATTGCCCGGTGGATGTCCATCGCAGCGGCCATTTTCGTACCTTCGCGCAGCGAAGCCTTCGGGCGGGTAGTTGCCGAAGCGATGGCTAACGGATGCCTCGTTATCGCCCACGATGCACACGGAATCAAAGAGCAGCTGGATAACGGGCTTTCCGTTACCGGCGGCGAAATTGGCGTCCGGTGCGCGGCCTCGGCAGAAGACATGGCGAAAAAAATGCAGGAAGTAGCGGACAACGGCATTCAACATTATTTCCCCATGATAAAGCGTTCGCAGCAGGCCGTAAACAGGCTGTACACTTCGGAAGAATACAGCGACAAAATGTATGAAATATACCGTAAACTACTTACTGCTTCTTTGTCATGAAAAAAATACGCACCGTATTCCGGGCGCTATCCTGCGCCGTAAAAAAAGAACTGTTTGCAAGAAAAGTCGCCCGACATAACGGAATACCCTTCCGGAACCGCATTATCCCTTATCATCCGAACGGGGAAGGAAATATAAGAATTAAAGCGCTGCTGTTATCGGGCAAGCCGGCCATGATTACCCGTTATGGAAACACGGAACTGGATACCATCGACCGCTTCCTCCTGCAGCCGGCCTATTGGGGGAAAAAGCAGCAGGTGGACACCTTATGTATCTCTTCCGGGTTTTTCCCGGACGATAAAAAATTAATCCCCCGCTTTGTCGATTTGTATGCAAAGAGCGCCGGGCATATCGATATACTTGCCTGCTGGAACAGTTTCCACGGATGGACGGCCGAAGAAAAGCTGATAAAAAGATGGTCGAATACGGCCACACTCGTTAACCTTGCCTCGCTGGAAGCATGGTGGTACACCGAGCCATGGTCGGAATGCTTAGAGGATAAAAAAGTGCTGGTCATCCATCCCTTTGAAAAAAGCATCCGCTACCAGTACGAACATCACCGGGAGAACCTGTTCACCAACCCCAAGGTATTGCCGTTATTCCGGTCATTACATATTATCCGCCCTACGCAAGGCGTTGGCAGGAGCTCCACCGGCGGGTATGCCACCTGGTTCGACGCCTGTGATGCACTGTGCAGGAAAATCGAAGCCACAGATTTTGACATCGCGGTTATCGGCGCCGGAGCGTACGGATTGCCGTTGGCGGCATTTGTAAAAACACTGGGGAAACAGGCGGTGCACATGGGCGGAACAACGCAGCTGCTCTTCGGCATAAAAGGCAACCGGTGGGAAGCCCCCAATTATTCCTATCAACACAAATTATACAATCCCTCCTGGAAACGCCCGTACCCGGAAGAGATGCCCAAAAACCCTTATTGCGATATGGGCACGGCGCCATACTGGTAAGCCCTCTTAAAATACGATACACATGACAACCCCATTGGTTTCTATTATTACCGTAACATATAACGCGGAAAAATACCTTGAGCAGACCATTAAAAGCGTAACCGCCCAGTCGTATAAAAACATTGAGTATATCCTCATCGACGGGCAGTCAACCGACGGCACGGCAGCGATTATCCGGCGCTACCGGGAGCATATTGCCTGCTTCCTCAGCGAACCCGATAACGGCGTTTATGATGCGATGAACAAAGGCATCCGGAAAGCCTCCGGCGAATTGATCGGCATCATTAACGCCAGCGATTTCTACCAGCCCGATGCGGTGGAAAACATCGTCCGCGCATGGACAGGCCACCCGCAGTACGGCATATTTTACGGCAACGCCAACTTCTATTTTGGCAACAGCCGGTTTTTTAAAGAGAAAAAGGCCGCGCCGGATATGGCTAATTTGTATAAAGGTCTTTGTTTTTGCCACGCATCGGTTTTTGTTACCAAAGCCACTTACCGGCAACATGGGTTGTTTGACCTGCGGTACAGGTTATCCGGCGATTTCGATTTTGCACTGCGGAATTATAAAGCCGGTACGCCCTTCTTTTATATTGATAAAGTGATTGCAAATTTCCGCACAGGCGGCCTTTCCGCTCAAAACAGCAGAGACAGCATGCAGGAATGTTACCGGGCGCTCCTCGCAAACGGCTATCCCGAAGACCTTGCGCAAGCCGTCCGCCGCCGCTGGCTGTGGCAAGCCGGAAGCAATGCCTTGAAACAGCAACTCTGTAAATTGGTAATTAAGAGTTAAGAGTTAAGAACTAAGAGTTAAGAGTTGCCGGCGCCAGCCAACTCTTAACTCTTAACTAAGACAGTTCTCCTTTCATGCTCAGGTTGATTCTTTCGCGGGCGGGGTCCACTTCGAGGACTTTGACTTTGACGTGCTGGTGGAGTTTGACGACCTCGGCGGGGCTGGATACAAAGCGGTCGGCGAGCTGCGAGATATGCACCAGCCCGTCGTGCTTTACGCCGACGTCCACAAATACGCCGAAGTTGGTAAGGTTGGTAACGATGCCCGGCAAGACCATGCCCGGCCGTAAATCGTCTATCGAAAATACGTCGGGGGAAAACTCGAACACTTTTGCGGGGACGCGCGGGTCGCGGCCGGGCCTGGACAGTTCCTCCATGATGTCGGACAGGGTGGGCAGCCCCACCGTGTCGTCCACATAATTTTGGAGGACAATTTGCTTGCGGGCTTCCCCGTTGGCCAGCAACCCGGCGACGCTTTGGCCCAGGTCGCGCGCCATGCGTTCTACCAGCGCATAGCGTTCGGGGTGGACGGCGCTGTTGTCTAACGGATCCCCGGCGTCGGGGATGCGGAGGAAGCCGGCGCACTGCTCAAAGGCTTTTTCGCCCAAACGTTTTACCTGCTTCAGCTGTTCGCGCGAGCGGAAGCTGCCGTGTTCCCTGCGGTAGTCCACGATATGCTGCGCCAGCTGCGTCCCCAGCCCGGAGACGTAGGTCAGCAGGTGCTTGCTGGCGGTGTTGAGGTTCACGCCGACCCTGTTCACGCAGCTTTCCACTACCGCATCCAGCCGTTCTTTCAGCCTGGCCTGGTCTACATCGTGCTGGTACTGCCCGACGCCAATGGATTTCGGGTCTATCTTGACCAGCTCGGCGAGCGGGTCCATAAGGCGGCGGCCGATGGATACGGCGCCGCGCACGGTTACGTCATACTGCGGAAATTCTTCCCGCGCCACGGGCGAAGCGGAATACACCGACGCGCCGTCTTCGCTGACCACAAAAACAAGAACTTTATGGGGAAAGGCGATGCGCTGGATAAAATGTTCCGTTTCGCGGCCGGCCGTGCCGTTGCCGATAGCGATGGCTTCGATTTTATAGACGTCCACGAGGGAAGTAATTTTCTTCATGGAGGCGACCCGTTCGTTCTGCGGCGCATGCGGGTAAATGGTTTCATTGTGCACGAGGTTGCCCTGCGCGTCGAGGCATACGACCTTGCATCCGGTGCGGTAGCCCGGGTCAATGGCCAGCACGCGCTTTTGCCCCAGCGGCGGCGAGAGCAGCAGCTGCCGCAGGTTCTCGGCAAATACATTGATGGCCTCCGCGTCGGCGCGTTCTTTCTGTTCATGGAGGATTTCCGTTTCCAGCGACGGGCACAGCAGGCGTTTGTAGGCGTCGGCAATGGCGAGTTGCAGCTGGCCGGCGGGGGCACCCGGGCGCAGGAGCAGTTTTTCGATAAGCGCGATGGCTTGCGCTTCGCCGGGGTGCGCTTTTATCGACAGCGCCCCTTCGTGATGGCCGCGCAACACCGCCAACAGGCGGTGCGACGGGATACGCCGGAGGCTTTCATGGTAGTCGTAATAATTTTTATATTTTACCCCCTCCGCTTCCTTTCCCTTGACTACTTTGGAATACAGCACCGCGTCGCGCCGGAAAAACCGGCGCAGGGCGTCGCGCACCTGCGCATTTTCGTTGATTTGTTCGGCCACGATGTCGCGTGCGCCGGCCAGTGCGTCTTCCACGCAGGTTACCGCCTCGTTCAGGAACTTCCCGGCGACGGTTTCCCAGTGGCCGGTTTGCTGTTGCCGTATCATCTCCGCCAAGGGTTCCAGTCCTTTCTCTTTGGCTACGGACGCGCGGGTGCGGCGTTTCGGGCGGTAGGGCAAATAAATATCTTCCAGCGCCGGCAGGTGCAGGCAGGCGTCGATAGTTGCTTTCAGGCCGGCGGTTAATTTCCCCTGCTCTTCGATGGATTTCAGGATAGCGTTTTTACGCGCATCCAGTTCGTCGTAGCGGGCGGCGAGGTGTTTCACTTCGGCGACCTGCACTTCGTCCAGCCCGCCCGTCGCTTCTTTCCGGTAGCGGCTGATAAAAGGAATGGTGGCGCCGCCGGACAGGAGCTGCAGGGTATGTTCCACCTGCCATTCCTGTACGCCGACGGATTGGGCGATAAGGGTAAGGTACGTACTATTCATAAGAAAATTCCTGTAATTGCTGCCGGTAGGCATTAAATATTTTTGATTTGGATACAAACCCGATGTATTTATGGTCGCTCACCACCGGCAAATTCCATGCGCCGGTCTGTTCAAATTTATTCAGCACCGATTCCATGCTTTCGTATTCTTCTACGGTGGCGGGCACGGGCTGCATGAGGTCGCGCACAAAAGTGGAGTCATAGCGCCCGGCGTCAAACATGATAGGGCGTATATCGTCGAGCAGCACCACGCCCAGCAGGTGGCTGCGAATATCTATCACGGGAAACAGGTTCCGGTGCGAACGGGAAACGACTTTTATCAACGTCCCCAGGGTATGCTCCGGCAGCACGGCATTGAAGTTCGTTTCAATCAGCGGCTGGATGGAGAGGCGCGTGAGCACCGCCTTGTCCTTGTCGTGCGTAATGAGGTCGCCGCGCAGGGCGAGGCGTTTGGTATAGATAGAATGTTTTTCAAACCCGTGGACGGTTACAAACGATACGGCGGACGCCAGCATCAGGGGCATCAGCAGGTCGTACCCTTTGGTGATTTCGGCGATAAGGAAGATAGCGGTCAGGGGCGCCTGCATCACGCCGGCCATCATCCCCGCCATGCCCACCAGCGCAAAGTTGGCTTCCGGCACCGTGGCCATGCCGCTCAGGTTGATTAGCCGCGCCACCAGGAAGCCGGCGACGCCGCCCATAAACAGCGTCGGGCCGAACGTGCCGCCCACGCCGCCGCCGCTGTTGGTAAACGACATCGAAAGTATTTTCAGCAACAGCACGCCGCCAAAAAATAACAGCACAAACCATGTCTCCTGCCGGTAACTGCCGAACACGGTTTCCCCCATCGCTACGGCGACGTTTTCATTGAGCAGCGCCGACAGGGAATCATAGCCTTCGCCGTAGAGCGGCGGGAAGAGGAATATCAGCGCCCCCAGGCCGATGGCGCAGCAGAGCCAGCGTTGCAGCGGCCGTTCGATACGCTTCAGCAGGCTTTCGACATACAGCGTCCCGCGCGTGAAATAGAGCGAAGCAAACCCGCAAAAGACGCCCAGCGATATATAATAAGGTATGTTCGCCATGGAAAAAAGGCTGATACTGCCCGTAGGGAACTGCACCACGTCGCCCAGCAGCAGGAACGACACGGCCGTCGCCGTAACCGACGACACCAGCAGCGGCAGGATAGAAGTCATCGTCAAGTCGAACATCAGGATTTCGAGCGTAAAGACGATACCGGCCAGGGGCGCCTTAAATATCCCCGCAATAGCGCCCGCCGCACCGCAACCAAGCAGTAGCGCAATATGCCGCTCCTTCAGGTGAAGCACCTGCCCGACCTTTGAACCAATCGCCGCGCCGGTATAAACTATCGGCGCTTCCGCGCCCACAGAGCCGCCGAAACCTATCGTAACCGCGCTTGTGACCATCGAACTCCACGTATTGTGCCCTTTGATTTTTGCCTTCTTCCGCGAAATAGCGTACAGCACCTTCGTTATCCCGTGCCCGATGTCCGCCTTGACGACATAACGCACAAACAGCAGCGACAGCAGCATCCCCACGCCCGGGTAAACGATATACAGCAAACTTTCGGCAGGGGTATTAAACCAGTTGGTCAGCATCCACCGGATAAAGTGAATGGCGTTTTTCAACAACACCGCCGCCAGCCCGCTGCCAACGCCCACCGCCAGCGCCAGCAACAGGGTGAGCCGCCGTTCGGGGAGCCGGCGAAGCTGGAAACTCAATTGAGCGGTCAACTGCGAGAGGCGTTTCATGTTGTTTGAAAATTCAGAGGCCAAAGATACGAAAACAAACCGTATTTTTTTCTATCTTTGCAACCAAAACAAAAAAACATGTTTGATTTATTAGTTATAGGCAGCGGCCCCGGAGGCTATACGGCAGCCATCCGCGCGGCGCAGCTGGGCTTCCGCACCGCCATCGTCGAACGCGCGGAATGGGGCGGCATTTGCCTCAACTGGGGCTGTATTCCCACCAAAGCCCTCCTCCGGAGCGCACAGGTATTGCAGGAAACGCGGCAGGCTGCCGGCTTCGGCATACACGCGGAAAACATAGCGCCGGACATTGCAGCCATCGTCGCTCGAAGCAGGGCGGTGGCCGCCGGGATGAACAAAGGCGTGGAATTCCTTTTAAAGAAAAATAACATCGCCCTCTTCGCCGGCACGGCGACACTGCTGGCCGATAAAAGCGTCGAAATAACCGGCAGCGCCGGCGGCAGGCAAACCGTTACCGCGCCCCATGTCATTATCGCCACCGGCGCCCGCGCCCGCAGCCTGCCCTTTGCGCCCATCGACGGTAAAAAAATCATCGGCTACCGCGAAGCCTTAACGCCGGCGGAGATTCCCGAAAGCCTCGCCGTGATTGGCTCCGGCGCCATCGGGTGCGAACTGGCGTATTTCTACCGCTGCATGGGCGCAGAAGTTACATTAATCGAATACATGGACGCCATCGCCCCGCTGGAAGACGCCGATATTTCCGCACAGCTGTCGCGCGCTTTCCGCAAAGCGGGGATAAAAGTAATCACCTCCGCGCAGGTAACGCACGCCGACACCTCCGGCGAAGGATGCACGCTGCGGCTGCAAACAAAAAAAGGCGAAGAAACGGTAACGGCAAGCAAAATACTGTCCGCCGCAGGCATCACGGCAAACATTGAAAACATGGGGCTGGAAGCGGCCGGCGCAGCAGTGGAACACGGACGTATCAAGGTCGATGAACGCTACCGCACCGGCGCAGCGGGCATTTATGCCGTCGGCGACGTAATCGCCACCCCGGCGCTGGCGCATGTGGCCGCCGCCGAAGCGCTCGCCTGCGTGGAATACATCGCCGGCCGCTCGCCGGAGCCGGTTGACTATGACAACATCCCCTCCTGCCTTTATACCACCCCCGAAACCGCCTCGGTAGGGCTTACCGAACGCGCCGCCCGCGAACAGGGATATGCGCTGCGTACCGGAAAATACTTCTACGCCGCCTCCGGCAAAGCCGCCGCCGACGGCGACAGGGACGGCCTGGTCAAACTCCTTTTCGACGACGCCTCCGGCAAACTCTTAGGCGCGCACCTCGCCGGCAGTCACGTAACCGAAATGATTGCCGAACTCGTCCTCGCCCGCCAAACGGGCGCACGCGCCGGCGACCTCCTCCGCGCCATCCACCCCCACCCCTCCATGAGCGAAGGCATCTTCGAGGCGGCAAGGATGAGTGATGAGTTAAGAGTTAAGAGTTAAGAGTTAAGAGTTAAGAACTAAGAGTTAAGAGTTAAGAGTTAAGAGTTAAGAACTAAGAGTTAAGAGCTGCCGGCGCCAGCCAACTCTTAGTTCTTAACTCTTAGTTCTTAACTCTATAGACGCAGGCCTTTTTGGGCTACGCCAAAGTACTTTTGGGCTACGCCAAAGTAAGTTTGGGCTACGCCAAAGCAAGTTTGGGCTACACCAAAATAAGTTTGGGCTACGCCAAAATAAGTTTGGGCTACGCCAAAATACCTTTGGGCTACGCCAAAATACCTTTAGGCTACGCCAAAATACCTTTGGGCTACGCCAAAAAAGGGTTGGGCTGCGCCAAAAAAGGGCTGGTTTAAACAAAATGCCCCCTTCCCCGGTTTTTTTGCCTGCATCTTTGCCCGTAATGCATAATTAGCCACATTAAACAATTAATCCCATTAAACAGTTAATTCCATTGCCACATTAAAAAAATTCGTATCTTTGCCGGGTCAAATTAAACACCTATTATGGAACAGCAAAAAGAAATCAATATCGAATTAAGGGAAGAGATTGCGGAAGGGACGTATGCGAACTTTGCCGTTATCTCCCATTCACAAAGCGAGTTTATTCTGGACTTTGTGTGTATCCTGCCGGGCATGCCCAAGGCGCAGGTGAAAAGCCGCGTCCTCCTTACGCCCGAACATGCCAAACGGCTGCTCGGCGCTTTACAGGATAATATCCTGAAATATGAATCGTCGCACGGGAAAATTAAAATCAACGAAGGCGGGATGACCATTCCGCTGTCGTTCGGTAATAACACGGCGCAGGCATAAGGGCGCCGGAAATTAAAAACAGTAATTGACAATATGAAACCACTCAAAATTGTAGTGCTGGCCAAACAGGTGCCGGACACGCGCAATGTGGGGAAAAACGCCATGAAGGAAGACGGCACGGTGAACCGCGCCGCCCTCCCCGCGATATTTAACCCCGAAGACCTGCACGCACTGGAACAGGCATTGCGCCTGAAAGACCGGATACCCGGCAGCGCCGTTCACCTGTTAACGATGGGCCCGGGACGCGCGGCCGACATCATCCGCGAAGGGCTGTTCCGCGGCGCCGACGGCGGCGTGCTGCTTACCGACCGCAAGTTCGCCGGCGCCGATACGCTGGCGACATCCTATGCCCTGGCGCAGGCTGTCCGCAAAATGAACCCCGATATTATCCTTGCCGGACGGCAGGCCATTGACGGCGATACGGCGCAGGTAGGCCCGCAGGTAGCGGAAAAACTGCACTGGCCGCAGGTAACATATGCCGAAGAAATCATTTCCTGCGACGGCCGGAAAGTACAGGTCAAACGCCGCCTCGAACGGGGCGTGGAAACAGTGGCCGCGCTGTTGCCGCTGGTGATTACCGTACACGGCTCGGCGCCTGCCTGCCGGCCGCGCCATGCAAAACAGCTGATGAAATATAAACGCGCCAAAACCTTGTCGGAATTTCAGGAATCCGGCAATGACGCTTACGACAGCCGGCTGCCCGACCATTTGCGTATCACCGAATGGAGCGTTGCCGACGTAGGCGGAGACGAATCCCAGTTCGGGCTTGCCGGCTCGCCGACCAAAGTAAAGAAAATAGAGAACATCGTATTCCAGTCCAAAGAATCGAAGCGCCTCACCGCCTCCGACGCCGACATGGATGCGTTGATAAAAGAACTGATGGCGAACCATACGATAGGTTAGTTATGAGTTATGAATTATGAATTATGAATTATGAATGAAAGGCATTACTTAATCACTTAATCACTTAATCACTTAATCACTGTGCAGGATGAATAATATTTTAGTTTATTGCGAAATGGAAGGCGGCAGGATGGCCGATGTAAGCCTCGAACTGCTTACGAAAGGGCGCACCCTGGCGACGCAGCTGGGTTGCCGGCTCGAAGCACTGGCTATCGGGGAAAACCTGCAGGGAACAGAAAAAGAACTCGCCCGCTACGGGGCGCATATCGTACACCTGGCCGATGACGCCCGCTTGTCGCCGTTCCGCACGCTGCCGCATGCCGCTATCACTGTCGGCATCATCAAAGCGGAACAGCCGCAGATAGCCCTGTTTGGCGCTACGAGCATCGGCCGCGACCTGGCGCCGCGCGTATCCAGCGCGCTGAAAAGCGGCTTGACCGCCGACTGCACCAGCCTGGAAATCGGCGACCACAGCGATACTAAAGGCGGTACGTACAAGAACCTGCTGTACCAGATTCGCCCGGCGTTTGGCGGCAATATCATCGCTACGATTATAAACCCCGAACACCGCCCGCAGATGGCTACCGTACGCGAAGGCGTGATGAAGAAAGAACCGGTGAGCACGCCCATAACGCCCGAGGTCAGGAAAGTCAATGTAGCGCAATACCTCTCCGACGCAGATTTTGCAGTGGAAATTCTCGAACGCCACATCGAAGAACGCAAGGTGGATATTAAAGGCGCAGGGATTATCGTTTCCGGCGGCTACGGCGTAGGCAGCAAGGAGAATTTCCGGCTGTTGTTTGATTTGGCAGCAACGCTGGGCGGGGAAGTAGGCGCATCGCGTGCGGCGGTTGACGCCGGCTTTGCCGACCATGCGCGACAGGTCGGGCAGACAGGCATCACCGTACGCCCGAAGCTGTACATCGCCTGCGGTATCTCCGGGCAAATCCAGCATACTGCCGGCATGGACCAGTCGGCGATGGTCATATCCATCAATACCGACGCCGCCGCGCCCATCAACCAAATAGCCGACTACGCCATCGTCGGCGACCTGAATGAAGTGATTCCGAAAATGATTAAACGCTACAGGGAGAACAGTAAGTAGCGAAAAGAAGTTAGAGAAGCTAAACGCCTACTGCGAAAAATTATTAGAAACCAAACATAACTAACAACCCCTATTAACTTCTCTAACTACTATTAACTTCTCTAACTTCATAAAATAACAACAATGAACTTCTACACCGACAACAAAGATTTGCAATTCCAGCTTCAGCATCCGTTGATGCGGAAGATTGTGGAATTAAAAGAAAAGAATTTTGCAGACAACGGCAAGTATGACTATGCGCCGGCAGACGTTGACGACGCGCTCGACAGCTATGATAAAGTACTGGAAGTAATCGGCGATATTTGCGCCAATATCATTGCGCCGAATGCCGAAAGCGTAGATCATGAAGGGCCGCAAGTCATCAACGGACGGGTGAAATATGCCGCCGGTACGCAGCAAAACCACGACGCCCTCACACAAGCCGGGCTCTATGGGCTTTCGTTACCGCGCGAATACGGCGGGCTGAACTTTTCGATGGTGCCCTACGTGATGGCCGCCGAGATTGTGAGCCGCGCCGACGCCGGATTTGCCAATATATGGGGGTTGCAGGACTGCGCCGAAACCATTCACGAGTTTGCATCGAAAGAAATTAAAGAACGCTTCCTGCCGCGCATCAATAAAGGCGACACCTGCTCTATGGACTTGACGGAACCCGACGCCGGCAGCGACCTGCAGGCCGTGATGCTCAAAGCCGCATGGAACGAAGAAAAAGGCGTGTGGCTGCTCAACGGCGTGAAACGCTTTATCACCAATGGCGACGCGCAAATCAAATTAGTGCTGGCACGCTCCGAAGAAGGCTCTTCCGACGGGCGCGGACTGTCTTACTTTGTATATGACAAGGCCGACGGCGGCGTAACCGTCCGCCGGATTGAAAACAAATTAGGCATCAAAGGCTCCCCGACCTGTGAACTGGTGTTCCGCGATGCGCCGGCGCAACTGGTCGGCGACCGCAAGCTGGGGCTGATAAAATATGTCATGTCGCTGATGAACGGCGCACGGCTGGGCGTGGGCGCACAGTCGGTAGGACTGTCGGAAGCCGCGTACCGCGAGGCATGGAAGTATGCGCACGAACGGGCGCAATTCGGCAAAACGATTGTACACTTCCCTGCCGTGTACGAATTACTGGGCGTGATTAAAGCGAAATTGCAGGCGTCGCGGGCGCTGCTTTATGAAACGTCGCGCTTCGTGGACGTATACAAATCCTATAATATCCTTGCAGAAAGCCGCAAGCTGACGCCGGAAGAACGCGCCGAACAAAAGGAATACCAGAAGCTGGCGGATATCTACACGCCGTTGCTGAAACTGTTTGCCAGCGAATATGCCAACCAAAACGCCTATGACGCCCTGCAAATACACGGCGGCTCCGGGTTTATGAAAGAATACCCGGTGGAACGGATGTACCGCGATGCGCGTATCCTGACGATTTACGAAGGTACGTCGCAATTGCAGGTAGTGGCCGCCATACGCGGTGTCCTCACCGGCGCATACCTGCAAAAAATACGCGAATACGAAGCCCTGCCGGTGAAAGCGGAACATGAACACCTGCGCAAGCTGTTAATAGCTATGACCGGCCAGTACGAACAGGCCGTGCAGTTTGTGAAAGAGAAAAACGACAATGAATATACCGATTTCCACGCCCGCCGGTTAGTCGAAATGGCGGGGCATATCGTAATGGGCTATCTCCTGTTGCTGGATTCGCAAACCGGCGACGACTACATCCAGTCGGCGGCTATCTACATCACGCGCGGGCAGGCGGCAAATGCCGAACGCTATACATTTATCACGAACTTCGCATTAGACCATCTCAGCGCATACAGTGTAGAGGGGTAGAAAGGGTAAAGGGTCGAAGACTAAAAGGTGGAAGGGGTAAGAACCGTCAAGGATATAATTTGGTTTATCAGTTTCGTGGTTAATGATTTCTGGTTAAAAGCATGTCGATGATGTTCCAGATTGTGAATATCTGTTCCCGTGAAAGTATAAAATCCGTTATTCAGAAGATATTCGGCATGTTCGCAGACCTGTTTACCGTAATATCCGGTCGGAGAAAGGATATTTAACTGAA
>JAISLK010000005.1 GCA_031290935.1 Prevotellaceae bacterium | reverse complement strand
GGAGCGCCTTCGGTAACCCCGCCAGCGCCGCCTTCAGCAGCATACACCCGTCCGAAGTACGGGCTTTCAAAGCTGTTATCTACCGCTATGCCGCGCGGGCCATAGAACAGGAACCGCGGCGAATCATCGGATATTTTCGTCACATTTTCTACCGCTGCCGCCTGCGTCGTAACGCTCCATGCATACTTGCCGTATGCAATGCCGTCGGCATGGAAGTCATGTGCTATTTCGTGTACGCCTTTTGCTAAAGCGCCCACATTATACTCCGCCACCTGTTCTCCCGGCGAGGCTGTGGTGGATACACCCGACGAGGCTGTGGCGGGTACACCTGACGAGGCTGTGGTGGGTACACCTGACGAGGCTGTGGTGGATGCCTTGTACAAAGTGATCTTTACCGACTGGGCATTATCGTTCAGGGTAAACCGGAACTTCCGGTCGGCGGTTACCGAGAGTTCGGAAGCATAGACATTGGCTTTCGCCGGTTCTATGCTGGTTTCTACTGCATAAGGCGTTTGCGCCGAGGTGGTAAAGCTGTTTTCGGCTTTCGGGAGGGAAAAGACCAATAAGCGTTCCACACCATTGGACACCATGTAAAGGTTTCCGGCAGCGTCGAATGCCATGCCTGTGATATAGTAGGAAGTCGTGGTATTCCACCATTTAATGGTATGAAGAAGTGTAAGCGTCGGCGCATTGTTGGCGTCATAGGTAATGCTGTAAACTTCCGCCTCTCCTCCTTTAGTACTCAAAGCCAGTAATGTTCCGTCGGCGGTTACCGCCATGCTGCCCTGCAGGCTGCCATTTTGACCGATATTAGCGCCGGAGTTGTAATTTATAGCTCCGTCGGTAACATGAATAAGTGAAGGTACGGCTTCGCTACTGTTTGCCCGGTATTGTGAAATCCACCAGCCGCCGCGTCCGTCGGGAGCAATAGAGGCATAAGCATTTTGAAGTTTAGCGGTGGCGTCGTCGTAAATGGTATCACTGGGGGCGTTTGTCCACGGTAATGCACTTAAATCGCCTATATCGTACCGGTAAATATAACCACGTACCGGGGCGCTGGTCCTGTCAAGCGTGAACAATTGGGTCGCCGTGCCGGATCCGGTAACCCAGCAATGCTGTACAGGATGATGTATAACCACACCGGAGCCATTTGTTACCACGCCGGCAGCGTCAGGCGTTCCGCCAAACACCGGCGTAAAACTCCCTGAAGGATTCGCCGGATCCATCATCCAGACGCCGGGACTTGCAAAAATAGAAGAAGGTATATATACTTTCCCGTCCGGAGCTACTGCCGGGCGTGTCGGGGCGTATTGATAACCGGTATTACTACCGGCTGCCCATGCTACATCGCCGGTATAGCTGTTCTCTTGCTGGTTGGTCACATCTGTCAACGCCGCGTTGAGCACATACATGCCTCTTTGCGTTGTTCGCGTCGGGTCGGGAGCCCCTTCAGTAACAGCGCCGCCTGCTCCTTCCGCTACATACACCCGCCCGAAGAACGGGCTGGTCTGGCTGTTATCTACCGCCACGCCGCGCGGCGCGTAGAACAGGAACTGCGGCGAGTTGTCGGATATTTTGGTTGGCATCCCCACCGGGCGGGCGGTAGCCGTAACCCTCCATGGGTAAGCGCCCAGCGCTACGCCATCTGTTGAGAAATCATGTGCTATTTCATGCACGCCTTTGGCCAAAGCGCCGGCGTCGTAGGTAGCCAAAACACTGCTTTCGCCTTCGGTGTTGTTATTAAGCAGGTCAATCTTTACCGACTGGGCGTCTTCGTTCAGGGTAAACTTGAATTTGTTGTCAGCGGTTAGCGACAACTCGGAAGCATAAATATTGGCGGTAGGCTTGGTAACGGTTTTATACCGCGCCAGGCCCTGGCCCTGCGCCAGAATTATTAAATCAATATCCGCGCCGGTAACTTTTGCGGCGGCGGCCATGTAAGCAGCCTTCGCTGTGCCCAGCCCGGCTTCGGGATATTTATCCGATACTTTTACGGCCTGGTCTATCCCGTCGGTAATGTCGAACAATACGACGCCCACTTGCGTGGAATCGGCATTGGACGCCGGCGAGGCCATATAGGTATGCTGCGCATAGCGGAAAACAGCTATACCGCCCGGCGTATTGCCCAGGACATAGCCCGACTTCTCGGCAAATACCTTTTTGTCCAGCAAGGGCTGTTCGGTGCCGGGTTCCCAGTTAAACCGGTATTCGGTAGGCAACATTTCGGGGCTGTCCACATAAAAGCTGTCACCGTTTCCCGAACGGGAAATAGTGAATTTATAAGGTACTCCCCAGTCACTTTCGGGAAAAGATGCACTGCCGCTTGCGGCGCCATTATATTTATAGGTCGGCTCGCCGCTACCGGTAAATTCCAAGCCGGCAATGCGAACAATATTAGTAGCTACCCTAATAGCCGCTACATAAATTTTGCAATCTGTACGGCGGCCGCTTACGGCAAAGGTTTCACCTATTATGCCGTTGGTCCAGTTGCCCTGCTTTTGCGTCTGGAAGAGCAATGCAGGAGCGGCGTCGTCATCATCCCATGTATAGACCTTGAAATAACGGCCGCGGGTTTCGGTGAAAGCAATGGTATCTTTGTTGCAGGCCACTAAGAAATTGTCCGCCGTGAAAGCGATATCGCTTAATATCGGCGAGCCGCCTGTGATGCCGGTCAAGTCCAGTTCTTTTATTTTCGCGCCGGTAGTAGCGTCCGCTACGATTATTTTCGGCTCGGTGGTGAGTACATAGAGTTTTTCATTGCGGTACAGCGCCCGTTTAATCGCTGCGCCCTGCAGCCATTCGGGGTTTTGGGCGCTTAATACTTCTTCAAAATCGTACTGGTTCACGGCGGTAATGCCGGGGTCCTGCAGCGGGTCGGGATAATCGACATAGGCCGTCCCGTCGTCCGAGAGGTTTTTATTCTTGACAAAGACCTTGGCGTAAGCCGGCTTTCCGGCTTCTACCGTTACATCTACCGTTTTGGGGTCATAGTCGCTGCCGGCAGGCGTAACGGTTACTTTGTAACTGCCCGGCGCCAAATCGTAAAACGCAAAAATGCCGTTGTACCAGGTGTCCGTCGTATAGGTGGCCAGTTTGGTAGCGCCGGTGGCGTCAAAAAGTTCCACCGTAGCGCCATTCAGCGGCAGGTACTGGTCCTGGCTGCCTGGTACATATTTGAAATTAGGCTGGTTGAGCACGGTTACCCGTTCGTTTTCGCTCTTTACAAACCCGGCGATAACGCCTTTGTCCGGCATATCGCGGTTAAAGTAGGCATGGTAAAACCGGAAGAAACTGTAGGCTTCCAGCTTGCAATAGTCGTCGTTACACAGCCGGTGCGTTTCCGGCGCATAGTCGTGGAACGAGCCTTCCGACAGAAAGCCCGGCACCGTCAGCGGTTTCAATACACCAAGATAAGGAGCGCCGGTACCATAGAAGTCATAATCACCACGTATCATGGGATTCGGGCTAGTCCATACGGTCAGTTGATTGGTAATTTGAATAGACGCTGATGCCTGGGCCATCTGCAAACTGCCGGGAACATCCGGTCGGTTGTCATTGCCCCTGAACAACATCAGCAAATAATTAGTCGTACCATTTAAGGCATTGCTATGAATAGACAGAAATGCGTCCACATTGTTGTCATTGGCTTCTGCGGCTATTTCCGAAAGGTTGCGGTCGTCGGCAGTGGTGTTTGTTACACGCGACATAATCACGGTAGCGCCGGCGGCCTGCAGCATATCGCGCAGGGCAAGCCCCTTGACAAGGTTGGATTTCGATTCCCAGTAGCCGTCCGGATTGCTCCATGTTTCGGGTACGGGAATCGTCCATATACTGCGGTCGTCGTTATCGTAGCCGCCGTGTCCCGGGTTAACATATATTTTCAGGCCGGTTAAGTCCGTAGAAAAAAGTGTCAGGCTTGTTAAAAAAGCCACTAATGTAAATAATAGTTTTTTCATAATCTGTTCCTCCGGTTATTTAATAGTAATATTGAGCAAATAAACTTCGCCTTCATTGGAGTTGAAAGCAATGCGTTTCCCGTCGGGGGATGCCGCCGGGTAGAGGGCTATTTTTACTTGCGGGGTAGCCAGCGTTTGCCGGGTTTTCCCGTCAATGGTTGCCGCTACAATTTCAGACGAAATAATGACGTCGCCGTTATCCTTATCATTCATGCCTACCACCCACCGGTTGTTCAGCCATGCCGGGGCATTCAGTTTGCCCAATGATACGACGTTGGAGCCGTCCATGTTGCAAACAAACGTTCCGCCGCGGGCAATGGTGTAAACAATGTGTTTACGGTCGGGCGACACGCTTGCCCAGAAATAGCTGGCGTCCGCTCCGTTCGGCGTGAGGATGGTTTTCCGGTCGCCGGCGTACAGCGCCATTTTCCGGTCTTCGATATTAATGAAAGGCGTTACTTCGGCCGTCGTGGCATTGTTTTTTACCAGTCTTGCGCCTTTCACGTACGCCGGTTTGTTATTAGCAAAGGCCGGGGTGAGTTTTTCTCGCGTGGCGTCTTCTACTTTTACCGCCTTCCGGCCGGCAAAAGAATATTGGTACAACGATGTGAACCGCCGGTTATCCTGCCATTCCGTTTTTTTATAAAGAATGGTTGATTCGTCCGCACTGATACGGACGTCATAGCCTGCGCCGGGTTCCTGTGTCAGCGTAGTTACTTCTTTCGTTTGCAACGAAATTTGCTTCAATCCGGTGTAATTTTCGGAAGAGGTCAGCAGCCATCCGCCTTTCGGCGCAAAGACCGGGTGATAAAAACCGCCTGCTTCCGTCCCTTTCAACCGTTCGATAGAGAGGACTTCTATTTGTTGAGCAAGAACTGTATGCCCGAACAAAATAATTAAGAGAGAAAAGATTGTTTTTTTCATAACATTTAATTAGTTAAGGTTTATATTTGTTATTTTTATTTATATGTTACCGCCGCCGATACGGGGCTTTCGGTATTGTCTTTATTCACTGCCGTAACAACGTATTGCCCTTTCTCGCTCACCTGGTAAGAGGAAGCGGAAGTAATAGCTACTACATGCGGTTTGGTTTCATTTTCCGGCGTTACATATACCACCGCCTGCAGCCCGTACGCATTCCACGTCAAGGTAGCGCCATTGAGCGCCACATTGCCGGGCACCTTGGGGTCGGACAGGGTTTTGCGCCCCAGGAAAGGACGCACCGCCGGATATTTATAAATATTTTTCAACGCATCGGTAACGCCGACGTTATTAGTCATTACACTGCTGGCATTATACAGCACGCTGCCTTTGACTTTTGACTGCAAACCCGCCAGCCGGAACTGTTCCGTCAGTTCGGAAGCATTCGCAAATTTAGGGGCGTTTTTTATTTCCGCCGCCACGCCGAATTTATAAATGGCGTAACCTATCATCGGAACAGCCTTGAAACTGAAGTGCGGCCAATAGTCCACAAAGTAATTAAACTCATTGTTTGCGCTGCCGGTCTGCTGGTATATTTGCGGTATAACCACATCTATCCAGCCTTCCTTGCACCATTTTTCCACATCGGCATACAGCGACCTGTTGTAGTTGACGCTGGACGTCGGGCTGATAGAAAAGACCACGCCGGGATTATTTTCCGCAATTGTTTCCTGCAGTTTTTGCACGACCTTGTTTACATTACCGAAACGAAATTCCTGCACCGTTGCATACCCTGCGCCGTATTGGGCGTATTCCGCCGCATCGTCCACGCCGGTGGAGGCGTAGTAAGCGGGGTCGGGATAGAAATAATCGTCGAAATGGATACCATCCACATCGTACTTGGTAATAAGGTCTTTTACAATATCCGCTATCCGCTGGTGTACTCCCGGTAAGGCCGGGTTGTAGATGCGCCAGCGGTCATAGTCCTTCACCAGCTCGGGAGGGATTTTGGCATGCAGGGGGCGGTACGAAGCTGTTTTCGACGCCCGCGTATCTATACGGAAAGGGTTTAACCAGGCATGAAATTCGATATTGCGCTTATGCGCTTCGTCCAGCATGAACTGCAATACATCATAGCCCGGATCCTGTCCCTCCGTACCCGTAATAAAACGGCACCACGGTTCGTATTCCGAATTATAGAACGCATCGCCGGTAGGGCGCACCTGCACAAACACCGTGTTGATATTCAACTCCACAAATTTGTTCAGGTAATTGATATATTCCTGCTTTTGCGCAACCGCATTATAGCTTTTCGGCCAGTCAATACTGCTGACGGTGGCTATCCATACCGCACGCATTTCTTTTTTCGGCAAAATATCTTCTTCCGGCGGCGGCGCGGGTGGCGGAGTTTCTCCGCCACCGGGGCCATCGTCTTTGTTACAGGAAGCAAAAAAGGCAATCAGCGTTATTATTGCTAAATATTTCAGCGTTTTTTTCACAAGTGTCTTTTTGGGTTATTCCGCTTTCACTGCTTTGGACGCTTTTACAACTACAAAGCCGCCTCCGGGAGCCGCGCCCATCAGGTACAGCGCCTCTTCGGTTTTCGCTACGCCCAGACAAGCAGCTGAATTCGCCGTTCCTCCCTTAAGGTTAAACGTATAGAGCGCGACTTTGTTCTCGCGTGCGGCGAAAGTTTCCAACGCTTCCCGCGTCGTAGCGCCCTGGGTAATGTTGTACACATGGAGTTTAGCTTCACCCTCGGCGGTCTGCATCACCAAATAGCGTTCTTTGTTAAACGTAACTACTTTTGCATCGTTGCCTACCTTCGGCACTGCAGCCATCGGCAATGTATAGATAGAACCGCCGTCTTTGTCCACTAATTGAATGGAGGTAACAAGGCTGGTATAAATATACTCGTTCGATGCCCCGTCCACTTGCCGGTAATTGGCCCAATAGCCATTCACACCGACAAATTCCGGCACCGTTATGGGCGTAGCCGCACCGACAGAAAAGTTAGTAACATCCAGGCGCAACACTTGCGCAGGATCCGGAACCGGTACAGTACCCCGATTGATGGCTAAAAAGATGTACCCATCGCCGTTTTCATCCAATTCCACAGACATGTTGTCTCCGAAACGTCCGCCGGCCGTATAATCAGGAATGCCATCAAGGCCTCTTGTAAATTCTTTCACCTCCGGAACGGCGGTAGGCGAAGCATAGTGGTATATCCGCAGTTTTTCATTGGCGCCGAATACTACCAGGTTACATAGATATATATGCCCGTGCGACAGGCGGCCTGCGCTAAGAATGCGCGTTCCGCCGGCAATGCCTGTTGTATCCAGCGAAACAGGTGTTGGCGTTCTTGCTTTCAGGTCTGCCATGCGTAACAAATAAGGCGCTTTTGCGTCCGTAGCCGTAGATGCAGGATTAAAAGCGGTAACAAATGGGACAATCAATACATAGTTGGTATCCATGTCTATTCCGCGAACTAAACCGGCTGACAAATCGGGATACAAAGTAGTCGTTCCGTCACTTTTAGAAAAGTCGTATATTTCTGCCTTGTCAAAATCGGCTCCCCATACAGGTATGTCTTTTTTGATAGTAACATAATATTCCCGTTTCCGTATGCCGTTTACTACGGCAATAGTGCGTTTCAGGCGCGCGTCGGCCGGCCCCATAGAGAAGTTGTAAACGTCTTCATCCAGCCGGGCGCCTTCGGGCAGTTCAGCCGTAAAGCGGATACGGGAAAAGTCGGTCAGCGTATCCACATCGGGGAAAGTGATTTCCTTGTTGATTTCATCTACCGTACCCACCAGTACCTGGTTGCCCTGCGCACCGGCATTGGCAATACTGATGTTGTAGATAACGGTTAAATCGGGAGATTCCGGGTAAGTTTCTTCGTTGTTGCACGAAACGCTCATCGCCACTATTGTTGCGAGGAGTATTGTTGAAAGATATGTAATTATTTTTTTCATAGTATCATTCATATTTATAATTTATAATTCTGAAGACCATCCTTCGGTTTGCGACAGTTCATAGCCTTTGTTGCGATAGTCGCGGCGTTGGTTGTTGCCGACGGGCGCCAGGTAGGGATTCACACCCTGCAAATCCCAGAAGGGGCGCAGCCGCGGTTTCACATCTGCACCGACGAAATAGCCGATGGTTTTGTCACCATTATTTTTATTATAAATAATCCGTTCGCCGGATTCGGTGATTACGCCCACGGCATTGGCCGTTAAATTGTCTGCTCCTATTTCTGTTACCAAGTCCACCCAAATGCCTCTGGTCAAATCGGGGTTTTGCTGGTCGTTCATATAGTCCAACTTGTGCCAGCGGCGCAAGTCCACCAAGCGCGAATGTTCATAATACAATTCCATCCGGCGTTCGCGGCGGATTTCCCAAATCAACGGCGGTACGCCCGGATCCCTGTTGGGGTCAAAGTTATCCGTAATAGCCGCCAAATTCATTGCCGTCGTTTTTTTCAGGCCTTTGTCGGTAGCGGTTTTGTCCAAGGGGCGATTGCGGATTTTGTTTATCGACGCTTCAATATCCCCCTGCGTAACCGGTGTGCCGCCCAATGTTGCCAGCTCGGCTTTGGCTTCAATCCAGTTGAGCAGGAGCTCCGCATAGCGCATTACGGGGTAATCGTTAGTGTTGTTAGTGCTTTGATATTTTAATGCTGCATTATTTGCTGCCGCAAGAGCCGGACCTTCGCGATCAACGAATTTAACGGTGTATAAACCGGAAGCCGCAGCTTTCACTGTCGGTTTATCCCAGAACGTCGCTTCAAAGCGGGGGTCGCGGGTTTTAATCAAATTAGCCAGGTCAAATTTGTTGGCGTCGGTCAGTGTAGATGCTGCCCACGGTTTGCCGTCGGCGCAGATAAACGCTTTTACCAAGTCCAAGTTAGCATTCCCGTTTTGCGCCTGGTTAAAAGCGCAATAGGAAGCGATAGAGTGGGAAACCGGTATTCCTGCATCGTAGTGGCGATAGAAGATACAATCTTTGTTCCCTTTCAAGTCTTCACTGCCGAAGAGCGACCGGAAGTCGGTAACAATATCGTAGGTTCCAGTACCCATCACCAAGTCGCCTGCTTCTACGGCAAACTGCAGGAACTTCTTCGCACGTTCGTTGCTGCTGTAATGGTATTTCAGCCAGGTGCCTTCATGGAGCATCAGTCGTGCAATGTAGGCCGCTACCACATCACGGTTGACCTGCTGGTCGCCGTCGTTGGGGCGGACATTGGCAAGCGCAAACTTGAGGTCTTCGTACACCGCATCCATTACTTCATTGCGCGGGGTGCGGGGTTTGTAGAGTTCGTCCCGTTCATGGTCCTGCACATCATGGTCGTAATAGGGCACATCGCCGAAGACCCGCACCAGGTTGGCATATTCCATCGCCCGGAAAAAGCGGCCGACGCCCGTCCAGTGGTTTTTTTGTTCTTCCGTGAGTACATCGCCCATTCTGGTGGCAATACGGTCGAGGAAAAGATTGGTTTTACGCACCCAGTAAAAGTTCCAAGTAGGGCCGTTGTAGGTTTCCTCCCAGATAATATCCGAAGAGGTACCAAGCGTACTGGGGCTGGGCCTGTCATTGGGAATCGTTGTTTCCAATGCCCGCTGGTAGCCATTAACCATAATGTCGTCGCTGGTAAGGTAACCGGTCATGGGCGTATATACGACTCCCCACAACGTGCTATAACCAACGAAGTAATGAGCATAATATCCGTTCATATATAACCGCAGGTTCTGTTCGTTTGTCCAGTAGGTTTCGTCGGTTTCGGAAGTCAGGGGCGGCCGGTCAAGCAATTTTTCACAACTTGAAAAGAAGAGTAAACCGGCTGTAGCGAATACGAATAACAGTATTTTTGTTTTCATCCTATTTTTTATTTTTTAGTGTTTACATTAGAAACTTATTTGCACGCCTGCCGAGAGTGATTTAAAGGTCGGCGTGCCCTGCCCGGTACGTCCCGAATTATAGTTCGAGCCATTCCACATGGAATAGCCGCTGATTTCTTCCGGGTCAATGGGCAAACCGCGCAAATTATCGAAGGTAAAGAAATTTTCCAGCGACAGATACACGCGCGCTTTGGTCAGGAAGATTTTCTTCAGCCATTTGTCGGGCAGGCTATAGCCTACCGTGATGTTCTTCACACGCAGGTAGGACATATCCAATAAATAGCGGGATTGTGTAAGCATATTAAAACCGGTATTACTCCCTGCCAAATTCCACGGGCGCGGATAAAAAGCGTTGGTGCGGTCTTCTTTCCAGAAGTCGCCGGCAATCGCCTGCGGCATGGCGCCTTCATCGGTACGGAAACCCGGAACCGCCAATGAGCCGGCGCCTGTTATTTCGCGTTTCCCGATTCCCTGAAAGAATACGGATATGTCAAAGCCCTTGTAGTCGGCGCCCAGCCGGAAGCCGTATTCATAACGGGGCAAGCTGTTCCCTATTACTTTCCGGTCGCCCGGGTCGCCGAAAGTGCCGGCGCCCGGGGTAATATAGCCGTCGCCGTTCAGGTCTGCATATTTCACATCGCCCGGGCCAAATTTGAATGCGCCGCCTTCCAGGTACATCTGATAACTGGGATTGTTACCGGCCAGCATGTTCGTTGTCCGGGATATGCCGTCATAGATAATGACACATTGCTGGATACTGCCGTTGGGGGCATGTACGAAATCGTCTTGCTGGTAGAGGCGGTCGGTTACATAACCCCAAATATCGCCGTAGGTGGCGTCGGTGGCGTAAGCGTTGCCGATGCTTCTGTCTGCCCACGGGGTTTTATAGTCTGCGCCTTTGGTAATGACCGACACGGCGTCCGAAAGGGTGGCCATCGCGTTAATGCCAATGCCGTTAGCAAAGCGGTGGTTGAAGTCCACCGTAATATCCCAGCCGCGGATACGCGCATTGCCGTAATTGCCTTTCGGGGCATTGGTGCCATAGGTATAGGGCAATGCATCGCCGGCTATAATCATATTCCTTGTATGGGATTGAAACCAGTCAAAAGTAATCCCCATTTTATTATCCAGGACGCGCAAGTCAACCCCCAAGTTCAGCGTTTCGATGTTTTGCCAGGTCATATTGCCGGACACGGCAGTGGGCGTACCGTAAACATTCATTTGTTTGCCTGCGCTGGTGAGCCAGCTGGATTGGCTGTAAGCCAACGATGCCCTGTATAAATCGTTGGGCACGCTCTGGTCGCCCAACGTACCCCACGACGCCCGGATTTTGGCAAAACCAAGGATATGGTCTATTTCCAAATCTTCTATAAAATTTTCGCTCGTGAGTATCCATCCGCCGGAGAACGAGGGGTACCATTTCCATTGCAGGTCGCCGGGGAATTTGGAAGAACCGTCGTACCGCAGGTTGGCTTCTACGAGGTATTTGTCGCGGAAGGCATAGTTGATACGGCCGAAGAAGCCTGCTTGCGCATCCCAGTTGGCATTGCCTGTAACGGCTTCTTCCCCGATGGCAAAATTAAATTGCGGATTGTCGTAATTGAGCAAGTCTAATTTTTCCGCAGAAATTTCCGACCAGTCGTTGGTTACAATATTCGCCCCCGCCATAAATTTAAACACATGTTCCTGTTCCGCGCCCAGTTTTAAATTATAGGTAGAATAGGCGTTGAACGTATTGTTTTTGGTCATTCTCCTCCTGCTGTATATTTGGCTTTGGACATTCCCTGAGCCTCCCGGAGGATTATAGGTAATTGTTTTAAACTTGTAAGCCGGCATGCCGCCATTCGATACGGGATTCCCTGCGTTGTCTACATAAATCCATGTTCCATTTTCATCCCGCCATGGTTCCGTCTTGGCTGCATACCAACTGTCTGCCGCCGTAAAGTTCGGGAGATAGTAATTGGCATTATTTTGCAGGTTATAGTGCGCATAATCTACTTGCACATCCCAATCTTTGGTTAGATTGACAGTCGCCCCGAAATTAATGTTATAATAAGTGTATTGCGCATTGGAGGTAATAGCATTGGCGGTTTCATACACCGGCCCCCTTACGGGAACGCCGTGTTCTTCCACGCCAATCGGGAACATCGGCGACCACCGGTAGAGATAATACCAGGGGTCGGAAACAGTAGCCGCTGAAGCGGGATAGCGTTTGTTGCGGTCGGAATACATCGCCCCGCCGCGAAGCGTCAAATATTTGTTCACTTCCGAAGTAATGCTGACAGCGGCATTGTAGCGCGTAAAGTCGTCCACTTTGGCGGGTTTCATCATCCCGTTCTGGCGGACAAAGCCCCCGCTGAGGTTGTAAGTGGTTTTCCCGCTTTTACCGCTGAGCGAAAGGTTGTGCGTCATGGTCGGCGCCCATTCCCGCACCATCACTTCGTAGGGGTCGTACAAACGCACGCCCATCATTTTGGTGCCGTCCATGTACCAGTCCCTCATATATACCACGGGGTCGGTAGCCTTGACGCTGCCGTATTTATCTTTCCACTCTATGGCTTTATTATAGCTGGCACGATTAACCGACCAACCTTCGCCGTTTATACAGGTGATGGTGGGGTTCTCAGAGATACGTTCCGCCGCCGTCAGCACATAGTCCAGCGCATCTATGCCGGCCATATCCAACTCTTTCGCGGTATTTTGCCAGGAGAAATTGCCGGAATAATTAACCGTAATTTTATCGGTTTTCGAACCTTTTTTGGTAGTTATCAAAATCACGCCGAAAGCGCCTTTTGAACCGTAAATGGAAGCGGACGCCGCGTCTTTCAATACCGAGATAGATTCAATATCGTCGGGGTTGACCATTTGGATGCTCGGTATTTCCACATTGTCCACCAATATCAACGGCGATTTGGTGCTTTCGATAGAGGCAAATGCCCCGCGGATACGTATCAACGGGTCGGAGCCTACTTCGCCGCTGGGAATACGGACATTCACGCCCGCTACGACACCCTGCAACCCGCGTCCTGCATCCACTATCGGGCGGCTGGAAAGGGTTTTTTCCACATCTACGGAGGCAACGGCGCCGGTGAGGTTTTCTTTTTTCTGCATGCCGTAGCCGACGACGACTACTTCATCCAGCACCTGGCTGTCTTCCTGCAATACAATAGTAGCGGAATTAGCCGCGCCTACCGCATAGGATTGCGTTTTGTAGCCCAAAAAAGAAATGTTCAATGTGGCGCCTTCCCGTACGGTTATGGAAAACCGTCCGTCCACGTCCGTCATCACGGCGCTGGTGGTCCCTCTTTCAACGACCGACGCGCCGATAACAGCATCGCCTTTGGCGTCCACCACCGTACCGGTAAAGGTTTTTGATGGCTGTTGTGCATGCGCCGGCATCAGGCAGCACATCCAACACAAGCATACGCCTGCGAGAAGGCAAGCGCTACGAAGCAGCTTGCTACTTGATTTGTTTAATTTTTTTAATTTCATAGATAGAAACATTGGGTTAATAAATTAATTGTTAATTTTTTATTCCATTATTGATTATTAAATTTAAAAAGCCCCGCCGCCCTGGAAAAATATGCTCCAAACAGGCCGCCGGGACTATCTCTTGTATTGCGAAAAATTTAGTTGGCTGGTATTGTGAACGTTTCAAAATTCTGTGTTTTTTTAATATTGTAGGTTAAAATTTGATGATGCAAATGTAAAAAATGTACGTGGTATTACAATGAAGTGTTAACTTAAAGTTATCAACAAAGAATACTAAAATTCTGTGATTCTGTATTATGTTTTTTAATAACTCTAAAATTTTTTATTAAACTATTACGAATGCTTAACATTTTTTTAAGTTTTGCTACCAAAAGAAAGTAAAAACAACAGACCGTTGGGGAAAAATGTTATTGTATTGTAATTTAATACAATATTTTTTTTTGTATTAAAAATATATATTTTTCATACCGCTTTTCATCCCTCGTAATTATTCCTGTAATATATTATTAACAGGTATGTTATATCACATTAAAATTCGCCTTTTCATACCTTTTCATGCCCAAATTCGTCCCCCCTGCCCGTAATGCCCTGTAAACCAAAATCAAATTTTAACCTACAATTTTAAAATTTTAAACAGCTAAAAAATTTGTTAAAAAAACGCATCGCCACTTGTATCCCGCCAAATGTATCATCCCCTCCTGTGAAAAACGGTACCGTTTTTCCCGATAACGGTACCGCTTTTCCCGATAACGGTACCGCTTTTCCCGATAACGGCGCCGCTTTTCACCGATAACGGCGCCGCTTTCCACGATAACGGCGCCGCTTTCCACGATAACGGCGCCGCTTTCCACGATAACGGTGCCGTTTTTCACGATAACGGCGCCGCTTTTCACGATAACGGCGCCGCTTTTCACGATAACGGCGCCGTTTTTCCCGCAATCTGCCCGGCTTTTCCCCGACTTTATTAAAAAATTATTGGCTCCGCCTGGGCTGCCAGGACGCGGTCGCACCAGGCGTCGAAGGGTTCGTCGGGAATTTGGCATTCCGGGTGTGATAACACATAGTCCACCGTTTCTTTTACGCCCTGCTCAAAGCGAATAGCGGCTGAGAAGGAGGGAACCAGGCGTTTTAATTTGGAGGTGTCATATACCGCCGAGTGGGCTTTATCTCCCAAGAGGCTGCCGGTAAAATCATAGCCGCTGTGAGCAATCAGCCAGTCCGACGCTATATGCGCCGCCCGCAACGGCACGCCCAATGCATCGGCAATGTATGTGTAGATTTGGTTCCACGTGAGGGTTTCGTCAGACATGATTTGCACCGCCTCGCCGATGGCGTGCACATTGCCCATCAAGCCCGTGAACGCCCGCGCAAAGTCGCGGCTATGCGTCATTGTCCACAGCGACGCGCCGTCGCCATGGATAATCACCGGCTTGCCTTCCAGCATGCGTTTGAGCGTCTGCCAGCTTCCCTTGTCGCCATGTACGCCCAGCGGTACGGAATATTCGCAATAGGTATGGCTGGGGCGGACAATGGTTACCGGGAAGCGCCCGTCGCGGTAAAGTTGCATCAAGTACTTTTCGCAGGCAATTTTATCGCGGGAGTATTGCCAAAAAGGATTCGCCAGGGGCGTCGTTTCCGAGATGCGATAGTCCGCCGGCGGCTTCTGATAAGCCGAAGCGGTGCTGATAAAAATAAATTGCCGTGTTTTGCGGTTGAACAGGCGGTAATCGCGTTCCAGGTGCGCCGGCACAAAGGCAATAAAATCGGCCACCACGTCGAAGGTCATGCCGGCGGTCAGTGCGGCTACCTGCTGTTCGTTGTGGACGTCTGCCGTAAGCGCAATAGCTCCCTGCGGCAGCCGGCCGTTCCGGTTACCGCGGTTGAGCAGGAAAAGCTCATGCCCGGCGGCTAATAATGCTTTTGAAATGGCGGTACTGATAGTCCCCGTTCCGCCAATAAATAATA
This sequence comes from Prevotellaceae bacterium, assembly GCA_031290935.1. GTDB lineage: Bacteria > Bacteroidota > Bacteroidia > Bacteroidales > UBA932 > JAIRKX01. The sequence continues at coordinate 687 of JAISLK010000005.1, read as the reverse complement.
CTTTCATTTCACTTTTAATTTTTAGTTTTTAACGCTTCGTTCTTAACTCCCCCTGACCTGTCCGCTGCCAGTGATAATATATTTATAGGATGTCAGTTCGGGGAGTGCCATGGGACCACGTGCGTGCATTTTCTGTGTACTGATGCCGATTTCGGCGCCGAAGCCGAATTGAGCGCCGTCGGTGAACGCCGTCGAGACATTGACATAGACGCAGGCGGCGTCAACGGATTTGGCGTATAGATTGGCTGTTTTTTCGTTCTCCGTCACAATTGTTTCGCTGTGTTTCGACGAATAGACGGCGACATGTTCGATAGCCTCTTCGACCGTATCAACCGTTTTGAGCGACATCTTATAGTCGAGAAATTCCGTTCCGAAACTGTGTTCGCCGGCATGTTCGAGCAAGTCGGACGGATAGCGTCCCGTCAGCGCCGCGTAAGCACGTTCGTCGGCATAGATGCGCACATTTCGCGTGGCAAGATTGCCGCACAGTTCGGGGAGGGCGTCCAAGCGCGACGAGTGAATCACTAACGAATCCAAAGCATTGCACACGCTCACGCGACGGGTTTTGGCATTGAAGACTATCGCCGCGCCCTTAGCGAGGTCGCCGTCGCGGTCGAAGTAAGTATGACATATCCCTGCGCCGGTTTCGATGACCGGCACGCGCGAATGTTCGCGTACATAGTTTAT
>JAISLK010000004.1 GCA_031290935.1 Prevotellaceae bacterium | reverse complement strand
TCGTTCAACGAGTTACGTCGGATGATTTCCTGTTCGCTATAATCTTGATACATTTCTTATCTTGATATTAAAAATAAGCGCAAAAGTATAAAAAAAGCGGAATATGACATGATTGCGGGTTGTTTTATTTTTTTAGTTCTTATTAAAAGATTAATTGAAAAGACAGGCGGAAATCCGGAAAAGACATAATTGTAAGATAAAAGAATATCACGAAACTGATAAAAAACGTCTTCGGCAGTTTGTCGAAATGTCCGACAAACTGAATTTTCATCCAATCGTCCAATATCCCCTCCTTTATGACCTTGTGGGGACAGACCGACGCCCGTACCTTTGCGCCCGAAATTTTAATGAAATTTGAGATAATGAATCGAAAATACTCAGTGATAGCATGGGCGTTACGCAACCGTCAAATCGTGTTTCTGATAATCGGACTGCTTGTCGTGGCGGGCGTAATTGCGCTCGTCGTCATGCCCAAACAGGAACAGCCCGAATTTACCATCCGGCAGGGCGTGGTTATCGGGGTATATCCGGGCGCCACCTCGCTCGAAGTAGAACAGCAACTCACCAAACCGCTCGAACGCTATCTGTTCACGTTCCCCTAAGTGAACCGGAAGAAAACACATTCGAAATCGATAGACGGAATGGCGTTTGTTTTTGTAGAACTTTCCGATGCGGTTAAGGTAAAAATCGTCGTATGGTCGAAAATCAAGCATGGTCTCGACCTGTTCAAGCCGTCGCTGCCGACGGGCGTGATGGCGGTGATTGCCAATGACAATTTCGGCGATGTGTCGTCGCTGCTCATCACGCTCGAAGCGGACGACAAAACTTATCGCGAACTCGACGGATACGCCGACGAACTCGAAGACCGACTTCGCTGTGTGGACGACGTTGCAAACGTGCATCGTTTCGGCAGTCAAAAAGAACAAATCACGCTTTACGTGGATAATGACAAACTGAACGCTTACGGCGTGGGACAGAAATTCCTCATGCTAAATCTCTTTACACAAAGCTTCACCACGTCGAGCGGCGCGATTGACAACGACTCGATGAGCGCGCCGATTCACGTTGCCCCAAGTTACCGGTCGGAACAGGACATTGCCGACCAAATCATCTTTGCCGACCCGCAGGGGAATGTCGTTCGCGTGAAAGACATTGCCCGCGTAGCGCGCGAATATCCCGCCCCCGACAGTTATATCACCAACAACGGCAAACGCTGTATTCTGCTTTCAGTGGAAGTGCGCCACGACGCAAACATTATCGAATTTGGCAAAGAAGTGGACGGCGTATTGACGGCGTTTCAGCGCGAACTGCCCGAAAGCGTGAATATCAACCGTGTTGTTGACCAACCGAAAATTGTTGGCAAATCTATCAACACGTTTCTGCGCGAACTGTTGATGGCTATCGTGGCGGTGATTTTGGTAACGATGCTTTTGTTGCCGTTTCGCGTGGCGGTGGTGGCGGCTACTTCGATACCCATTTCCATCGCTATTTCGCTGGCGCTGATGTTCCTTGCGGGGATACCCCTGAACATGATTACGCTGGCAGCCCTCATCGTGGTGCTGGGCATGATTGTGGACAATTCGGTGGTTATCGTGGACAGTTATATCGACAAACTCGACCACGACGTCCCGCGCTGGGAAGCATCGGTAAGCAGCGCGGGCGAATATTTCAAGTCCATCTTTTCGGCGACGCTCGCCATCAGCATCACTTTCGTCCCCTTCCTGATTACGGCTACCGGAACGACATACGACTTTCTCGAACATTTCCCGTGGACAGTCTGCATCACGTTGAGCGTATCGCTGATTGTGGCGATAATGGTCATTCCCGTACTGCAATATCTGATGATACGGCGGGGACTGAAGGAAGGTAAAAGCATCCTCACATACGTGCAAAGCGGCTACGAATGGCTGTTGCAAAAGGCGTTCACGTTCCCGAAAACCACCGTTGGCATTGCGCTGGCGAGCGTTGGCGTGGCGATAGCGATAATCGTCGCCCTGCCGATACGCATGATGCCGATTGCCGAACGCGATCAGTTTGCCGTCGAAATATATCTTCCGCAGGGCAGCCCGCTCAACAAGACCGCCGCCGTGTGCGACAGTATGGAAACAATTCTGCACGCCGACCCGCGCGTGAAATCCGTTACCGCGTTTGTCGGCGAAAGTTCGCCGCGATTTCACATGGTTTATGCGCCCAACATGCCCTCGAAGGCATACGGACAGTTTATCGTCAACACCGTTTCGGACCGAGCCACCGAAGAATTGCTCGACGAATACACCACCCGCTATGCGTTTTATTTTCCCGAAGCTTACGTTCGTTTTAAACAGTTGGATTTTCAGGCGGTGGACGCTCCGGTTGAAGTGCGGTTTGTCGGCGACAATCTTAACGTATTGAAAGAACAGGGCGAAAAGCTGAGCGCTTACCTTAATTCGCTCGACGAATGTCTGTGGGTGCGCACCAATTTTGAAGAAATGTTGCCCGGCGTCCGTATCGAACTCGACGCGGTGGAAGCCGGACGTTTGGGCGTCAGCAAGGCAGGCGCGGAACTTGCCATAGCGTCGGGATTGACGGGCATGAACATCGCCACGCTTTGGGAAGACGGCTATGCAATGCCGGTACGAATTCAACCCGAGGTCGGCAAACCAAAGTTCGGCGACCTCGCCGACGTGGAGGTGTCGGGCTTGCTGGGCGCTTCGACGCCCTTGCGTCAAATTGCCGGCATAACGCCCGAATGGACGCAGGGACAAATCGCGCATCGCAACGGTCTGCGAACGCTCACCGTCCTTGCCGACCTGAAACGCGGTGAAAACGTGAACGCTGTCTTCAAAAAAATACACGCTTTTGTGGATACGGAACTGACGCCGCAGTCGAACAGCGGCGTACGCATAGAATACGGCGGTCTGCCCGAAATGGAAATGGAAACGTTTATCCCTCTGCTGAAAGCATTGGGTATAGCGGTCGTCATCATCTTTTTGATTTTGGTATTCCACTGCTCGCGGCTCAACGTGGCGACGCTGGTGTTGTCGTCGGCGGCGCTGTCGCTGTTTGGCGCGGCGTTCGGCGTGTGGGTGATGGGAATTGATTTCAGCGTCACGGCGATGTTGGGCATTGTCAGTCTGTTCGGAATTATTGTCCGTAACGGAATAATCATGTTCGACTACATCGCGACGCTCCGCCAAACGCAGAATATGCCGGTACGTCAAGCCGCCGTCGAAGCGGGCAAACGCCGGATGCGCCCGATATTCCTCACGTCGGCGGCAGCGTCGATGGGCGTGTTGCCGATGATTATCAGCAACAGCCCGATGTGGAGTCCGCTCGGTACGGTCGTGTTCTTCGGTACGATGATTTCGATGATTTTTGTCGTTACCGTATTGCCGGTCGCATACTGGCTCGTTTTTAGAGGTAAAAATTAAAAGTGAAAAACTAAAAATGATATGGATATAAGACAGTTTGATATGAAAAGAATAGCAATAATATTTACAGGATTACTTGGCGTGATGTGCATTACAGCGCAGGCGCAGGAAACGCTTTCATTAGAAAGATGCCGAGAAATGGCGTTGGAAAACAACGCGAAAATACAAAACGCGCGCCTCTCGGTCGAAGCCGCCGAGCAGACCGGCAAGGAAACGTTTACGAAATATTTTCCGTCGGTCGCCGCCACCGGAGCGGGATTTCTGGCAAACAAACCGATGATGTCGATGGAAATGGACATGTCGGCAATGATGACGCCCATGATGCAGGCTTTCACGCCCACCATGACGTGGCTGGCAGAACAGGGCGCGCTCGACCCCGCCGTCATACAGGGCTTGTCGCAACCTTCCGAACCGACAAAAATCGAAGCGCTGAAAAACGGACTCATCGGCGGCTTGATGATAACGCAGCCGCTGTTTGCCGGCGGACAAATCGTCAACGGCAACCGGCTCGCCAAAGCGGGCATAGAGGCAAGTAAACTCCAACAGCAAATGACCGCCGACGAGATAGCGCTCGAAACGGAACGCTACTTCTGGCAACTCGTGGCGATGAAAGAGAAGATGAAAACCATCGCCGAAGCCGACACGATGCTCAAGCGTATCCGTAGCGACGTCGGCGTGGCGGTGGAGGCGGGTCTCGTCACACGCAACGACCTGTTGCGCGTCGAACTCGAACAAAACCGTCTTGCCGCCAACCGCCTGAAGCTCGAAAATGGTCTGCGCGTGTTGAAGATGGCGTTTGCGCAACACATCGGACTCGCCTCCGACGGCTTCGACATTGCGCCGCCCGTCCTCGACGACCTTGCCGCGCCTGTGGTCGAAACGCCTCACTTTGAATCCGCCCTGCGGCAGCGTCCCGAATACCTGCTGTTAGACAAGAGCGTCGATGTGGCAGCCTTGCAGGTGAAGATGGACGCCGGAAAAAACCTGCCGACGGTAGCCGTCGGCGCAGGATACAATTACTTCAACTTCGGCGGCGCTACCGCAATGAAAAGGGATTTCGGCATGGCGTTTGCCACAGTGTCTATCCCGCTGTCGGACTGGTGGGGCGGCTCGCACGCGGTCAAAAGACGGAAACTCGAACTCCGCGCCGCCGAAAATACCCGCCACGAAAACGCCGACCTCCTCCTGCTCCAAATGCGCCGCGCCGCCGACGAACTGAATGAGGCTTATCAACAGACGCTGCTCGCCCAAAAGTCCATCGCCGTAGCCAAAGAAAACGTCCGCATGAGTGAAGACCACTACAAAGCCGGCGTATCCATACTCTCCGACTTGCTCGACGCCCAAAACCTCCTCCAACAAAGCCGCGACCAATATGCCGAAACGGTGGCAATCTACTGCGTCAAAAAGGCGGAATACAAGAGGGCGATGGGGGAATAAAGGGGGGAATCCGCCTGCAAGCCGTTCGGAAACCACTCCATAATTTCAAAAAAATGTACCTTTGCAGCAATAATTTTAAGAATCTATTCTCATGCTATTAGAAAAGTATGGCAAAGGAAAACAATAATATAATCCACGAGGGCGAGAGCCGCGAAATTATCATTTACCGCGATGGCAACAACGCTCCGAAAGTAGAGGTTTTACTTCAACAGCAAAATTTGTGGCTTACACAAAAGGCAGTATCCACGCTGTTTGGAGTCGAACGGTCGGTGATAACAAAGCATATCAGAAATATTTTTGATACGGGTGAGTTGGATGAAAATTCAGTATGTGCAAAATTTGCACATACTGCCGCCGACGGTAAAAATTACCATACCGCGTTTTACAATCTCGAAGCGGTTATCGCTGTCGGTTATCGCGTAAATTCCGAAAGGGCTGTACTCTTTAGAAGCTGGGCGACAAAAATCTTAAAGGAATACATTCAAAAAGGCGCAGCGCTTGATGTGGAACGGTTGAAACAGCCCGAATACATTTTCGGGCAGGATTATTTCGACGAAACGCTTGAGAAAATCCGTGATATCCGTAGCAGCGAAAGAAGATTTTACCAGAAAATCACCGATATTTACGCCGACTGCAGCGCCGATTATGATGTAAACAGCGAAACGACCAAAACGTTTTTTGCCACTGTCCAAAACAAGTTGCACTGGGCAATCACACGGGAAACGGCGGCTGAAATCATTTACCATAGAGCCAATCATTTGAAACCAAACATAGGATTGACTTCGTGGAAAAACGCGCCGGAAGGCAAGATTCGCAAAAGCGATGTGAGTATTGCAAAAAATTACCTGAACGAAGAAGAACTGTCAAGTTTAAACCGCATTGTAACCATGTATTTGGACTATGCCGAAGACCGGGCAAAACGCCGAACAGTAATGTATATGAGCGACTGGGTCGAAAAATTGAATGCTTTTTTACAGTTCAATGAACGCGAAATCTTGCAGGATAGCGGCAAAATCACACACGAAATAGCCAAAGCATTTGCCGAAAACGAATTTGAAAAGTACCGCGTTATTCAAGACAAATCCTACAAATCCGATTTTGACAAATTGCTGGAAAAAATATGAAAGTAAATAACGAATGAGGCAATTTATCTTGTTAAAATAGAACCTCCCCTTTTTCATCCAATCGTCCAATATCCCCTCCTTTTTGACCTTGCCGGGACACGGCGGCGCCCGTACCTTTGTACCCGAATTTTAATAATTTTTTATATGAAAAATATGGGCTTTATGAGAGGCGCTGCGCTGGCCGTTCTTTTGTTGGCCGTCTGTGCAGGATTTTGCTTTGCTGCCGACCCGGCGGAAGGCTATTGGATAAGCGTTGACGATAAAGGCAAAAAAAGGTCCGGTTGGGAATTGTACCTCTTAAACGGTAATCTCTGCGGGAAGATGGTCTCCGCGCCGGCAACCCCGCACAATGCCCGGGCAAGCAAGTGCCGGGAATCCTACCAGGGCTTCCCGATACCGGGGAAGGTGAACGAAATGATGATTGTCGGGACGCCGTGGATTTTCGGCCTTACGATGGAACGCCCCGGCCACTGGACGAACGGCTCGGTGATTAACCCCGAAAACGGCAAAATATACAAGTGTAAAATGACCTTTCACCCCGCCGACGGGAAACGCTACCCAACCGACGTCCTGGAAATGCGGGGCGAAATAGGCCTGGGCATCGGCCGCAGCCAGTTCTGGCAAAAAAGCACCGCCGAAGAAGTAAATGCCCTGCACTAAAGCACTGGCTTTATCCGCAGCAATCAGATTGCCTATGGCGGAGTCGCTACCGGAATAGATGAATACCCACCACGAAATAATATCAAAACTCAGCATGGACAGGCCCCGGACAAACCTTTTGAAGGCGTCCGAACAGCATTTCCTTGCTTTCCTGGTGCAGCATATTCCTGCATGGATGCACTCCGATTTGCTTACGGTTATTGGCTTGGCCGGCAGTATGACGACCATGGCGGGATTTATTTTAGCGCACTACGTCCACCGGGCTTTATTGCTGCTCGGCGTGCTGGGTTTAATCATCAACTGGTTTGGCGACTCGCTGGATGGCCGGCTGGCCTATTTCCGCAACCAGCCCCGCAAATGGTACGGGTTTTCGCTTGACTACACGGTCGACTGGCTGGGCAATATTTGCATCGGCGCAGGCTATATCGTATATGCCGCAGGCAGCTGGGAGATCCTGGGCTTCGGCTTCGTAACGCTCTACGGATGGGCGATGATGACCGCCTTGCTGCGGTATAAAATCACCGGCAAATACACGATTGACTCCGGCCTGTTCGGGCCTACCGAAGTGCGGATTGTCATAGCCCTTTTACTGACCCTGGAAGTAATTCTTGAAGGGTCGATAAGCTGGTTCGGCGCAGCGGTCTGCCTCGTACTGTTCATCGTCAACCTCCTGGATTTTTCCCAATTGCTCCGACTCGCCAACCGGCGCGACAGGGAAGAGCAGGCCCTCAAAACCACTCATTGAAAAACATGCTGAACCTGCTAAAAATGTTTATCAGGGCGCAATTCTCCGCATTCACCGGCGGCGTATGCGATTACCTTATTATGATTTTCCTCACGGAAATAGCAGGCATCTACTATACCGTATCCATCGCCATCGCCTGCGTGCTCGGCGCGGTAGTCAACTTCTCGCTGAATAAAAAATGGTCGTTTTATTCCCAGCAAACCGGCTACCGGTTTTCCCTCCCGCAACAGTTATGGCGGTTCCTCCTGGTGGTTGTGAGCAGCATTGCCCTGAAAATAGCCGGCACCTATTGCTTCACCGCCTTTGTGCACATCGACTACAAGATAAGCCGGATAATTACCGACATCATCGTTTCCCTCGGCTTCAACTATGTGTTGCAGCGCTACTGGGTATTCAAAAAATAAAAATGGAAATAACACACTGCGCAAAAACAGCTCTGGCATGGCTGGCAATAACGATTTTATCCGCATGGAATACGCCCCTGCAGGCGCAGCGCCCGGCGACATTCCCGCCGCCCGATTCGATAAAAAAACCGCGCGGCGAAGAAAAAAACTATTGGCGCCCTGTTGCCGAAATCACCGGGCTGAACGCGGGCGTGTGGGCGTTCGACCGCTATATACTGAACGAAGAAGGCGCCCGGATATCGATACATTCCATCAGGAACAACCTGGGCCGAAAATTTATTTTGGACAATGACTCCTTCTCGACCAATCTCTTCTCGCATCCCTACCATGGCGGATTATATTTTAACACGGCGCGGGCGAATGGAATGAACTTCTGGCAATCCATCCCCTTCGCTGTTTTTGGCAGCTATATGTGGGAAACGGTCTGGGAAAAATGCCCCCCCTCCTTAAACGACATTATTGCAACACCCCTGGGCGGCATGGCTATGGGCGAAGTTACGCACCGCCTTTCACACCTCTTGCTGGACGACAGCAAAAGAGGATGGGCGCGTTTCCTGCGCGAATTCCTCGCCGGCATCATTTCCCCTGCAGATTTGCTGAACAGGGCGCTCAGCGGCAAAGCATGGAAATACCATCCACCGTACGAAAGCGGCGACGCGCCTTATTTACGCCGGCCTTTTCAACTCAGGCTCTCCGTCGCCAACGGTGTGCTGGCCGGGTTACATGAAAATAAAAGCGCCTTTAACATGAACGCCGGCGTCGAAATAGATTACGGGGAACCCTTCTCCGAAGAACCGCACAGCCCGTATGACTGCTTCAAAGGCGAAATAGACCTCCGCCTCACGGGCAGGCAGCCGTTCTTATCGGCCATAAGCCTCACCGGGCTGCTGTGGGGGAAAGAATGGAACAGGAAAGAACAGAGCTGGCTCGCCGGCGTCTTCCAGCATTTTGACTACTACGACTCCAACCCGGTCGTGGAAGGAGGACAGCGGCCGTATAAATTTGCCGAAACCGCCTCTTTCGGCGCCGGATTGATGTATGCCGGCACGCGACGCAACAGCGCCCCCGGCTTCACCGGAGAACTCTTTGCCAACCTCGTTCTGCTTGGCGCCGGCGACCCGGACAACTGTGCCGTGGACAAACGCAACTACCATTTTGGAAACGGCTACAGCCTTAAATTCAACGGCGCCTTTTCGTTCGGAAAGAAATTCGACGCCGCTTTCGGCATCAAACATTACCGCATTCTCACCACCAAACTCGAAAGAATTAACTTCGCCCTGGGATGCCGCCTTTCAAAACACATCAGGCTCAGCGCCGAACGCCAACTCTATTTCCGCCACTCGCACCGCGCCTCTTTGCCCGACGTATCCACCCGCGCCACCGAAAGCCGGCTCAAAATAACCTGTATCCTTTTTGACAAATGACACGGAAAACACCGCTGCACAAATTCATCCTATCGTCCAATATTCCCTCCTTTTTGACCTTGCCGGTGTGCAATCCCTCCCGTACCTTTGCACCGTTTTTTGAACGCAAAATGACCACAGCAAAAACATACCAAGGCGGCAGCTGCCTGTTCCCCGGAACAGGCAGCGCATTCCCGGGAATGGAGAGTTCATTCCCGGGAACAGGCCGTTTATTCCCTGGAATGCTGTTTCTATTCCCGGGAATGCGCCGCTCCTTCCTGGGAATGCTGTTTTCCTTCCTGGGAATGGGACGTTCCTTCCCGGGAACGACGCTTTCCTTCCTGGGAATACTCCGTTTATTCCCGCTGTTATCCCGCACAGGACGCCTGACAGGCGGAACAGAAACCTCTCCGAGTCGCCCGGAGACCTCTCCGTGTCATCCGGAGACCTATCCGGGCCGTTCGGAGACCTCAACGGGTCACTCAGAGACCTCTCCGAGTCACTCAGAGACCTCTCCGGGCCGTTCGGAGACCTCTCTGAGTCGCTCAGAGAGCTCTCCGAGTCACTCAGAAACCTCAACGGGCCGCGCGTTACCGTCAACGGGCCGCGCGTTACCGTCAACGAGCCGCGCGTTACCGTCAACGGGCCGCGCGTTACCGTCAACGGGCCGCGCGTTACCGTCAACGAGTCGCGCGTTACCGTCAACGAGTCGCGCGTTACCGTCAACGGGGAGGCCGGGCATAAGAATACTATTCACATTTAAGAAAATATTATGAGTAAAGTAGGAGATTACATTCCAAGAAAAGATTCGGAACTGGTGGCATGGAGCGCCAATTTTACCGCAAGGATAACTGCTAACGCCCCGGTGTGGGGAATTCCGATAGACGAAGTTACCTCATTACAAACCGCCGACGCCTCTTTTGCCGCGCTGCACGCGCA
>JAISLK010000003.1 GCA_031290935.1 Prevotellaceae bacterium | reverse complement strand
AGCCAGCAGTTCACACTTTATACAGAGTAAAAATTTTTTTACCATGAAGAGTTTGATCCTGGCTCAGGATTAACGCTAGCGGCAGGCCTAACACATGCAAGTCGAGGGGCATCACGGGTAGCAATACCTGGTGGCGACCGGCGGACGGGTGCGCAACGCGTGAGCAACCTACCTCAAGCAGGGGAATAACCCGGAGAAATTCGGACTAACACCGCATGTTTACCGATTGGGGCATCCCGGTTGGTACAAATTTACGGAGGCTTGAGATGGGCTCGCGTCCCATTAGCTAGTTGGCGGGGTAACGGCCCACCAAGGCTTCGATGGGTAGGGGTTCTGAGAGGATTCACCCCCACACCGGAACTGAGACACGGTCCGGACTCCTACGGGAGGCAGCAGTGAGGAATATTGGACAATGGGCGGAAGCCTGATCCAGCCATGCCGCGTGCAGGAAGACGGCCCTACGGGTTGTAAACTGCTTTTGTTCGGGAACAATAACGCCTACGCGTAGGCGGATGCGGGTACCGTTCGAATAAGCATCGGCTAACTCCGTGCCAGCAGCCGCGGTAATACGGAGGATGCAAGCGTTATCCGGATTTATTGGGTTTAAAGGGTGCGTAGGCGGCCCTGTAAGTCAGCGGTGAAATTTTCCGGCTCAACCGGAGCAGCGCCGTTGATACTGCGGGGCTTGAGTGCGAACGAGGCCGGCGGAATGCGCGGTGTAGCGGTGAAATGCATAGATATCGCGCAGAACTCCGATTGCGAAGGCAGCCGGCTAGGTCGTAACTGACGCTGAGGCACGACAGCGTGGGGATCGAACAGGATTAGATACCCTGGTAGTCCACGCCGTAAACGATGAGCGCTCGCCGCGCGGGGGGTAACCGCTGCGTGGCCAAGAGAAATCGTTAAGCGCTCCACCTGGGGAGTACGGCCGCAAGGCTGAAACTCAAAGGAATTGACGGGGGCCCGCACAAGCGGAGGAACATGTGGTTTAATTCGATGATACGCGAGGAACCTTACCCGGGCTTGAAATGCAGCCGAATGTCCCCGAAAGGGGCCAGCCAGCAATGGCGGCTGCGTAGGTGCTGCATGGTTGTCGTCAGCTCGTGCCGTGAGGTGTCGGCTTAAGTGCCACAACGAGCGCAACCCCTGTCGTCGGTTGCCAGCGGGTCATGCCGGGGACTTCGACGAGACTGCCACCGTAAGGTGCGAGGAAGGTGGGGATGACGTCAAATCAGCACGGCCCTTACGTCCGGGGCGACACACGTGTTACAATGGGGGGTACAGCGGGTTGCAAGCAGGCGACTGTGAGCCAATCCCGAAAGCCCCTCCCAGTTCGGATCGGAGTCTGCAACTCGACTCCGTGAAGTTGGATTCGCTAGTAATCGCGCATCAGCCATGGCGCGGTGAATACGTTCCCGGGCCTTGTACACACCGCCCGTCAAGCCATGGAAGCTGGGGGTGCCTGAAGTTCGTAACCGAAAGGAGCGGCCTAAGGCAAAACCGGTGACTGGGGCTAAGTCGTAACAAGGTAGCCGTACCGGAAGGTGTGGCTGGAACACCTCCTTTTTAGAGCTGTTACTGACTATAAGAAGGCTTTTTTAACACCTTTATCTAAATCTTTTAGTGTAATTATAGATTGAAAAAATGTTGTTTCCTCCTTTCAATGTTTTTCAATCGACCGGGGGATTAGCTCAGTTGGCTAGAGCACCTGCCCTGCAAGCAGGGGGTCGTCGGTTCGACTCCGACATCCTCCACAAAATTAAAATCAGGCAACATTGGAAAATGTTGCCTGATTTTTTTATGGCTTGGTAAAAAACAAAAAATTATGTAATTTTGAGCCTTGAAAAATTATTTTATGAAAACCTTTTTTATCCTTGTATTAATGCTGGCCGTTGCACCTGTCGTTACAGCGCAAAATTTATATCTTAAACCTTATGTAAGGAATCACCGGTCTATTTCTTCGCAGAACGAACCGATTTTTTTTTATACATATATGCCGTATTCTTTTGGCAGGGCCGAGACTGTTCTGGTAACTTTATATAATGAACAGTTTACCCTGTCAAACAGGATAGGCTATGGTTTCACTGCCGGCTATACGTTCCGGAATCATATCGGTTTCGAGATAGGATTTGATTATTTCAATACGAAAAAATCATTTAAGTCGGACTACCGGATTGCTGACGCGTACCGTATCAACTGGCATTATCGGGGCGTCAATATTTATCCGCTATTTACTTTTTCCGTTGATAATAAAAGGTCAACGTTTACCGGTAAAGCCGGCGTGCTTATTGGGATTGCCCGTTTGAAGGAGTCCTATTTTGTTGCAAAAACCATTCTCTCCAGTTGTGCTTTTGGTACAAAAATAAATTTTGGCTTTACGGCAGGATTGGAATACAGTTATCAATTGCTCCCACAACTTTCGTTAGTGGCAGAAATAGGTATGGAGCAATATAAATATACGCCAAAAACAGCGACGGTTCAAATGTATCGCTACTTCGATGGAGAGGTTGAGTATGAAATGGAAATTGAGTACGTAAAAGAAAAAACGATGAAAGAGCCTATCCCTTCTAATAAGGATATACGGCATGAAGAGTCAATATTATTTAACAGTATTTATTTCGGGTTGGGTATAAAATATAACTTATTTAAAAAATGAAAAGATTTATTTTTCTGTTAAGCGTCCTGTGGCTGGCGGTACAGGGTTCGGCACATGCGCAGATATACCTGAAAGGTTTTACGGGCTATTCGTGGGCTGCCGGAATAGCAAAATTAACATCCACACAGTCTCTGGCTTATTTAATTAAAGACTACCAGGAGATAATAATAATGAGTTCTCATAAAATGAAATATGGGCAGGGCCTGTTACTGGGTATAAGCGCCGGATATAGCCTGACTAAAAATATAGCATTCGAACTTACAGGCAACACGCAATTGTTTTCCAGTTTCAGCTATTATTCGCCATCCATGCTGAAAATTCCTCCTGACGCTATCAACTATAGTTATAGCGGGTATGGTACTTTTGGGCACGTTGAATACAGCAGCCATATTTTTCAATTTTCCCCGCAAGTTGTTTTTAGTTCTAATCCTTGCGGCCGTTTTACTTTTTATTTAAAGAGCGGTCCCAATTTTCTCATGGCAAAAGTACGCCAAACGACTCAAACGGAAAGGTATTCAAGTGTGTTTTTTTATGAGCCTTCCCGCCTAACCGCCATTGAAGGTACCGGCAAAATAAACATTGGCCTGCATACCGCTTTCGGCACAGCATATATGCTGTCAAAAAGAATAAGTATTTTTGCCGAAATTACATGGGTGAATATATACTATACTGTTAAGGAAAAAAAATATTTGCGGTGTGAAGAAGACGGCATAGACGCTATGCACACACTGGAAGGGTACAATATATATATTGATGAAAAGATTAATTTTAGCCATGTTGGCCTTAACATCGGGCTAAAATATGTATTCCAAGAATAAAATAGACAAAATTAAAAGACCTATTATGAAAAAACATTATTTTCTTTTCTTCTGCCTGATTGTTCTATGTTATTCCGCCGCCGGGCAATCGGCTTGGATACGCATCAACCAATTGGGGTATATGCCGCGTAGCGTGAAAGTGGCGGTGTTTCTCTCGCAAACGGAAGCGGGTGCGCAGGATTTTGCGGTGAAGGATGCCGCTACCGGAAACATTGTTTTCGCAGGACAGGGCGTCGCTACGGACGCCGGAAGATGGGGTATGGCAAGTGCATTGCGGCTAAACTTTTCGCCGGTAGAGCGCAATGGCGACTATTATATCGAATGCAACGGCGCGGCGTCCCCTGTTTTCAAGATTGACGCCGGCGTGTATGACGGCACGGCGGATTTTATTTTGAACTACATGCGCCAGCAGCGCTGCGGCTTCAATCCTTACCTGGATACCCTTTGCCACCAGCATGACGGGTTTATTGCCGAACATCCGACCCGTACCGGCGAATCGATTGACGTGCGCGGCGGCTGGCACGATGCATCGGATTATTTGCAATACCTGCCGACGTCGGCGAATGCGGTGTTCCAAATGCTCTTCGCATGGCAGCAGACGCCGGATAAAACGATTTTCAAAGATGCGCATGACGCTACCGGCAGAAAAGGGAAGAACGGCATTCCCGATATTTTGGACGAAATACGCTGGGGGCTGGAATGGATGGTGCGCATGAATCCCGAGCCGGATGTGATGTTCAACCAGATTGCCGATGACCGCGACCATGCCAAAATGCGTATCCCCGCTTACGACAGCGTGGACTATGGCTGGGGCGCAGGCACGGGGCGGCCGGTATTTTTCATTACCGGAAAACCGCAGGGATTGCGGAAGTACAAAAACCGGACGGAAGGCGTATCGTCGAGCGCGGCGAAATTCGCTTCGGCGTTTGCCCTGGGCGCTGCCGTGTTCCGAGACGCCGACCCGGCCTTTGCCGCTGTGCTGGAAGAAAAAGCGGCGTCGGCGTTTACCTTTGCCGCATCGGATTTGGGATGTACGCAAACGATGTGTACCGTGTCGCCCTATTTTTATGAAGAAGACAATTACGTTGATGATATGGAGTTGGCCGCTGTCGCCCAGTATACCCTCACCCGCAACAAGGAATGGCTGGAAAAAGCTGATGACTGGGGTCAGCTCGAAGAAGTTACTCCCTGGATGGAACTCGGCCGGGCGCGCCATTATCAGTTTTACCCGTTTGTCAACCTCGCGCATTTTTACCTTGCGCAATCCGGCGACAGGGCAATGGAAGAAAAGTATGCCGGCTTTATGAAGAAAGGGCTGGAATGTATCCTCCAACGCGCACGGGGCAATGATGACCCGTTTCTCAACGGCATACCATTCATTTGGTGTTCCAACAACCTGGTGGCGGCAGCTATCACGCAGGCACGCCTATACCACCAGGCCTCCGGCGACGACGCCTACCTGGAGATGGAAGCGGCGTTGCGTGACTGGCTCTTCGGCTGCAACCCATGGGGCACTGCCATGATTTGCGGCTTGCCTGGCGCCGGCGATTCGCCCCTCCGAACCCACTCGTTTGTGTCGGAGTTGATGCACGACGTGCCTTACGGCGGATTGGTCGATGGCCCGATTTACAGCGCTATCTACGAAAGCCTGCGGGGCATTCATTTGAGGTACGACGACCCCTATGAGACGTTCCAGTCCGGCGCAGCTGTGTACCATGACGACCCGGGCGACTACTCCTCCAACGAGCCGACGATGGACGGCACCGCCAGCCTGAGTTTTTATTTATCAACGATGGAAAAGGCCGGCAAGCTGCAAAAAGGAACGGCCGGCAATGAAACCGACGCCCGGGGCGCTACCGTGAAAATAAACGCCGGAAAGAAAACGGTGCACCTGGTTTTCCCTGCCGACAGCGTCTTTGAAGGTGCGGAAGCGGTGCTGAAAACCCTTTCGAAGCACAAAATTAAAGCCTCTTTTTTCCTTACCGGAAATTGTATCCGGAAACATCCGAAAGCAGTAAAAGAAATCATCCGCAAGGGACATTACGTGGGAGGGCATTCGGATGCACATTTGCTTTATGCTTCTTGGGACGGCGGCAGGCAGCCACTCGTGTCGGCGGACAGCCTGACGCAGGATTTCCGCCGCAATATGTCCCGGTTGCAACAACTCGGCATAGACGCTGCGCAACTACGGTATTTCCTCCCGCCTTACGAACATTATAACGCGGCACAGGTGCGGCTCATTACGGCGCTGGGGCAAACGGTTATCAACTACACGCCCGGCCTGAGGACAGCCGCCGATTATACCACGCCGGACATGCCTAATTACCTTTCATCCCGCGAAATCATCGACAGCCTGTTTACCTTTGAGGAAGCGCACGGGCTTCAAGGCGCCATCCTCCTTATCCATCCCGGCACGCACGAAAGCCGCACCGACAAACTCTACCTCCACCTGGACGAAATCATCGGGAGGCTCCGAAAGAAAGGCTATGCATTTGAACGATTACCCTAAAACGGATTGTTTTTATTGGCGGTAAATCCGTCAATGCTTCCAAACACTATTTTTAGTTTATAAAAATAATTACTACCTTTGCACGGAAATTATTGGCCTCGTAGTTCAGTTGAATAGAACGTCAGATTCCGGTTCTGAAAGTCGGGGGTTTGAATCCCTCCGGGGTCACAAAACAAGTAAAGTAAGTATGAAGAAGCATTTACTTTTTATAATCGCAGGAAGTTTGTTTTTCTTTTTGTCCTTATCGGCAGCGGCGCAGGAAAGCAATTTGCTCCATTTTATGAATACTACTCCGCAAGCGTTGCGCAGCAATCCTGCCAATTTTCCGGACTCCATGAAAATGTATTTCGGGGTTCCTTTTTTAGCGAATATCAGCGTGGGAGCGGGAAGTCCGCTGTCATGGTCTGATATTTTTGTTCATCGCCGCGATTCCTTATTCGTCAATCGTCACCTGGCAAGCATTATGCCGGATAACAGCCATATTTTCGCAGATTTCAATTACGATATTTTTACTTACGGGCAGCGCTTCGGTAACAAATATTATATTACCGTAGGGCTTACCGCCAAAGGCTACGGGGATATCGGGCTGCCGAAGGATATCGTGACTTTACTGGTTAACGGCAATGCGGCATTTACTAAAAAACCGTTGGAGCTGGATGCTTCGTTTTTCGGCATCGCTTACGGCGAGTTGTCTTTTGGATATGGCTACCATATTGACAAGCACTGGACGTTAAGCGGGCGCATAAAATTATTGGGCGGCGTGGCAAGCGCATACAGCGAATCGTTAAAAGCGACGCTGACGACGGCTCCCGATACTTATAACATGACGGGGACAACGGATATCCTGTTCAAAACGGCGCAAGGTAACATTCTTGAAAATCTCGGCGTAGGCCTTGACGCCGGCGTCTATTTCAAAACGCCGCTGCAAGGGCTGGAAGTGGGATTGAGTTTTATTGACTGGGGGTTTATACGCTGGAATACGAATATTACCGAACACAAAGGCGTAAAAAATGACCAGTCCATTTCCGTCTCAAGCATTACCGATATTGCTTCCAGCGGCGATGTAATGAAAAGTTTTCTGGATACCTTGAAAAACCAGCTGGATTTGGAAAAACGCGACGGCGATTCATTCAGCACCGTATTACCCGGCCGCCTGTTTTTCTCGGCGTCCTATAATGTCTCTCCGAACGACCGGATAGGCTTTTTATTCCGCACCGACGTCCTGCAACATTTCAACCGCAGCGGCATTACCATTATGTATAACCGGTTAGTCAGCGACTGGTTTTCGGTGTCGGCGGGCAACAATTTTATCTTTGGCTACAGCGCGTTCAACCCAAGCATAGCCATGAATTTTAGCGCATCAACCTTTCAATTTTATATTGCTATAGAAGATTTCCATTCGTTCTACCTTCGGGATATGAACGGCGCCAGGCT
The DNA here is from genome assembly GCA_031290935.1 of Prevotellaceae bacterium. Lineage (GTDB taxonomy): Bacteria > Bacteroidota > Bacteroidia > Bacteroidales > UBA932 > JAIRKX01. The sequence goes on along the minus strand of JAISLK010000003.1, from coordinate 11,321 downwards.
ACAACTCGGCATGGCCATTGCTTTATATTAGTCTATAATTTATGTTGGATACACTGTTTAATTATCCATACCTGCCTTTTTTAGTATTCTTTGCCCGCATCTGCGATGTAACATTAGGTACATTACGCATCATTTTTATATCCAAAGGCAAAAAACACCTGGCGCCGCTGGTGGGCTTCCTCGAAGTATTTATCTGGATTGTGGTCATCAGCCGCATCCTTGAAGCGTCGAGCGATTTGGTATGTTATGTGGCCTACGCCGGGGGATATGCCGCCGGAAGTTTCATCGGGATGCATGTCGAGGAACGGCTGGCTATCGGTACGCTGCTCATTAGCGTGTTTACGAAAAAAGAGGGGAAACTGCTGGTGGGGCACCTGAATCATGCCGGCTACGGCGCAACTATCAACCGGGGCGAAGGAATGGAAGGCGCCGTAAGCGTTGTACAGACGGTAGTCAACCGGAAAACATCGGACAAGGCCTTGCAAATTATTACGCAGTTCGACCCGAAAGTATTTTATGTGGTGTCCGATGTACGTACGGTGCAGCATGGCATTTTCCCCACCGAAGCCGGGTTCCTGCGGCGGTGGCGGGTGGGGAAGTGAGTTGAAAAATAAAAGTTAAAAATAAAAAAATATGAAAAGAATGTACAAATTTTTACTTTCCGGGGTTGTAACTGCGCTGTGCGCGTCTTGCTTTGATGCAAAGGATTTCGACTTCGATAAATTTAATTACGATAACCTGCACCCGCAACTTCACCTGCCCTTGCTGTCGGATACCTTATATATATCCGAGGTGATGGAGGGCGACGGGTTCCAATTTATCAACGGGCAAGGATACTTTGTGTTTGACGCCGGCAAAATAGACATGCCGGAAATAGCCGATTTCTTTACGCTGCCCAGCCAGGAATTGGGTTTGGATATACCCATACCCCTGCCGCAGGCGTCCGGCTATCAGGCGCCCGGTATATTTATTCAGGTACCGGGATTTGAAGTAAGCGGCGAAGCAACCACTCCGCTTTCTTTCGATGCAGAGGGTATAGTCCTCAAAAGCGTTAGTTTCTCGGGAGGCGTCATACGCTTGCAGAATGAGGAAGCCTTTTCCGGCGGCGGTACGCTCACGGTAGCGGTTCCCGAGCTGAAGAGGAACGGGCAGCCCTTTTCCAAATCCATTAATGTAGCTTCCATGCAGCCGCAGACTATCAGTTTGGCAGGTTACACGCTGAAGGCCGGAAGCACAGGGCGGGTTGCCATACAATGGCGTTATGTAAGCAGCGGCTTTGCCGCCGCTTTATCGACAGCGCAAATAAACCTGGGTTACAGCCTGTCGCTTTCCAATATTGCCATCAGCGAAGCCCGCGGCTATTTCGGCAAGCACACGGGGTATGCGAAACAAACTATTGACGTCGGCGATTTCGACAATATCAAGGGCACATGGGGCTTGAAAGAAGCGTTCATTGCGCTGGAAATAGAAAACTCCATCGACCTGCCCCTGCGCGTAACCATTGATACTGTTCGCGCCTATCCCGCCAAGGGGGCGGCGGTGGAAAAAGTCCGGGTAGACAGCCTGTACCTGGGCGCCGGGGCTACGCTGGATACGCTTACTATTCCGGGCGACCTCATCAGCGTGCTGCCGAAAAAAATGGATGTGGCGCTGAAAATACAGTCCAACCCCAACGGGAATACCGGCCAGGATAACGTTATCCGCAGTTCCGGCAGCGCTTCCGTAAAAGCAAAGGTGCTGGCGCCGCTCAAGATAAAAGATGTAAATATGACGCTCACCGATACGGTGCATTTCGACGTGTCCGGCATTTCGTTCGACAACGCAGGGTTGCTGCTGAATGTAAGCAACAGTTTGCCCGTGGGGGTGAAGCTGCAATGCACCCTGTTGAAAAAAGGGACGAAACAGTCCCTGGGCGCCCTGTTCGACGCCCCGGTGTCCATTCCTGCCGGGAATATCGCCCGGGCGGGCGACAACGAAAGCGCAGTAACCGCTCCTTCCGAAACCCGTCAGTGGATAAAAATCAATGACGGCACGGCGAAAAAAATGAAAGAGGCGGACGGTATCATCGTTTCCTTTACCGTGGCTACGGGCGACGGCAATACTTACGTGCGCATCAGCGAAAAAAACAGTGTGTCGCTGAAAATAGGCGTCAGCGCGGGCGTGAACCTGAAAGAGCTGATGGAGAATTAGGAATTAGACATTAAACATAGCTGTCATGAAATATATTTATACCTTTTTAGCCGTTATCCTCGCCGGTGCGCCGTTCTATGATGCCTCGGCGCAGGAAAGCGCGTTGATGAGTTTTATGCGCCAGTCGCCCCAGTCGCTGCGCACCAACCCCGCCGGCCTGTCTGATTCGATACGGTGGTTTATGGGAATGCCGTTCTTTTTATCCCACCTGTCAGTGGACGTCGATGCCGGCTTTTCTTACCGCGACGCTATCCGGCGGAATGCGGACAATTCCCTGCAAATAAATCCCGGGATTACGGAGAAGATTCGTAATGCACGCACGATGTTCAATGTGAATTATGAGCTGCTCTCTTTCGGGTTCCGTTTCCGGGAAAGGCACATGCTGACTTTTGGCGTATCGGCGGTGGCCGACGCCAGCGTTCTGCTGCCCGGCGAGCTGGCTACGCTGGCGGTCAAAGGCAATACGCCCGGGAAATCCCTCTCCGTTACTTCGGAAATAAATGCTTCGGCTTATGTGGAGGCGGCGCTCGGGTATTCTTTTGCCGTCAACAAAAACTGGAAAGCAGGGCTGCGGGTGAAATACCTGAAGGGCGCAGGCAATATCTTCGGGAAAAACCTCCGCGCCGGCATCGCTACCGGGGCGGATGATTATACGATGACCCTCCATGCCGATGCGCAGGTGCACACATCCTGGCTGAAAGCGCCGGCGCCGGAGCCGGGCAATACGGGCATGGCGTTCGATGCGGGCGTGTATTACAATACCCCCGTCGAAGGGCTGAGTGCAGGGTTTAGCATGACCGACTGGGGCTGGATTGACTGGACGTCGAACCCCAAAATCTACGAAACCGGGGTGCAGGACGGGGATTTTGAGTTTGCCGGGCTGACCAGCCTTGAGGGCGATTTCAGCCAGGTTGTCGATACCCTGAAAAGTATTATTGACCTTAAAAGCCGCGACGGGAAAGCCTACCGCGCCACGCTTCCGGGAAAAATCTACGTGAGCGTCGCTTACCGCCTCACGGAAAATGATACATTCGGCTTCCTTTTCAGCACCCGCGCACTGGACAGCTTCTCCCGCACTGCTTTTACGCTGATGTATAGCCGTTCGGTGGGCAAATGGTTTTCCGTATCGGCAGGCAACAACTTCATGGCGTCAAAAATATTCAACCCGGGTATTGCCTTTAACATAAGGGGCGGCGCTTTCCAGTTTTACCTTGCAGCCGAAAACATTTCCTCCCTTAATCCCGCACATGCCCGCACCCTGCACGTGCAGGCGGGAATGAACCTGACGTTTTGGAACAGGCGTCATTGAATGATGAATGATGAATGATGAATGATGAATTGGCTGGCGCCGGCAACTCGTCATTCATAATTCATAATTCATAATTCATCATTCATAATTACCGCACGTGTGGTTAAAGGCTGACCGCACGTGTGGTTAAAGGCTAACCGCACGGGTGGTTAAAGGCTGACCGCACGTGTGGTTAAAGGCTGACCGCACGGATGAACAGGCCGGCATCCTGAAATTATGCGTGGCCGGCGCCAGCCAATTCATCATTCATAACTCATAACTCATAATTAAAAAGGGCGCCAGCCTCCCGGCAGCTACAGGACACAGCGGAAATTTAAATTTGCGTCCGAAGTCGGCCCGCCACCCACAAGGCACTCCGTGCCGGTCATGATAAGACAGTTATAACGGTCGGAGCTGTATTTTCCGGTACTCCATAAGGTCCCCTTCGCCGGGAGCCCGCCCGGGACCTTAGTGTGGTTTTTACACATACATTTTGCTTCCGTCGGGTTCGGCAACCGGGCGCCCCGCGCTTTGCAGTAGTTATTCGCCTTGTTCCAGTCGCCGCTTCCATCAATCGCCGCGGTGGTTTGATACACTTTCAGGTTCTCGCAGCCCGGTATGCCCCTGCAATCATTTATGGTCACGTTTTTCGCTGCAGAAACGGCGCCGGTGCATTTGGCGTTATATCCCCGGACGGTATAGGCGCCCGTTGCCGTAACCGTGTAAGCTTTACCGGCGCCGTTTTGCACCTGGGAGCCGCCTTTATACCAGGTATAACTCGTAGCGCCGGCAGCGGTGGCGGTGAGCGACAGGGTAGCGGCCGGGCAGGTGTTGCCGGCGCCCCCGGCAATGGCAGCCGCCGCTACGGCGGTGTTCACCGTCAATACCCACTTCCCGGCGCTTTGTACAAAGGCGGTATTACATTCGCTGTTTTTCGCCCAACGGGTAAACGTGTGGGCGCCGACGGTTGATTTATACGCCGCAGGCGTGTACCCGGCGGCGTTGGTACTGCTTATCGCGGCGCCATTTCGGCGCCATTCGTACGTAATGGCGCCGCCCCCTCCGGAAGCCGCCGTGCTGTTGGCGGCCGCATTTACGGCCGCCCCGGCGCAAACCGTCTGCCCGGTAGAGGCAATGGCGCCGGCGGTAAAGTTGTTGCGCACGGTCAATACCCATCTCCCGGAACTCTGTACAAAGGCGGTATTACATTCGCTGTTTTTCACCCAGCGGGTAAATGTCTGGGCGCCGGCGGTCGATTTATACGCCGTGGGCGTGTACCCGGCGGCGTTGGCGCCGCTTATCGCGGCGCCATTTCGGCGCCATTCGTACGTAATGGCGCCGCCGCCGCCGGCCGCCGCCGCGCTGCTGGCAATCGCGCCGGGCGTGGCGTTATAACAAATCGTCTGGCCGGTGGAGGCAATCGCGCCGGGTTTAAATTCCGGGCGCACGGTGATTGTCCCGGCGCTGGATACGGCGCTTGTGCAGCCGTTGGCATTCGTTGCCGTTACGGTATAGGTGGCAGCGGCGGTTAAGTTGCCGGTGGTTGTATGGGGAAGAGTAGTAGTGCTGCCGCCGCCGCCGATATTCCATGTACAGGTCATGGCCGTGGTGGTGCCGCCGGTCACCGTCGCCGTGAGGCTGGCGGCAGTGTTGTAGCAAACCGTTGGCGAAGTAACCGCCGTAATTTTCAGGGAAGGCACAATACCGCCGGGGTTGTCCGTAGCATCGGTAATTTTGGTAATACAACCGGCATTAAAATACGTCCCGGAGGTACTTGTCGAACTGCCATTGCTGTATTCTATTTGAAACGGCGGCGAGCCTTGCAACTTATACCCGCCGGCGGTTTGCGCCACCGCCTGTGGGGGCGTATCCAGCGCATAGGCGCACCAGTTGAATTGCGACACGTCGGAAGCAAGTTGCAGCGTGGCCGTAACAGTTGCGCTGCCGCTGGCGCCGGAAGTGTTCAACCAAAAACCGCGGTGGCCGGTAAACGTGGCGGCGCTGCCGCTGCCGGTAGCGGCAGCGCTTGTTACAAGCGCCCGCGACCAGCTGCCCTCGATAGCGGCGCCGGCTACTTTCACGTAGTCCGTAATTACCCAGATTTGGTTGTTATACGGTTGCGCCGTCCACGACACGGTGAATGAAATTTCTTTCGCGGCGGCATTGACTACCGCCATGTTGGTAACGGTTACTTGCGCAGACAGGCTCCCTGCCCCCAAAAGGGGAAACAGTAATAAAGGTAAAAGCTTCTTCACCCCTCCAAAGAGGGAATTTGTTGTTTGTTTTGTTGATTTTTGCATAATGTGTTTATTTATTATTATTGTTTGTGATAATTTCCAGCTTTAACTTTTAACGCTCTTTCCGCGTAATGCATATACATAATCATACCTGTTATTTGTGCCTTTAACATTTTGGCGACTTTTATTCGGTCAGTCTTGTTTTGGTGATGGCCCTTTGCAGAGCGATTTTGATGAACCATAAATTACGAAACGCGAACTAAACTTATCATTCTTGAGGTTCTGGCAACCTTACGTTAAACAAGCAAAATTCACGTTTCTCTCACGTGGAGCCTGCTTTTATCCTTAACGTAATTGAAATTTACCAGATTTCAAGAATAGAATAAAAGCATTTAGTGGAGTTTTGCTTTTATTCTTAACGCAATTGAAACTTACCAGATTCCAAGAATAGAATAAAAGCGCTTAAAATGTTGTAAAGAGCATAAAACGGCTGCAAAGGTAAATAAAGTTTTTGGAATAGCAAATATGGACAGTGCAAATCCGGGATAGAAGGGGGCAGGTGCCGACACTTTCGGGAATAACACGGCACAGTGTACAAAAGGAAATACCGCTGAACCCTACGCCTTATGCCTTCGCTGCAGCTCGCGGCTGAGGTCTTCCAGGCGGAGGCCTTTGGCGGTAAGCAGCACGATGAGGTGGTACAGCAGGTCGGAGGCCTCGCTCACCAGCTTGTCGGGCGTTCCGTTCGTGGCCTCAATGACGGTTTCCACCGCTTCCTCGCCCACTTTCTGCGCCATGCGGTTGATGCCCGCTGCGAACAGCGACGTGGTGTAAGAGCCTTCCGGCATGGTTTCCCGGCGTTGCGCGATAAAGGTTTGCAGGTATTTCAGGAACAGGATGGCTTCTTCGTTTTCTTCGCCGAAGCAGGTGTCGCTGCCGGTGTGGCATACGGGGCCGGCGGGCTTGGCTTTTATGAGCAGCGTGTCGGCGTCGCAATCCGCGAGGACGTTCACCACCTGCAGGGTGTTGCCGCTGGTTTCGCCCTTTGTCCAGAGGCGGTTTTTCGAGCGGCTGAAAAACGTGACCAGGCCGGTGGCTTTTGTCTGCGCCAGGGCTTCTTCGTTCATAAAACCCAGCATCAGTACCTTTCCGGTAAGGTGGTCTTGAATGATGGCGGGAATAAGGCCGCCTGTTTTCTCAAAGTCTAAATTCATTTTCATAACTCCTAATTCATAGCTCTTGGTTCTTAACTAATCTTACGTGTACTCCCTCTTCCGAGAGGTATTGTTTCAGTTCGGCGATGCGGATTTCTCCGAAGTGGAAGACGCCGGCGGCCAGTGCGGCGTCGGCTTTTCCGTCGAGGAACACGTCGCGGAAGTGCGCTTTCGCACCGGCGCCGCCCGAGGCAATGACGGGAATGTGCAGGGCGCCGGCGAGTGCGGCCAATGCGTCGTTGGCGTAGCCGGTTTTCACGCCGTCGTGGTTCATGCTGGTGAAGAGGATTTCGCCGGCGCCGCGCGACGCTGCTTCGGCAGCCCATTCGAAAAGGCGTTTGCCGGCGGGGAGGCGGCCGCCGTTGAGGTAGCACAGCCATTCGCCGTGTTCGCAGCGGGCGTCGATGGCTACTACGCATACCTGCGTGCCGAAGTGTCTGGCAATATCTTCAATCAGCTGCGGGTTGCGCAGCGCCGCCGAGTTGAGCGACACCTTGTCGGCGCCGGCCGCGAGCATCCGTTCCACGTCGGCGAGTTCGTTGATGCCGCCGCCTACGGTAAACGGGATATTGATGGCCGCCGCCACGCGCCTCACCATGTCGGTAAACGTCTTGCGTCCCTCGTGCGACGCGGTGATGTCGAGATAGACCAGTTCGTCGGCGCCCTCGCGGCTGTAGCGGGCGCCGAGTTCGACAGGGTCGCCGGCGTTGCGGAGGTGCACAAAGTTGACGCCTTTCACGGTGGCGCCGTCTTTGATGTCCAGGCAGGGGATGATTCTTTTCGCTATCATGATATTTACGCGGATTACGCGAATGAGGGCGAATTATACGAACGGGTGAAGTGCAGTAAATCTTTCAGGCGGATGCGTCCTTCGTAAAACGCTTTGCCGAAGATGACCGCCGGGATGCCGGCTTCGTGCAGGGCTTTTATGTCGTCTATCGTGGCCACGCCGCCGCTGGCGATGATGTAGCTCTGCGGGAACGCTTCGCGCAGCTCCCTGTAGTGGCTTGTTGCCGGGCCCTGGAGCGTGCCGTCGCGACGAATATCGGTGCTGATGATTTTGCGGATGCCTTTGTCGTAATAGCCCTGCACGAAAGGGCGCCATGCGTGGGCGGTGGTTTCTTCCCAGCCGCTCACGGCGATGCGGCCGTCGCGCACATCGGCGCCGAGGATAATCCGGTCGCTGCCGAACGCGGTTATCCACGCGGTAAAGGCGTCCGGGTCTTTTACGGCAATGCTGCCGCCGGTAATCATTTGTGCGCCGCTGTTGAAAGCAATTTCCGCGTCTTCCTGTCGTTTCAGTCCGCCGCCGAAATCAATGACAAGCGACGTGTGGGCGGCCAACTGTTCCAGCACCCGGTAATGCACAATGTGCCCGGCGCGTGCACCGTCCAAGTCCACCAGATGGAGGCGGCGGATGCCGTGGTCTTCAAACCGGCGGGCTACGTCCAGCGGACAGCTGTCATAGACGGTAGGGGTGGCATAGTCGCCTTGCGTGAGGCGCACGCACTTGCCGTCGAGCAAGTCAATAGCGGGAATAAGTTCTATCATCGGAAAACGTGTTTTTGCACGGTTGTTCCGTCGAAGACGGCGTATTCGCAACCCGATATCCATTCTCCGAGAATGAATAATTGCGAATCTTCGGAAACCGGCACAATCACCGGCGTGTGGCGGTGTCCGAAAATAAAATAATCAACCGCATGGTTTTTTATATACGCGTTTGCAAACATCAACAATTGTTCTTTTTCGCCCTGAAAGGGCACCGCAATGCCTTTCGACAAGCGGCTGTGGTGCGACCACCGGTGGGCAAACGCAATGCCCCAGCGCGGATGAATCCAGCTGAAACAACATTGAAAAACCGGAGAAGTAAACATCGCCCGCAGCAGCCGGTATCCCCACGTGAGGCGGCCTGTGGCGTCGCCGTGGGCAAGGTAAAAAGTTTTTCCGGAGAGTTGTATCTCCACCGGTTGGTGATGCACTATCATTCCCGTTTCTTCAGCCAGGTAGCCGAATGTCCACAGGTCGTGGTTTCCCGGGAAGAAATGAATTTCGACGCCCCTGTCTGTGAGTTCGGCCAACTTGCCCAGCGTGCGCACGTAGCCTTTGGGCACAACCTTTTTATATTCGCACCAAAAATCGAACACATCACCCAAGAGGAATATCGCCTTTGCATCTTCCGCCGCCTTTTCAAGCCATTGTACGAAGCGCCGTTCGCGTTCCTGCGTGTTGCCCACTTGCAATCCCAGATGCACATCGGCGGCAAAGTAATAGTTCGTCTTGGCCATTGCGCTGCTTATTTCATTAGGGCGGCCAACTTCTTTTCGAGTTCCTTTCCGGAAAGTTGCCCGGCCGCGATTTGTCCCTTTTTGTCAATCAGGAAGCCCGACGGAAGCGTCGTTACATTATATAATTTCGCGGCCTGCGAGTGGGCGCCGAAGCCGTCGCACACGTTAATCCACGGATTGTTTTGTTCCCTCACCAGCTTGGCCCACGACGGCTTGTCGGTGTCTAACGCAACCTGATAAATCTCGAAACCTTTCACCGCATATTTGTCATACCAGCGGCGCAGGTCATTGTTTTCCATGCGTTGCGCCATACTTGTGGACGTCCAGAAATAAACCAGAATCACTTTATCTTTCAGTGTAGAGAGTTTTACTTTTTTTGCATTTATGTCGGGCAATTCGAGATCGGGGAAGTCAATTTCGGCCACGCCTTCCATCATGGTTTGCATGGTCATGGCATTCATCCGGCGCTCATATTCTTCGCGCAGCACCACCATGTACTCCGACTGTGGATACAGGGGTTGCAGCGTGTCATACAGTTTTTTGAAATACAGTGCGTCATTCTCGGCCGCAAACACCGGCAATCCGGAGGGGTACATCTGATACAGCGCAGCAATTGCGGCGAACGACGTTGGGAGATTATCAATAAACCGCAGGGCGTCCCGTTTTTGCTTTACATACACTTTGCCTAAATCGAGGTTAATTTGCCTGTAAATCTTTTCATAATTTTTGGCGCCTTCCTGTTCTTTAAGTACGCGGTTGAGCGAATCGAAACGGAATACCGATTGTTGAAAGGTGCTGTTCAGTTCTTGCAATAACTGTGCGCTTTCCGAGCCTTCTACCGTGTAATTTTGTTTCTTCGGGTCGGCGGTAAACTTTACGTGTTCGCCTTTTTCAATCAATAACGTGGCCACCTGTACACTGTCGGTTTTAATCAACACAAATGCCGGTTCATCTTGTTTGAACGTCAACGCATATTCGAAACAACCGGTGGCGTCGGTGCGCAATGTGTCGAGCAACAACTGGGTGGTGGCGTTCAGTTGCAGGATGCTGATTCGCGTATCAGGCCGGCCGGTGCAGCCTGAAATGTTGGCTGAAGAATGGCTACATGCCCATAACAGCGGCACAAAAGAGAACAGAAGGAGTTTTTTCATTGTTGTATGTTATTTGATGCCTGCTTTAATTTCGTTCGCGAGTGCGGTAAACTCTTCAGGCGTTAGTGTCGGTTTGGGTTTGCGGAAGTCGATATCGGCCTCGCTGTTCATGGGAATCAGGTGAATGTGGGCATGCGGCACTTCGAGCCCCATCACCACTACGCCCACGCGTTTGCAGGCCACAGTTTGTTTCAGCGCGCGCGCTATTTTTTGGGCAAACTGCATCAAATCGCCCAACAGCGCGGGGTTCAGGTCGAACAGGTAATCCGTTTCCTGTTTCGGAATTACTAAGGTGTGCCCTTTGCTCACCGGATTGATGTCTAAAAAAGCAAAGAAGCGGTCGTCTTCCGCGATCTTGTAGCTTGGAATTTCGCCGCGTATGATTTTTGTAAAAATGCTGGCCATTTTATTGCAGGTTTTATTTTGATATATCTACGATTTCCAGTTTCATGACGCCCGACGGCACGGTCACTTCCACGATGTCGCCCTTCTTTTTACCCATCAGCGCTTTGGCAATGGGGGTGCCCACCGCCAGTTTGCCTTCTTTGAGGTTGGCCTCTGTTTCGGCCACCAGCAGGTACTCCATCACCGCCTTTGTGGCCACATTTTTTATTTTCACCTTGGTGAGTATTTGCACTTGCGACAAGTCAATCCGCGACTCGTCGATAATGCGGGCGTTGGCGATGGTGGCTTCGAGTTTCGCAATGCGCATTTCCAGCAACCCCTGCGCTTCTTTTGCGGCGTCATACTCCGCATTCTCCGACAGGTCGCCCTTGTCGCGGGCTTCCGCTATCTGACGCGAGATCGCCGGGCGTTCTACGTTTTTCAGTTGTTCCAATTCGGCACGCAATTTTTGTAAACCTTCATCGGTTACATAAATATTCTTCGACATGTCAATAAAAATAAATAATTAAAAGTTTTTTGTGTATCCTATTAAAAAGAAAAGAATTTCGGCG
>JAISLK010000002.1 GCA_031290935.1 Prevotellaceae bacterium | reverse complement strand
CCGGCGGTGCATAAAACGGGCGGATCCGTAATGCCCGCCCGCAGCCAGCCGCCGGCATAGGCGTTGTTCTGTACCCGCCGGTAATCCACAAAGAGCCATACTTTGGCGCGTTCGCTGGCATTGCGCGAGCCGGCAGGCCATTTAACCTCAAAGGTAACCGTCGGCGTAGCGGCGGTGTAGTTCGCGGAAACGGGCGTTACGCTGACGCTCGTCTGCGCATTCGCTGCCCAAAATGGGAACAGGGTTGCAATAAATAAAAGATGCTTTTTCATTGGTACGTTGTTTTTGATTCTTAATTCCTAACTTTTGATTGTGCGCCTTTGACACTTTGGCTACTTGTCTTCGGTCCGTCTTTGTTGCGGGAGGGCTCTTTGCAGAGCGATTGAGGTATAAAATGTGCAACGTGGACTAAACTTATTTTTTCAGAGGTTCTGGTATACCTAATATCGAATAAGTAAAAGACCACGTTTCTTTTTGTGGAGTTTTACTTTTATTCTCGATATTGTAGAAATTTACCAGATTTCTGAAAAAGAATAAAAGCACTCAAAATGGGAAAGAGCGTAAAATAGGGTGCAAAGGTAGCAAGAATTTTGGAATCAACAAACAGTTATGGAAAAAAGGGGGGAACGGAAGGCGGGGGAAGGCCGATTCCTTGTTTGCACGTTAGCGTATTTCCACTTTCAGCATTTCTTTTCCATTGAGGAACGCGAGCAGCCGGTCGCCCGGGTGTAATGTCGCGCTCGTAAGGGAAGTATTGATGAAAATATAATCGCCGGTTTTGAGCGTGATGAATTGCGATAGGTGGGGTATTATTTCCTCCGGCGTGTAAGGGATAGCCGGAATGTCTGCCGCCGGCATCCACCCGGCGCTGAGGGGCGCGGCGTAATCAAACGCATGGGCGCCGTCTGCCGGCTGGCGGGCAAGAAGGTATTTTTGCCGCATGTACTGTCCGGATTTGCCGCGTTGTTTGTTTTTTGACATAAACGCTACCATTTTTTGACATTGCAGGGGGAAATTTGATGCAAACAATACAATTATTTGTTACTAAAAGCTTGCATGATTGAAATTATTGTTGGAACTTTGCAGCACAATAATTTTTAAAAAAAACTATTATGAAAAAAACACTACTTTTAGTTATCGCATGTGTGGCCGGATGCGCCACCGCGTTTGCCCAGACGGCAGACACCACGGTTAAATTTACCGTAACAACGCACGACTTCGGGGAATTGCTGCAAAGCGACGGCCCACAAACCTATGCGTTTGAATTTACCAACATCGGGACAGCGCCGGTGTTAGTGCAAAACGTACAGCCCTCCTGCGGCTGCACTACCCCGGGCTGGACAAAAGAACCGGTAGAACCCGGCCAAACAGGCGTCGTGCAGGCGACCTACAATGCCGCATCGGTTGGCCCGTTCAACAAGTCTTTAACGGTTACTACGAACGGCTCTCCCGCTACCATTACTTTATATATTAAAGGGAAAGTCATTACCGGCGATACCGCAGCTACGGAGTAGCGCCACAGTAAACGGCAAATGAATATTGTTTGCCGATACATAAAGGACGCCCGCTACGTTTACGTGTAGCGGGCGTCCTTTATGCGTTTCGTCATGCAGGAAGGGTTTACCGCGAGCCGTAAATCATGGCATACAGTTTCATTTGTTTTATCATTGCGAGCAGCCCGTTGGCGCGGGTAGGGGAGAGGTTTTCTTTTAGCCCGATGGCCTTGATAAAATCCAGGTTGGCCGCTAAAATGTCCTGGGGCGTTTGTCCCGAAAGCACGCGCACCAGCAGCGATATAATGCCTTTGGTGATAATCGCATCGCTGTCGGCGGTGTAATACACCCGCCCGTTTTCAAACTGTGCATCCAGCCATACGCGCGACTGGCAACCGCTAATGAGGTTTTGCTCCACTTTGTTTTTTTCGTCGAACGGCGGCAATGACTTTCCCAGTTCAATCAGGTGTTCATACTTGTCCATCCATTCGGTGAATAACGCAAATTCTTCGATTATCTGCTGTTCTATTTCTTCTATACGCATAACAATAAAATTAGTGTGTTGGCGGGGCGGGCTTACTCTTCCATGCGTTCTATGCGGACGCCGACAGCCCCGACGCCCGGCAGTTTTTCGTTCCGCATCAGGTGGGCGATGCGGAACAGATGGGTGCCGCATTGCTGAAAATGCACGCCGGTGCGGAATTCCAGCCTGCTGTCTATCCATTTCCCGCTGGTTTTCCCGTTCCATTTCCCGTCGTCCATGAGGCGGTATTCCACCGTGTCGCAGGCAGTGATGCCCGAGGGCGCGGTAGTGGTTACCGAGAGGATAATATTATTATAGGGGTAATCGTCCGTACAGCGCAGCGTAAGCAATACCGCGCATTGCGACAGGGAGTCTTTTACCGGCAATACAACCGAAACGGTACTGTCTTTGTGCCACGCTGTCTGCGGGATGTTTACCTGCTGCTCCGCCATGCCGTTGTAATCGCATGAAGTGCACAAGAGCGCCATCACAGCAGTGAAAATACTACTTTTTAGCATCGTTTTCATGATTGTTGGGTGATGGTTTCCCGAATGGCCTGTTACGGCGCGGCCGGTTACTTTTGCGGCGCGGTTTTTTCTTTTTATCAAAACGGGTGATGCTGTCTTCGCCTACAGTGTCTTTGAAAGCGGCGGGCTGTTCCTGTTTGGCGGCGTTTTTCGTCAAGGCGGGAATTTTCGCGCCTTGCCTGTTCAATGTTACAAATTCTTTTACACGCGCTACCGGGATGCCTGTTAATTCGCCGTTGCCGGCGGCGTCGGGCGTAAAAAACATCATGCCTTTCAGTACGTCGGTTTTTTGGAGGAATAATTGCCCGTCTATTGTTTCAAGGGGGACGGTTACTTTCGGGAAATCTTTTTGCGCATCGATATACAGGGCTACTTCGTGGTTAAGGCAGCATTTCAGTTTGCCGCACTGCCCGGTCAGTTTTTGCGGGTTGAGTGCAAGTTCCTGCCACCGGGCGGCATTGGCATTGACGGTTACAAAGCCCGACATCCATTGCGAGCAGCAGAGTTCGCGGCCGCACACGCCCAATCCCCCGATGATCCCGGCTTCCTGCCGGGCGCCAATTTGCCGCATCTCTATGCGGATATGAAATTCAGCAGCCAAAAGTTTGATTAATTCCCGGAAATCGACGCGTTCGTCGGCTATATAATAAAATATGGCTTTGCTGCCGTCGCCTTGAAATTCCACGTCGCCAATTTTCATGTCCAGTTTCAGCCTGGCGGCCAGCTGCCGCGATTTAATCATCGTAATGTGTTCGCGGGCGATAGCATCCTGCCATTTTTCGATGTCAAACGGCTTGGCTTTCCGGTAAATTTTTTTAAATTCATAGGTGTTCGGCGCAGTATTTTGCCGCATTATCTGCCGCCGCACCAGCTGCCCTTCCATGTTAATGATGCCTATGTCATGCCCCGAAGTGGCTTCTACGGCTACAATATCGCCGATAGCCAACGGCAGTTTATTGACGTTTTTGTAAAATCCTTTGTGGGTATTTTTGAACCGGATTTCAAAGATATCCTGTTCCTGGCAGTCGTCCGGTAGATTGTTCATCCAGTTATAGCTGGATAATTTGCAACAGCCGGGGCGCATGGCCACGTCCCATTCGTTTTGTTCGGTTTGCCGTTTGCAGCAACCGCGTTCGCAGTCATTGGCGTATATATAATTTGTTTTCATTACAGTCATTTTTCCGGTGGGTGCAAAGATACGAAAAAGTTGTTGATTAGATGTGGCGATGTGATTAATTGAGCTAACGCCTGCCCAAATCCGTCAATCCGCCAATGTCGTTATCCATTCTTCGATGACGCGGGGGAAGTGTTGCCGTTCGAGTTGGTGTATTTTTGTAGCTAATGTGTCCGGCGTGTCTGTGGGGGTTACGTCGCAGGCAGCTTGGAAAATTATTTTTCCGCTATCGTATTCGCTGTTTACTTCGTGAATGGTAATGCCCGATTTCTGCTCGCGGTTGGCAATAACGGCGCGGTGTACGCGCATTCCGTACATGCCCTCGCCGCCGTAGGCAGGCAATAATGCCGGATGGATATTCAAAATCCGCTGCGGAAAAAGCTGTATGAGCTTCTCCGGCACCAGCCACAGGAACCCCGCAAGGACAATGGCGTTTATGCGGCATTCCTGCAATTCTTTCAGTACGCTGTCCGTATGGTAAAAATCATTGCGGTTGAAAATGTGCACCGGAATATTTGCCCGCTGCGCCCGTTCAATCACGCCGGCATGCGAATTGTTGACGAATACCGTACCGATGGTAATATTTTTTGCCGGCCGGTTAAAATAATTGATAATATTTTCCACATTGGTGCCGGCGCCGGAAGCGAATAAAGCAAGAGTAAACATAAAAGTGGTTTTCAGTGAGCTAATAAATAAAATAATCAAAAAACTTTGTCAAAATTAAAAAAAAGATTACTTTTGCACAATAAAAAAATGATAAAAAATTTTGTCATATCGGAAATATGTGTTTTCTTTGCAGCCGCAAATGAAAAAAATAACTTAAAAAATTAACTGATTTATTAATTAAAATTTATTATTATGGCAGACGTAGCATCAAAAGTAAAAGCAATTATCGTAGATAAGTTAGGTGTCGATGAAAACGAAGTAACCCCTACGGCGAGTTTTACCAACGACCTTGGCGCTGATTCACTGGATACGGTGGAGTTGATTATGGAATTTGAAAAAGAATTCAGCATCACAATTCCCGATGAAAGCGCAGAAAAAATCAGTACGGTAGGCGATGCGATTGCTTATGTGGAGCAACACGCAAAATAATGCCCGGCTCGCGCCGCAGGGATAGTATTAACGAAATTTAATGTATGGAATTAAAGCGCGTAGTTGTTACCGGCCTTGGCACTATCAATCCGTTAGGGAATAATGTAAACGAATATTTCACTAATCTTTTGGCGGGGGTGAGTGGCGCCGCATTGATAACTTCTTTTGATACCACACTTTTTAAAACAAAGTTTGCCTGCCTGGTGAAAAACTATGATCCGGCTGCTTTCGGGCTTGACCGTAAGGAAGCGCGAAAGTTGGACTTATATGCACAATATGCATTGGTCGCTGCCGGCGAAGCCATACAGGATGCGGGTATCTCCGCCGAGTCCATCAACCACGACCGCGTGGGCGTTATCTGGGCTTCGGGTATTGGCGGCATACAGACATTTTATGAAGAAGTAAAGGGGTATGTGCAGGGTAATTTTACGCCGCGTTACAATCCGTTTTTTGTTCCTAAAATGATTTCGGACATTGCCGCAGGGCATATTTCCATGAAATACGGTTTCCGGGGGCCTAATTACGGTACGGTTTCGGCGTGCGCTTCTTCCACTACCGCCATGTGCGATGCATTCAACCTTATCCGTTTGGGCAAGGCGGATGCGATTGTGGTAGGCGGTTCGGAAGCCGCCGTAAGCGAACCGGGTATCGGCGGCTTTAATTCTGCGCAGGCATTATCTACCA
Organism: Prevotellaceae bacterium; assembly: GCA_031290935.1. Taxonomy (GTDB): domain Bacteria; phylum Bacteroidota; class Bacteroidia; order Bacteroidales; family UBA932; genus JAIRKX01. The sequence continues at coordinate 6,371 of JAISLK010000002.1, read as the reverse complement.
ACAACGAAAATTACAAAACAGCGTCGCGCCCGTTTGACAAGACGCGCGACGGTTTTGTGATGGGCGAAGGCGGCGGCGGCTTTGTGTTTGAAGCGTACGAACACGCCAAAGCCCGCGGCGCAAAAATCTATGCCGAAGTAATTGGTGGCGGCATGTCTGCAGATGCTTACCACATCACCGCGTCGCACCCCGAAGGGCTGGGCGCTATCCTGGCGATGAAAGCTGCATTGGAAGACGCTGCCGTACGCCCGGAAGACATTGATTATATCAACGTACACGGTACTGCCACGCCGGTGGGCGACCCGGCAGAACTCAAAGCCGTGAAAGCGGTGTTTGGCGAACAGGCGTACAAATTAAACATCAGTTCGACCAAATCCATGACCGGCCATTTATTGGGTGCAGCGGGCGCCGTAGAGGCATTGGCCTGCATTTGCGCTATCCAAAAAAGCGCCATTCCCCCTACTATCAATTTTACAACGGAAGACGAGGAAATCGACTACAAACTCAACCTGACGCTTAATACAACGCAATCGCGTGGGGTAAATATTGCATTAAGCAATACGTTTGGCTTCGGAGGGCACAACGCTTCTATCATCTTGAAAAAAGTTTAACCTTTGGCAGATTTACGGTTCTACAGATTTCATTAAGTCGCAAATCGGCTGTTGCCCGCATCAGGACAGCCTTCCCAAGCGTCTTGGGAGACCTGCCTGCGTATCAGGCTGCAGGGGCGAAAGATTTTTCGCCCGTACGGCAGGCATGGCGGTTTTCAGTAGCAGCCGGCGGTGGCTGGCATCAGCCTGAAATCTTTAAATCATGAAGTCTTTAAATCTTTAAATTAGGAGTTATGAGTTGGCCGGAGCCGGCGCCGGCGCCGGCGTAAATCCGTAAATCCGGCAATGTGGCAATATGAAAATATTATTGTAACTTTGTAGCATTAATAAAATCGTTTTATGGAAAAACAGAAAAGAAATACCAAAACCAAACAAATGGTTCTGGATACCTTGTTAAATGAGCCGGTAACGGCGCGTTGCCACAGCGATATTGTACAACAGTTAGACGGGAAAATAGACAGGGTTACAGTGTACCGCATCCTGCAAGGCTTTTGCGATGACGGGCTGACGCATAAAATAACGGATGACACCGGAAAAACATACTATGCCTTGTGCCGCGACTGCTCCGCCGGCCACCATGACGATGACCACATACATTTTCGTTGCGTCAACTGTGATACGGTTTCGTGCATCAAAGCGCCGCAACAAATGCCGCGGCTTCCGCGCGGTTACCGGGCGTCCGGCATGTCGTGTTTCATTTCCGGTTATTGCCCCAATTGCTTGCCCCCGGAACGAAACAAGCGTCCTAAAAGCGCCGGCGCAAAAGTTAAACTTACCGGCCGGAAAAAATAAATGAGGACATTTTTATTAATTATTTTATGCGTGCATGCGGGCGCGGCGGCAAGCTATGCGCAGGAAGCCGACAGCGTCCGGCAAACGGTAAGTCTGGACGAAGTAACCGTAACGGGCAACACGGCGGCGGCAAAGCGGCAACTGCAGCCGCTCACCGTCCTGCACACGGAAAAAGAATATATGCAGGAAAACCGCAGCAACAGTTTGATGAATACACTGGAAAAACTCCCCGGTATCCACGCATTCCAAGTAGGGCAGGGCTTTTCCAAGCCGGTCATTCGCGGGTTGGGCTTTAACCGGCTGGTGGTGGCGGAAAACGGCATCAAGCAACAGGAACAACAGTGGGGCGCCGACCACGGATTGGAAATTGACCAGTATGCTGTCGAGCAGGTGGAAATAGTGAAAGGCCCGGCGTCGCTGCAATATGGCTCCGACGCCATAGCCGGCGTGGTGATTGTACATTCGCATGCATGGCTGCCCCATGACGGCGTTTCGGGCTCTTTGCTGCTCAACGGGCACAGCAATAACCGCCTCTTTGGCGGCTCGGGCGATATTTATTATCAAAAGAAAAATAAATTTATGCAGGCGCGGGCTACCTGCCAGAATTTTGAGAGCTACCGCCTGCCGGCAAAAACATTTATCTATAACGGGTATGAATACCCGCTGCATCACGGTATATTAAAAAACACCGCGGGAAGGGAAATGGATGCATCATGGCAGGCGGGGTGGCGTACCGCCAAATATGCCGCGACGCTGCATGTAAACAACATTCATTCCAAAGACGGGTTTTTCGCCGGCGCCAGCGGCTTGCCGTTTCTCGTGAATATGGACGACGAAGGGCATTACCGCGCTATCAATTTGCCTTACCACGAAAGCAATCATTTCAAAGCCGTCTTCAACCAAAACATTTATTTTAACAACCGGCACAAACTCACTGTTGACGCGGGATACCAGTACAACCTCCGGCAGGAATATTCGGTGCCGCATACGCATGGGTTCGGACCAACGCCCGAAGGAAACCTGGAACTGGAATTGCGTTTGCAAACCGCCAGCCTGAACGCCGTATGGGAATACCGGAATGAAGCGAACAATACCTTGCAGGCAGGCGTTAATGCGGAATACCAGCATAACCGTATCGGCGGCTACCTCTTCCTGCTGCCGGAATTTGAACAACAGGCGGCAGGCGCTTTTATGATTGGCCGCTTCCATTTTTCCGGCGCGCTCACAGGCACTGCCGGCGTGCGATATGATTATGGAAGCATACGCATTCACCGTTACGATGGGTATTTCCGCGTAGCCGGCATGCGGAAACCGGCGGACGATATGAGTTTCATGGCAGGGCTGGCATACCGGCCGGACGAACAGTGGGAGCTAAAAGCCAATATCGGCAAAAGCTTCCGCATGCCTGTAGCGAATGAATATGCATCCAACGGCATTTCGCATGTGATGCTTCGTTACGAAATCGGCGACAGCTCGCTCCGTGCAGAAACATCGTACCAGTGCGATGTACATGCCGCGTTCCAAAAAACATGGAGCGGCGGTTTTATTCATCGCGCGGCGGCAGCGGCGAGCGTTTTCGGTAACTATTTCCCCAATTTTATTTTCCTGAACCCTACCGGTGAATTCTCACCCTTGCCCGAAGCAGGGCAGATTTACAGATATGCCCAATCGCAGGCATTCCGCGCGGGCGGCGAACTGGAAGCACAGGTAGAATTTGCTGATATTTTCCGGCTGTACACCACAGCGGAATATGTGCAGGCTACCGATATGGAAAGCGGTTTCCCGATAGCCTTCACGCCGCCGTTGAATATTGCCAGCGAAATGAGCGTGCGGTGGAAACAACTGTTTTTCCTCACGAATAACCGGCTGGCGGTAACGCACCGCTACGCCGCCGCCCAAAACCGCGTAGCACGCAATGAAGCCGCTACGCCGGATTACCATTTATTCGACATATCACTTACCGCCGGCATTCCGGCAGGCCGTACGGCAGCCGTGCAGCTGATACTGCAAGTGCAAAACCTCTTCAACACGGCATACTACAAGCACCTCAGCTTTTACCGCCGGTTGAGTTTGCCAGAAACAGGACGCAATTTTTTAATAACCATACAAATTTTATTTAATAACCAATTTTAAAAAACACATCATGAAAAAAATTTTTACATTTATCCTCATCGCTATGATGGGACTTGCTTTTAGCAACTGCAACCATGACGAAACCAACGGGCCGGAAATCATTTTGGAAGAGCCGGAAGAAGGGCAACCGTTCACCGCAGGCAGCGCGCACGGCGTACACATGGAGTTTGACCTTAAAGACGAATCGGGGTTGAACCAGTACAAAATCGATATTCACTACGGCGGCGGGCACGTACATTCGCAAGCGCTGAAGACACAATCGGCCGCCGCCGCCGTTGATTGGAGTTACCAAAAAACGTATGACGATGCCAAAGGGTTAAAAAACCACCACGTCCATGTACACAGCGACTCCATTCCCGAAAACGCCACGCTGGGCGAGTACCACCTCGGCATCTCCGCCACCGACGTGCACGGCAACGAAACAACGCGCTACCGGACGTTTACTATAGTGGACTACGAAGTGGCAGACGAGGACTGATGCAGCGGCATTAAATACGGGAATAAATTGTGAATACTTTTGTTCATTTCTTTTATTAAAAAATAAAAACTATTTTTGGAAAAATAAAAGTCGCCTGTTATTAAAAATAGTTATGAAAACGACAAGAAAAAGTATTAAAATAATTTCACATTTTTTCCACCGGAAAACAGCTATCAACAATGGTGGAAAAAGTAGAAATTATTAACAAAAAAAATTGTTTATAATGTGTAAAAATTAAGCAATAACATAACTGCCAACGGTTCTTTGCCGCCCGTTTTGTTAATGCCCGGTGAACAAATAATCAATCGGGAAAATCAAAGTGAATAACGGAATTTTTATTCACAAAATACACGGCTCATTATTATAAAAAGAAGATATAAATTTTATTTTTTTTTATTTTTATAAAAAGAAAGATGGTTAAAAATGTGAAAAAAAAATTATGACAGATAAAATAAAACAACTGCGGAAAGCCAAAAACGCTATTATTTTAGCGCATTTTTATCAACGCCCGGAAGTGCAGGAAATAGCCGATTTTGTAGGCGACAGCCTTCAACTGTCGGCGCAGGCGGCTGCTACCGGCGCAGACATTATTGTATTTGCCGGCGTGCATTTCATGGCGGAAACGGCGAAGATTTTATCACCGCAAAAAAAAGTATTATTACCCGATTTAAATGCCGGCTGCTCGCTGGCCGAATCGTGCGACCCGGACAGTTTTAAAAAATTCATCGCCGCGCATCCGGAACATACGGTTATCTCGTATGTCAATACCGGCGCGGAAATAAAAGCGCTCACGGATATTTGCTGCACTTCCGGCAATGCGTTGAAAATTGTCAACAGTTTACCGGAAAATGAAAAAATCATTTTCGCTCCCGACAGGAATTTGGGAAACTACATAAAAAGCATTACCGGCCGGGAAAATATGCTGGTATGGGACGGCGCCTGCCATGTACACGAAGCGTTCTCTGCGGAGCGGCTTTCGGCGTTGAAAAAACAGCGCCCCGAAGCCAAAACCCTGGCGCATCCCGAATGTAAAAAACCGGTTTTATTACTGGCGGACTTTATCGGTTCCACCGCGGCGTTACTGGATTTCACGAAAAAAGACGCCGCGCAGGAATACATTGTCGTTACGGAACCCGGCGTTATATTCCGCATGCAAAAGGAAAGCCCGCATAAAACATTCCTTCCGCTCCCGGGCGTTTCCGCTCCCGTCTCCGCCCCGGCCGATGACTGCGGCGCCTGCAATGACTGCCGGTTTATGAAACTGACTACGCTTGAAAAAATCTGCCGGGCATTGGAATATGAACAGCCGGAAATCCTCGTTCCCGAAACCATCCGGAAAAAAGCGGAAAAATCAATCCTGCGGATGCTGGAATTGTCGAAATAGAAGCAGATTATTACGGGAATGGACGGCTCGAACAAATGAGTTCCTCACCCCCCCTGTACCCTTTCGGCGACACGCCGGTTACCCGTTTACGGGACGCCTGACAGGCGAAAAAGAGAGCTCTCCGAGTCGTTCAAAGGAGTGCAGGGGTGCGTTGCCCTTTTTTCGCGTTTGATTATGGAAAATCCCAACCGGACAGTTGAAAATCATTCCACTATCTGTGGCAAAAAAGAAACGATAACAGTACAGGGGACAGTAATAACGGTAATTTCGTCAAGTAATGCCGACTATATTTCTCTGACCGATATGGCCGGTTACAAGGACACGTTAGATGCCCGGATTGTAGTTTCTAATTGGATGAGTAGTCGGTATACACTTGAATTTTTAGGTGTTTGGGAGCAGGTTAATAATCCCGATTTTAACCGTATGGAATTCCATGCGGTTAAAAATGCCAATGGGCGTTTGGTTTTAACTCCGAAGCGATGGGTAGAGTTGACCAATGCGATTGGGATTTTTTCAAAATCAGGACGCTATGGCGGTGGAATTTTTGCACACAAAGACATTGCCTTTGAGTTTGGAACATGGCTGTCGGCAGAATTCAAATATTACCTCATCAAGGAATTTCAGCGTCTCTCGCTGGAATGGAATTTGCAGCGCACTTTATCGAAAATCAACTATCGCATCCACACCGCCGCCATCAACGAACTGATTGCCTGTCGAACATGGAAAACATCAACGCCGTACTCATCAACGAAAATCTTCCGCAACGCGAACGACTGATAAAACTGAATCAAATTGCCATTCAGCAAATGAGCGTGTTGCAGGAAGTCGAAAATCGGAAACTGTTGCGATGAAACGTTGCGACAGGAATATTTATTCTACCTTTGCGGCGAATATGAACAATATAATAAGGTAAGAACAGTAAAAATATGGCAGATATAACAAAAAAAGACCCCGAAAACATTGCTGTTGAAAG
>JAISLK010000001.1 GCA_031290935.1 Prevotellaceae bacterium | reverse complement strand
CGTCGAGATGTGCATCTTCTACGGCACCCCCGCCGACCGGTTCGTCCCCGGCGCCTACACCGTCGAAATCTACACCGACGGCCTCCTCACCGGCCGCGGGCAGGCGCTGCTGCGATGATGATGTGATGATGTGGTGATGTGATGATGTGATGATGTGGTGATGTGATGATGTGATGATGTGGTGAAGATAGTTAAAGGTGGGTGAAAATTGGTGAAGATAGTTAAAGATGGGTGAAAATGGGTGAAGGGCTTCCGCCGGCCACTTCATCAGCACATCAGCACATCAGCACATCAGCACATCAGCACATCACCACATCAGCACATCACCACATCATCATCACATCATCACATTAAAAAAATTTGTATCTTTGTTGCCGTTAATGTAAAACACGCATCTTATGAAAACAGCAAGAACACACAAAATCGTTATCGGCGGGCTGCTCGCCGTCATTGCCATCCTCTTATTTTTCCAGCTGCGGCATGCCTTCTGCTGCAGCGGGCACAGCGCGCCGGCATATCCCGCCCTAACGGCGCTTGCCGACAGCATCCGCCGGCAATACGCGCCCGACCCCCGCGACGATGTGTATGACATCAAAGTACTCCAACGCAGCGGGCAACCCGTCTTCAAAGGCGTAACCACCCTCCCCGACGCCAAAGCGGCGCTGCTGGACGCCGGCCGCCGGAGCCACCCCGGCGCCCTCGACAGCATCGAAGTGCTGCCCTCAGCGGCGGTGGGCGAGAAAATCTATGGCGTCATCAATGTCTCCGTAGCCGACACGCGCACCGGAGCGGACTACTCCGCCGAAATGGCGACGCAGCTGCTGCTCGGCGCCCCGGTGGACATCCTGCAACCGTCCACCTACTGGTGGCGCATAAAAAGCGCCGACGGCTACGTCGCCTGGACAACCGGCAGCTCGCTCGTGCGTATGAACCGGGAAGAATTCCACCGGTGGACGTCCGCCCCGAAAATCATATTCACCGACGCCTGCGGCTTCGCCTACGAAGCGCCCGAGGAAGGGGCGCAGCGGGTGTCCGATTTGGTCTTCGGGAACCTGCTGAAGTACGAAGGCGAACGCGGCCGCTTCTACCAAGCCACCTACCCCGACGGCCGGACAGCTTACGTCCCGAAACGCCAAAGCAAACGCTATGAAGACTGGCGCGCCTCCATCCGCCTGACGGAAGAAAGCGTCGTGCAGCAGGCGCTACAGCTTAAAGGCATCCCCTACGTATGGGGCGGCACGTCGGTAAAAGGGATGGATTGCAGCGGATTCAGCAAGGTGGTGTACCTGATGCACGGCATCGTCCTCCGTCGCGACGCCTCACAGCAAGCCAAAACCGGCATCCCCGTAGATATTAGCAACGGCTACGGGAACCTCCGTCCGGGCGATTTGCTGTTCTTCGGGAAAAAAGCATCCGAAGGAAAGAAAGAGCGCGTGCGGCATGTAGCGATATACACAGGGGACAAAGCATTTATCCATGCCAACGGCTATATCCGCATCAACAGCCTTGACCCCGCCAGCCCCTCCTACGACGAAGGCAACACCCGCGAATTTATCCGCGCAGCCCGCATCATCGGCGCCGGCGAAGCGGAAGGAGTGAGGCTGTGGCAGTAGGCGGTCTGTTTTTTAATTTTTCGTAAATTTGTAGAAAATAAAAATAAAAAGATGCCCACTATTTCTATGTTTTTTGGGTTAGTGATTGAGATGTTCTATGCTCCGAAAGAACATAACCCGCCACATATCCATGTATATTATCAAGATGAAAAAGCATCCGTCAATATCATAACCGCAGAAATAATGGATGGCTATTTGCCGGTTCGCCAACTTCGTTTCATTCAGGCATGGGTAGAAATACATAGAGAAGAATTATTAACCAACTGGTCATTTTGCCAAAACGGCAAACCTCCATGCAGAATAGACCCTCTAAAATGATTGAATTATGTATTTAGGAATTACTTCTGTTAGCCCCCTTGATAATTATATGCTATGCCTGACGTTTGAAAACGGCGAACAACGCTGGTTTGACATGAAGCCTTTTTTGAACCACGGCGTATTTCGCACACTGAAGCATCCGGATACGTTCAAAACCGTAAGGGTGTACCGCGATACCGTGGCATGGGATAACGAAATTGATTTAGACCCTGAAATCCTCTACCCAAACAGCTACCCTCCCTCTCACAAAGCAGGCAGCAGGCAATAGCGGTATTACGACTTATAACTTTTAACTAAAAGACTATGGAAAGACGCAATTTTTTACAGACAGTCGCCCTGACAGCTTTGGGCGCAGGCGTGGCCACCGCTGCGCCGCTAACGCTGTTTACGCAAAAAAACGCAGGCAGGAACACCGCCGGGAAGAAACTGAAACTTAGTTTCCGCCCCTATGATTTACAACTGAGGCACGTCTTCACTATCGCCAACTTCTCCCGCAGCACCACGCCGGTTGTGCTTACGGAAATCGAATACGACGGCGTTACCGGCTACGGCGAGGCGTCCCTCCCTCCCTATTTGGGCGAAACCCAGTCGTCGGTCATGGACTTCCTGAAGAAAGTCAACCTCGAACAGTTCGCCGGCCCCTTTGACCTGGAAGACATCCTTTACTACGTGGACAAGATTGCCGAAAATAACACCGCCGCCAAAGCATCCATCGACATCGCCCTGCACGACCTGGTGGGGAAAATCATGGGGCAGCCATGGCACAAAATCTGGGGGCTGGATAAATCCAAAGCGCCCTCCACCACCTTCACCATCGGCATAGACACGGAAGAAGTCGTGAAACAGAAAACCCGCGAAGCCGCCCCGCTATACAATATATTAAAGGTAAAACTCGGGCGCGACAACGACAAGGAGATGATTGAAGCCATCCGCACTGTTACCGACAAACCGATTGCCATTGACGCCAACCAGGGCTGGCGCGACAAGCATTATGCCCTCGACATGATACACTGGCTGAAGGAACGCGGCATCGTGATGATTGAGCAGCCCCTCTCGAAACACCGTCTGGACGACAACGCATGGGTTACCGAACGCAGCCCCCTGCCGGTATTCGCCGACGAATCTTTCCAGCGGCTCACCGACGTGCTGAAACTGAAAGGCGCTTTCACCGGCGTAAACATTAAGCTGATGAAGTGTACGGGCATGCGCGAAGCGTGGAAAATACTCACCGTAGCCCGCGCCGCCGGTATGGACGTCATGATTGGCTGCATGACCGAAACGTCCTGCGCCATCTCTGCGGCCGCGCAGCTCTCGCCCGCCGTCGACTGGGCAGACCTCGACGGAAACCTGCTTATCAGCAACGACATTTACCAGGGCGTTACCGTCGTCGACGGCAAGCTCACCCTTAACGAGCTGCCGGGAATAGGGATAAAGGTGGTGGGCAGTAAACAGTAGGCAGTATTACGACTGACGACTCACTTCCGCTCTGTGAATCATTGTGGCGGCGGCTTGCGCCGCAGGCAATACCAGCACATCGGCAATGTTCACGTGCGGCGGGCAATTCATCATATAGGCGATGACGTCGGCGATATCCGCCGCTTTCAGGGGACGGAACCCCTGATATACGGCGTCTGCGCGTTGCCGGTCGCCTTTGAAGCGCACGATGGAAAATTCTGTTTCCACCGCCCCTGGCGCTACTTGGGACACCCGGATACCATAAGGTGAAAATTCCATCCGCATGCTTTCCGTGAGGGCGTCAACGGCGTGTTTGGTGGCGCAATAGACATTACCGTTGGCATAAACTTCGCGCCCGGCAATAGAGCCGACATTGATGATATGCCCTTCGCGGCGGGCTATCATCAGTGGCGCGATGGTCCTGGTAACATATAGCAATCCTTTGATGTTGGTATCAATCATGCGTTGCCAGTCTTCCGGTCGGCCGGCGTCCAAGGGCTCCAGGCCGGCAGCCAGGCCGGCATTATTGACGAGCGCCGACACCTGCCGCCAGCCTTCGGGCAATCCGCCCAAATTTTCCCGAACCTGCTCGAGGCTGCATACATCAAAGCACAGCGGCAAAACATCCGCCCGGTAAGTGGTTTGAAGGTATTCGGCAACCTTTAACAGGCGTTCCTCACGCCGGCCGGTAATGATAAGGCGATAATGTTCGGACGCCAAACGCTCCGCCGCCGCTTCGCCGATACCTGAGGTTGCCCCGGTAATAAGGGCTGTTTTCATATTACCAAACAAACGTTACTTCTTTTTCGATATCCGCCTGCAGGCTGTTGGCCACGGGGCACTGGCGCGGTACGGCTTCGATGATGCGGCGTTCCTTTTCGGAATAATTATTAGGCGGCATCTTGATTGACACCTGGATTTTCGCTACCCGGCGGGGGTTTTCCGCCATTACTTTTGTTGTTTCGGCGCTCATGCCGTCCACAGAAAAGCCGTGCGTACCGGCGGCAATGCCCATAATCGTAAATACACAACTGGTATAAGCAGCCGTAAATATATCGGTCGGGGAAATAAATTCGCCTTTGCCGTGATTGTCGAGCGGCGCGTCGGTGATGATTTTCTGCCCGGACTGCACATGTTCTATCTCTGTACGTAAATTGCCGAGATACTTTGTTTTGATTGTTGCCATAATGTTGTTTTTATTATTAAATTTCTACAAAGATACATGAAAAAAATTTAAGGTAACGGGAAATGTCGCTACAGGGTGGCGGCATTGTGCTATTGCTATTGTTGCCCTCACGGGCAACCGGGTGGGCAACCCCCACCCCCTACATCATCACATCACCACATCATTATAGGACGTTAGCGTAATATAAATCACCGTATCTTCTTCTATCGTAAATTTACAATCATTAAATTTCGGCGGGCCGTACTTTCCCTTGGCGTTGTTGCTGCTGCCCATTTTTTCTACCGGAATACCGAAGGTGCCGGTGTCTAATTTGCCGTTGTCGTTCTCATCATGGAAAATGGAAACCGCATACTCGCCCGGTGCGATGCTGTCTAACACCGCGCTGACTTCTTCTTTGTTCACTTTTGCGAGTGTGCCGTACAGCGGTTTTTTCATGTAATTTGCCGTGTCGTACACCGCCACATACAAGGTGCCCGTGGTTTGTTCCATGCCATCTACTACGATGGTCAGTTTGCTTTGTGCGTTGAGCGTGCTTGCTGCAAGCAGCATCAACAGGAGAAATGTTTGTTTCATACTTTTTTATTTTATATAACTTTTCAGATTCTTTACATATTTATCGAACGCATTCACGCCTTTGGCTGTTATCTTGCAGACAGTGCGCGGCATTTTTCCCTGAAAGGTTTTTTGCACTTTGATATAACCCGCTTCGTTCAGTTTGTCGATTTGTACGCTCAGGTTGCCCGACGTGGCGCCGGTTTGCTCCTTCAGGAAAACAAAATCGGCTTCGTCCACGCTCAACAGCAACGACATGACCGCCAATCGCAGTTGTGAATGCAACAATGGATCAAGGTCTTTAAACATGATTCTCTTTGGCTAATTTATTCAACTTGTATCCGGGAATAACGAATCCGATAATCATACAGGCAGCAACAATAATGAATTGCGCGAGTACTCCGTTTCCATTTCCGAATAAAATAATCATTAAGGCACAGGCGAGCGAGCCTGCCCACATGGCAATAGCGCCGTGCAGGAAAGGACGGAACCGGCACATGTTGGCGGTTATAAATTCGCTGATGCCTGTCAGTAAAATAATAATCGGATTAATCAAGTAAAAAAAGTGTTTATATTCCTGCAGCGAATACGATAAACCGAAAACCATGAGCAGGAAGATAGCATTTGAAATGCCGAACGCTTTCCATACCGAAGAAATCACCTTGTCGATATGGGTTTTTACGATAGCCGTCCGGTCTGTTTTGTGTTTCAGTATAAAGGAGACAGCCCATGCCGGCAGCATCAGCCACCAAACATGAAAGGAATAATTTGCCGATACCGACATACCCCATAAGATACACACCAGCGCCACGTTTAGCAAAGCGATGGCGGCCACGGTAGCGCCCCAAAAAATCATAAATGTGCCGGCGCCCTTTTGCACATTGTTGCGTGCGCGGTCAATCATCTCGCTGATTACCGCCAAGCTTTCCTGTTCTGTAAATTTTGTGTCCATATTATTTGATTTAAAATTTATGCTGCAAAGATAAACTAATTTATAATATAAACCAAATTTATTTTGTATTTTTTAATGCTGCGACCCTGATTAAGGGATTAAGAGGGCCGGCACCCGCCAATTCCCCATTCTTAACTAAATATAATATTCCGCCAAGTCAATAATGCCTGCACGGAGCGCATGCTTTATTGCTTCGTGCACATTGTTCACTTCCAATTTGCGGAAAATATTTTTACGGTGGGTATTTATCGTATGAAAACTGAGGCACTGTTCCTGCGCAATTTCTTTGGTTGTTTTTCCCAGGGCTATTTCGTGCAGCACCTGGCGTTCGCTGGCAGTCAGTTTATCCGGCGTGTTCTGCGGCCGGATGTCTTCGCGAATCGCCTGCGTGGCGGTATCGCATAAGTACGTTTCGCCGCGAACGGCATACTTCAAGGCCGTGATGATATCTTCTTTCATATCGGTTTTCATCACCACGCCGAACGGCTGCCCCGGCAACAAAACCTGCCGCAGGAAATGTTTCGACAATTCATCGGAAAACAACAGCCATGCCGACTGCGGATGCCGCAGTTGTATATTCAAAAGTTGCGAATCCGTCATATCAAATAGCGTATAATCCAGTACTACCAACGCTTTTGGGTAGTTAATCAATTGCTTCGTCAATTCCACCCGCGACGAAACTTCCAGTACCGTACCGGCCAAAGCCAGCTGCTGCAACAATGCCGCAATGCCCTGCCGGGTGATGTATTGATTATCGGCTAAAATAACAGGACGCATAGCAAGTAAATTAAGAATTAGAAATTAAGAGTTATGGGTGCAAAAGTACCATAAATGTGTTATTTTAACAAATGGGAAGTTAAAAATACCACAAACGTGTTATTTCAGGGAAGGATAAAAGGTATTACCTTTGTAAAAAAATCATTAATTAAACATTAAAATCATGGCAAAAATTTTCAAACAATTAACGGACTTGATAGGCAACACACCGCTGTTGGAACTGTCATCCTACGAAAAATCAAAAGCTGCCGGCGCCACGTTGCTGGCCAAGTTGGAATACTTTAACCCGGCAGGCAGCGTAAAAGACCGCATCGCGTTGGCGATGATAGAAGACGCCGAAGCGCGCGGCGTATTGAAACCCGGCGCCACCATCATTGAGCCGACCAGCGGCAATACCGGCGTGGGACTGGCTTTTGTCTCGGCGGCCAAAGGCTACAAACTGACGCTTACCATGCCCGAAACGATGAGCCTTGAACGGCGCAACCTGCTTAAAGCGCTTGGCGCAACACTGGTGCTTACGCCCGGCAGCGAAGGGATGAAAGGCGCCATCGCCAAAGCCCTTGCCTTGCGTGCGGAAACGTCCGGCGCTGTTATCCTGCAACAGTTCGACAATCCCTCAAACCCGGAAGTCCACTACTGCACCACCGCTGAAGAAGTCTGGCGTGACACCGACGGAAAAGTAGATATTTTCGTATCGGGCGTCGGCACTGGCGGCACGGTCAGCGGCGCAGGTAAACGCCTGAAAGAACTCAACCCCTCCGTAAAAATTATTGCCGTAGAGCCGGCAGACTCGCCGGTACTTTCGGGCGGCAATCCCGGCCCGCACAAGATACAGGGCATCGGCGCGGGGTTTGTTCCCAAAAACTACGACAGCGCCGTCATTGACCGCATCATCACCGTATCCAACGACGATGCTATCCGTACCAGCCGCGAACTGGCAAAAACGGAAGGGCTGCTTGTCGGCATCTCCGCGGGGGCGGCAGCTTTCGCCGCAACGAGCCTCGCACGCGAACCCGAGAACAAAGGAAAAAATATAGTAGTCATCCTGCCGGATACCGGCGAACGCTATCTCTCGACCATCCTCTATGCGTTCGATGAATACCCGCTCTAAACAAGCGCTTGCCAAAGTTTATGAATAAACCGGCCCCGCTTACGGCGGGGCTTTTTTGTGCAATAGTTTCAAAGGTAAAAAGATTTTTATGATTCTTTTAGAATGTTTAGTTGTTTTTTTGTCATTAATAACTAAGCAATCCATTAATCGTTTATTTTGTGAGCGCTATTCCACACAATTTCCAGTAGAACCTATTATTAGTTGTGTCTATCCTTGTAGCTTAACTCTCATCTCTTAACTCCACTTCTTTGCCTTGTTCCGTAGGCAGATCATATTCCAAAGTTGCTTTCACTCCTGTCGGATTGAGTTTTGCCTTTTCGGAGATTATGGGCGCAGGGATTTCGTACGTCTTGAACAGCGGATTAGGATTGACTCCCGACGCCGGATTCAGAGCCGTTCCGTCCGACAGCGTCAACGGCGTCGAAGTGCGGATACGCAGATTTCCGCCTAACGACGATTTCACCTTTAATGATTTCACCTTTCCGTCTTCCCATTCTATATCGATCACAAAACCGCCGCGTGTTCGCAAGCCGGAGATTTTCCCCTTTGCCCAGATGTCGGGTACGGCAGGCAGGATATGCACCGCGCCGTCGTGACTTTGCACAAACATCTCCGCTATTCCGGCGGTACAGCCGAAATTACCGTCGATTTGGAAAGGCGGATGAGCGTCGAACATATTGGCATACGTTCCGCCGCCGCGATATTTTGTTTTGGGATTGTCGGTCAACTTCAACTGTTCGGTAATCAGTTTGTAGGCTCTGTTGCCGTCGAGGAAACGCGCCCACAGACACACCTTCCAGCCCATCGACCAGCCGGTAGCAGGGTCGCCGCGATAGTTCAGCGAAGTACGAGCGGCGTCGAACAGTTCGGGCGTCCGCGTCGGCGATATCTGATAGCTCGGATAAACGCCGTAGAGATGCGAGACGTGGCGATGCTTGTCGTTGGGATTGTCCCAGTCGAACAGCCATTCCTGCAATTGACTGTGTTGTCCGATGTGCATAGGAGGCAGACGTTTGAGAGTCTGTCGCAGAGTGTCGGCAAACTCTTTGTCGCAGTTCAGCGTTTCGCTTGCCGCAATCACATTGTTAAACAGTTCGAACAGCTGTTGATTGTCCATTGTGACGCCGTAAGCGTTTGTGGCGCTATACTGTTTACCCTTGTAAGTGTATGTAAAACCGTTTTCGGGCGAGTTCGAAGGAGCGACAACCAACCAGTGATGTTCGGGTTCTTCTATCAGGAAGTCAACGAAAAACATCGCGGCGCCCTTCATCGCCGGATACACTTCGGCAAGATATTTCTTGTCGCCCGAATAGAGATAGCGTTCCCACAAATGAGCGCACACCCAGGCGCCGCCGGAGGGCCACATTCCCGAACCGGCATAATCGATAGCGCCCGCTACGCGCCAAATGTCGGTATTGTGATGCAACACCCAGCCGCGCGCGCCGTACATCATTTTGGCGATTTCGGCGCCCGACACGGTCAATTCCTTCACCATGTCGATAAACGGCTGATGAAGTTCCGGCAGATTAGTAACTTCCGCAGGCCAGTAGTTCATTTCGGCATTGATGTTCGTCGTGTATTTACTGTCCCACGACGGCGACATCAGATCGTTCCATATTCCCTGCAAATTAGCCGGTTGATTGCCGGGTTGCGAAGACGAAATCAACAGATAACGACCAAACTGAAAATACAGCGCCGCCAAATGCGGGTCGTTAGCCTTTGCAAACTCCAAAATCCTCACGTCCGCAGGTTTGCGTATCGAATCGGTTGTGCCCAAATCCAACTTCACGCGGTCGAAATATTGTTTGTAATAAGCAATGTGGTCGGCTTTTATCTGTTTATAATCTTTCGGCAGAATGTTTTGCAGATAGTCGGATGCGCGTTTGTCGGCGTCGGCGCTAAGATCGCGACAGTTCACAAAGTTCGTTGCCATCGAAATAAAGATTGTCACGGCGTCGGCGTTGGAAACGACTATTTGATTGACTCCGCCATCGGTCGAAGTCGCCACATTACCCTTTTCGGGAACGATTTTCATCTGCGCGGTGAATTTCACTTTGCCTTCGAGACCTTCCTGATCGCCGGATATACCTTTTAATATAAGTCCCGATTCAAGAAACGCCGTTTCGGACTTCTGCGGACTGCTGAATCCTGCCGTAAAACCGATTTTCCCCTTTTCCGAAGCCGTCAGCCTGACTACAACCGCCTGATCGGGAAACGACGCGAATGTTTCGCGAACATATTCCACGCCGTCAACAGAGTAGCGTGTTGTGGCGACGGCTGTCGAAATATCAAGTTCGCGGTAATAATTATCAACCTTTTCGTGTCCTGCGAACGAGAGATTAAGGTCGCCGACAGGTTGATACGACATACCGTGATTTGTTTTGGCAACGATGTTTTCCGTCGCAAGTTCCTGTGCATCGAAATAGTTACCCTCGAACATCAGTTTGCGGATTTCGGGAAGCGCCGCCGGCGCGTTCGGATTTCCGTTATTGTTCGGTTGCCCTGCCCACAGCGTTTCTTCGTTGAGTTGCAACCGTTCCGCAGCGGGATTTCCGAAAACCATGACGCCAAGACGTCCGTTACCAAGCGGCAAGGCTTCGACCCATTTTTCGGCGGGAGCCTCGTACCACAATTTCCAATTGCCGGCGTTTCGTTCATCTGTCGTCCGGCACGACAATAATATTGTTACGCATAACAATATTGTCACTATTAAATTTTTCATTATCTGTATATATTTAAATTATTTAATCCTTGTAGTTTTCATAGATGAGATTTGTTCGAAAATCGGTTTTACAGCCAAATTTTCTTTCCAATTCACCATTTGCTTTCGGATTGATAAAAATCAATGAATTATAATATTCCAGCGTTTCCCTTTCCTTTGTCATACTACTAATTTCATGAAATTTCGGCGCGTAAAGGTATGCATTTTCCCGCAAACTTTTATCGCATCCGTGTGGGTGCACTTTAGATGCAAGTATTCAATACTACCGGATTTTCAAAACACAGGAAAATATTTTCCATAGTTGTCCAAAATTAAACGATTTTTTCAAAATAATTTTGTCATTGATAACTCATGTTTTTGCCCTGTTTTAAACAGATTAAATAGGTATACATAAATAAATTAACACAAAATAGTTGAAAAATATCATTAAGATGGTTCAAAACTTTTGTGTATGAAAATGGAATAAAATGTATGAAAATGGAATAAAATGTTTAAATTTGCAGTTACAAATACAACACAATGCTGTAACATGGCAAATTTTTTTGGTAAATACACGGTTTTATTGGACGACAAAGGTCGTTTAGTACTTCCGTCAAAATTCCGGGAAGAGGAAGCAGCATTTGTTATTGAGAAAGGCTTGGAAGAACCTTTTTTGGAAATGTACACTAAAAAAGAGTGGGAACAACATGCCGAAGAAAAGAAAAAAGAATTTGATTTTTACGAAGCGGAAGACCGTAAACTTTGGCGCAGTTATATGAACAATTGCATTGACGTCGTGCCCGATGAAAAAACCGGACGAATTGTTATTCCGCCCCACCTTTTAAGCAAAATAGGCGTGAAGAAAGAAGTTGTATTTGCCGGGCAATACCGAAATATCGAAATCTGGGCAAAAGAAGTTTGGGAAAGTATGGGGATGCTGGACGATACGGATTATGACATGGCGATGAAGAAAAAATTAGGCCGTAAAAAATAACACCTCATTAAATCCATGATTTTAAAAAAACATTGTTATGACTGCCTACCACACACCGGTTTTATTGCACGAGAGCGTTGATGCGCTTTGTGTGAAGCCCGGCGGCACGTATGTAGATGCTACTTTTGGCGGTGGCGGACATTCGCGCGAAATTTTAAACCGGTTACACAAAGGACGGCTCATTGCCTTTGACCGCGATGCCGACGCAGTAACAAATACGGTCGACAACAAATCCTTTACGCTTATCCGAAATAATTTCCGCTACATCTGCAATCTCTTACGTTATGAAGGGGTAACGCAGGTTGACGGGATTCTTGCCGACCTTGGCGTTTCTTCGTACCAGTTCGATACGCCGGAACGCGGTTTCTCGTTTCGTTTTGAAGCGGCATTGGACATGCGCATGAACCGGGACTCGGCGCTGACGGCGGAAAAAGTAGTGAATACTTACAGTGAACAGGACTTGTACTATATTTTTAAAATGTACGGCGAAGTGGAAAATGCGGCAAAAGTAACGCGATTTATTATCGCACACCGTAATGAACAGCCAATAGCAACCGTTGGCGCGTTGGTAGAAGCAGTAAAACCATGTACGCCGCGCCAAGCGGAACATAAATATCTGGCAAAAATTTTTCAAGCGTTGCGCATGGAAGTGAATGCCGAAATGCAGGCGTTGGAACAATTGCTTATGCAGTCGTTAAAACTCCTAAAAGCGCAGGCGCGGCTGGTTGTTATTACTTATCATTCGTTAGAAGACCGCATGGTAAAAAATTTCATGCGTGCCGGAAATGTGGAGGGAAATATAGAAAAAGATTTTTATGGAAAAGAACTAACGCCATTTATTGTAATCACCAAAAAGGCAATAATACCAACGGAAGCAGAGATACAGGCGAATACCCGGGCACGTAGCGCCAAATTAAGAATAGCAGAAAAACGATAAAAACAAGGTAAGGCAATGGATAAAAAAATAAACAAAAAAAATGTAATACGCCGTTTGTTTTCCGGCGATATACTGGTCAATGAAACGCTGAGCAGGCATGGCCGGTATTTAATTTACTTAGTAGCCTTAGCATTGTTTTATATGGGGTTTCATTATAACATGGCGCGAACGGTAAAGCAGACGCGGCAATTAGAGCGGGAAGTGAAAAACCTGCAAGCGGAATACGCTACCAAAGCGTCGGAATTGATGCGCCTGAGTAAGCAGTCCGAAATAATACGCATGTTGAATGCTCGTAATATTACAACGGTGTCTGCGCCCAAAGCGCCGCCAAAACGTATAAACAATAGATAAATGTTTATTTTTAAAATCTTCATTAAACAAAGAAAATGCCTGAAAATAATTATATAATTCGTCGTATTGGGCTGGTGTATGGGCTGGTGGTGTTATTCGGCGTGTTTATCATGGCACGAATTATATACTTGCAATTTAATACGGAACTGCGTGAAGAAGGACAAAAAATCAGCATTAAACAGGAAGATTTACCGGCATTGCGCGGCAATATTTTAGCCAACGACGGAAGAGTATTGGCCATTTCATTGCCTTACTACGAACTGTTTATCGACTGTACCGTAGCGCCCGATTCGGTGTTCAATAAACATATCGGTGCGTTGTCAGCGGCTGTGGCAAAATTTTTCAAAGATAAAACAGCAGAACAATATAAAATGGAATTTATCAAAGCGCGGAAAGAAGAGAAGCGTTACAAGCGTTTAAATTCACGATTGGTAAGTTATACGGAATTGCAAACAGTGAAGAATTTTCCCCTGCTCAGTTTGGGGCGAAACAAGGGTGGGCTGATTGTAGAACAAAAAAGCCGGCGTAAAAATCCGTACGACCGGCTGGCATACCGCACCATTGGCTGGAAAAACGAAGGCGGCGTTGGCGTTGGTATTGAAGACGCTTTTGATAGTTATTTGCGCGGAATTTCCGGGAAACGCATGGTACAACGCCTCCCGGGAGGAGAGTGGATGCCGCTCAGCAGCGATGTGGATATGTCGCCGCGTGACGGAATGAATGTAATTACTACGCTGGATGTGGATATTCAGGATGCCGCCGAAACAGCATTGCGAGCGCAATTAAGAGAAACGCCCGTTTTCGAGGCCGGCACGGCTATTGTTATGGAAGTGGCTACGGGCGAAATACGCGCTATTGCCAATATGAAACGCAATGACAGCGGCGGCTACGACGAATCATTTAACTATGCCATCGGTTGGGCTACGGAACCGGGGTCAACCTTTAAATTAGCTACGTTAATAGCTTTGCTGGAAGATAGCCACATGTCGTTATCAACGCCGGTTGACGTGGGCCATGGGCAATGGAAGTATTACAATAAATCATTCAATGATTCACATGCCGGGTTGGGCGTTATTTCATTGCAAGAAGTTTTTGAACAATCGTCGAATGTAGGTTTTGCAAAAAGCGCCGTACAGTACTACGCAAAAGGTAAAGAAAAACAATTTGTGGACAGATTGTATAACATGAATTTGAATAAACAAATAGGTTTACAAATTAAAGGAGAGGCAAGCCCTACTATCGGTTATCCTGGTGATAAAACCTGGTCGGGGCTTTCTATTCCAATGATGGCAATGGGTTACGAAGTATTGCTAACGCCCATACACACGCTGACACTATACAATGCGGTAGCGAATAACGGGAAAATGGTGAAGCCGAAATTCGTGAAAGCCATACAGGACAAGCAGGGCGTAACGCAAAAGGAATTTCCGACGGAACTTATCAGCAGTTCGATTTGCTCCCCCTCCATACTGGAAGAAGTGCATAAGGCCTTACGCAGCACTGTAGAAAAGGGTACGGCAAAAAAAATTAACGACAGCCGTTACCATATTTCCGGCAAAACAGGTACGTCGCGTTTGGTATTTAATGGCGTGTACGAAAAAAACGGTTATAAAAAACACCAAGCCTCGTTTGTTGGATTTTTCCCTTCCGAAGCGCCGAAATACAGCGCCATTGTAGTGTTGTATTCGGAAGTAACAAGGGATAATTTTTACGGCGCTACATGGGCAGCGCCGGTATTCAAACAAATTGCCGACAAACTTTATGTAGCCAACGACGAATGGATTTCAACGGCTCAAGCGGAAAAGAACACCATGCCGCTGGTGAAAGGCGGAAAGAAAACGGAAATCGCGGAAGTCTTGGAGGAGTTGAAGATTCCTTTACATCCGCAACCGAAGGGTGTGCAATGGGTAGGTGTGCTGAGTAAAGAAAACCATGTGCAGGAAGTAGCAAAAAAAATAACCGCCAACGAAATCCCGTCGGTGATGAATATGGGCTTGAAAGATGCGTTGTTTCTCTTGGAAAATATGGATTTGGCAGTACGGTTTTCCGGCAAGGGGCGCGTGCTGAAACAGTCGCCGGAAGCCGGAACAAAACTCGTGAAAGGACAACAAATTTTTCTGGAATTGGGAACTTGATAGATAAAAAGCAATGAAGTTATCTGATTTAATAATAGACGTACAGTCCTTGGAAATAAAGGGCGTTCCGGCGATAGAAATTACATCGTTGGGGCTTAATTCACAAACAGCGACAAATGGCCAGTTGTTTTTTGCCTTGCGCGGAGAGAAAGCAGACGGGCATCACTTTATTGAAGCGGCCGTGGCGAAAGGCGCTGCTGCTGTTGTGTGCGAGCAATTACCCGAAAAGCAGGAAGAAAAAGTTTGCTATGTCGTGGTAAAAAATTCGCATGCGGCAATGGGGAAAATAGCGGCGACATTCTATGGCAACCCTTCAAAACGCCTGCAATTGGTAGGAGTCACGGGCACTAACGGAAAAACCACTACCGCTACATTGTTGTATCGTTTATTCCGCGCGTTAGGTTACAAGGCCGGATTGCTATCGACCGTAACTAATTTTGTGGATAACATGGAAATCCCTGCTACGCATACGACGCCCGATGCAATTACCTTAAATAAACTGCTGGCGGAAATGGTACGGGCAGGTTGCGCCTATTGTTTTATGGAAGTCAGCTCCCATGCTATCGTGCAGGAGCGGATAGCGGGATTGCACTTTGCCGGCGCGCTGTTCAGTAATATTACTCACGACCACCTCGACTATCATAAAACATTTAGCGAATACATCCGTGCAAAGAAATTATTTTTCGACAACCTTCCGGATACGGCCTTTGCGCTGGTGAATGTGGATGACAGGAACGGCCGCGTGATGGTGCAAAATACCAAAGCAAAAGTAAAAACGTATGCGCTGCACAGTCTGGCGGACTTCCACTGCCGGATAATTGAGAAATCATTTGAAGGAATGCAGTTGCAAATAGACGGTATGGATGTATGGACGCCGTTTATCGGCGTGTTCAATGCCTATAATTTATTAGCGGTTTATGCTACTGCACAACTGCTGGGCGTGGAAAAAAATGAAGCCTTGCGCCTGTTAAGCGCGATGACTCCTGTGGCCGGCCGGTTTGAAAAGGTTCACGGAACTCAGCAAACAAAGCCGGCGCAACCGTTATCCGTCGGCCATTTCCCGTTAACGGTTATTGTCGATTATGCGCACACGCCGGATGCGTTGCAAAATGTATTGAATACGATTAACGACATTCGGCGCGAGGAGCAATTGGTTACGGTGGCAGGTTGCGGAGGAAACCGCGATGCGGCAAAACGCCCCGTCATGGCGTGCATTGCGGCGGACAACAGCGACAAAGTCATTTTCACTTCCGACAACCCGCGCTTTGAAGAACCGGAAACGATTTTAGCGGATATGAAAGCGGGGTTGGATGCGGCGCAGCGAAGCAAATCGCTGTTCATTACCGACCGCCGCGAAGCTATCCGTACCGCATTGATGCTGGCGCAATCCGGCAGCGCCATTGTATTGATTGCCGGAAAAGGGCACGAAACCTATCAGGAAATAAAAGGCAAGCGAATACATTTCGACGATAAGGAAACAGCCCGGGAACTGTTACATGAACTCAAACAAATAAAATAAACCTGACCAAACCTTCCATGCAGTTATGTTATATCATCTGTTTAAATATTTAGGCACACAATTCGATTTCCCGGGCGCAGGATTGTTTCAATATTTGTCGTTTCGTTCGGCGATAGCAATTATACTGGCGCTACTGATTACTTTGCTTCTGGGGAAACGCATTATCCGCCTGCTGCAACGGAAACAGATTGGCGAAGATATTCGCGACCTCGGGCTGGAAGGGCAATTGCAGAAAAAAGGAACGCCTACAATGGGCGGTATTATTATCCTGTCGGCGATTCTGATTCCTATTTTATTAGTGTGCAATCTCACTAATGTGTATATTTTGCTCATGATTGTAACCGTTGTTTGGCTTGGCGCTATTGGTTTCCTGGATGACTACATAAAAGTGTTCAGGAAAAACAAACAGGGATTGCAGGGGCGGTTTAAGATTATCGGGCAAACAGGGCTGGGTATTATTATCGCAACGACCATGTTTTTTTGCGACGACATTGTTGTCCGGGACCGCGTAACGCAAACGACGCCCAACGCCCATGAGGAAGTAATTACCGAAAGAAATAACGAAAAACGGATATTTGTGAGCGACGTCAAGACGACGCAAACGACCATTCCTTTTGTGAAAGAAAACGAATTTGATTACGAATGGCTGTCGCCCTGGGATGGCGCGGCCGGCAAGGTGGTCGGATGGGCGCTTTACAGTTTGATTATTATTTTTATTATTATGGCGGTGTCCAATGGCGCGAACCTTACCGACGGTATGGATGGCCTTGCTTCCGGCGTTTCTATTGTGATTGGAACAACACTGGGCGTCCTGGCTTACCTCTCGGGAAATATTATCTATGCGGATTATTTAAAGATAATGTATATCCCGAACACCGGCGAGTTGGTGGTGTTTATTGCGGCGTTTATTGGCGCGCTGGTCGGCTTCTTGTGGTACAATTCCTATCCGGCGCAGGTATTTATGGGCGATACGGGAAGCCTGACGATTGGCGGTATTATTGCGGTTTTTGCTATTGTCATCCGCAAAGAATTATTGATTCCCGTGCTGTGCGGCATTTTCTTTGTCGAAAACCTGTCGGTAGTTATACAAACAGTATATTTTAATTATACCAAGCGGAAATACGGCGAAGGGCGGCGCATATTTAAAATGGCGCCGCTGCACCATCATTTTCAAAAGCCCGGCCATGCAGGTATTGCCGCGCTGATTCAAAAACCGCTGCAACCGTTGCCCGAGGCCAAGATTGTAACACGTTTCTGGATTGTGGCGGTATTGTTGGCGGTCATCACTATTGTAACATTAAAAGTAAGGTAAAGGGGGGGATTAAAATGAATAAAATTGTTGTTCTCGGCGGTGGAGAAAGCGGTGCAGGCGCGGCGGTACTGGCGCAGGTAAAAGGGTATAATGTTTTCCTGTCCGATGCGGGTATGCTTAAAGACCCTTTTCGCCGGATGCTGCAACAATATCACATCGCGTTTGAAGAAGGGAAACATACGGAAGGGCTCATCCTCGACGCCGATGAAGTGATTAAAAGCCCCGGTATTCCCGATAAGGCGCCGATAATACAAAAATTGTCGGCAAAGGGCGTGCCGGTAATTTCCGAAATCGAATTTGCCGGGCGCTACTGCAAGGCCAGGAAAATTTGTATCACCGGAAGCAACGGGAAAACCACTACTGCGTCCATTATTTATTTCCTGCTGAAAAAAGCGGGCTTGAACGTCGGGCTGGCGGGCAATATCGGCCACAGCTATGCTTACCAGGTGGCGACGGCGCGGCGCGATTATTATGTGATTGAATTAAGCAGTTTCCAACTGGAGGGGATGTTCGACTTTAAAGCCGACATTGCCGTATTGCTCAATATTACCCCCGACCATTTAGACCGCTACGATTATAACATGGAAAACTACGTCCGCGCGAAATTCCGCATCACGCAAAACATGTCGAAAGAAGACTGTTTTATTTTCTGCTCGGATGATGAAGTAACGATGTCGCACTTGAACCAAATTGTTTTAAAGGCGCAGCTGCTGCCGCTTTCGCAAACGGAAAAGGTCAACCGGGGCGCCTACGCTATTGATGAATATATGCACGCACAGTATGAGGAGGACGAATTTTCGATGATGATTGAAGAGCTGGCGTTGCAGGGAAAGCACAATATTTATAATTCCATGGCGGCCGCTGTAGCGGGGCAGGTATTGAATGTACGCAACGAGGTTATCCGCGACAGCCTGGCTACTTTCCGGGGCGTGGAACACCGGCTGGAGCCGGTGCTGAAAGTGCGCGATGTGCTATACATCAATGACAGCAAAGCGACCAACGTCAACTCGGCATGGTATGCGCTGGAAAGTATGAAAACAAAAGTGATTTGGATTGCCGGCGGTACGGACAAGGGGAATGACTATACGGATTTGTACGAACTGGCGGCGCAGAAAGTAAAAGCCCTTATCTGCCTCGGCGTGGACAATGAAAAACTGCACAAAAATTTTGAAGGCAAAGCGCCCGCCATATATGATGTACGCTCCATGAACGACGCCGTAAAGATGGCTTACAAACTTGCCGAACCGGGCGATACGGTGCTCCTCTCGCCTGCCTGCGCCAGCTTTGATTTGTTTAAGAACTTTGAAGACCGCGGGCAGCAGTTTAAAGAAGCCGTCAGAAATTTATAGCATTAAAAATGGAAAATACCACACAGCATATAGAAAACAATCCTGCTCCGTTTATAAAAAGTTTCAGGGGCGACAAGGTTATTTGGCGGATTATTATCGTCCTCTCGCTGGTATCGCTGTTAGTAATATATTCCTCTACCAGCTCGCTGGCCTACCGGGCGCAAAGTTCCGCATTTGCGTATTTCCTCAAACAGTTTGCATTTCTTATCGTCAGCATTTTGATTATTTACGGGGCGCATCTTATTGCTATCCGCTGGTACCGCGGGCTGGCCAAACTGGTGTTCGCACTTTCCGTCGGGCTGTTATTGCTGACATTCATCAGCGGCGTCGGCGTTACGTTCAATGAAGGAACGCGCTGGGTAAAATTACTCGGCTTCTCTTTCCAGCCGTCGGAATTCACCAAGTTCGCGCTGATATTATATGTCGCGAAAGCAGTAGAGGAAAATAACCTCGACAGCTTTAAAAAATATTTCTGGCGCATCCTGTTTCCTGCAGGCGCGGTTTGTGTGTTGCTGATATACGGGGGCAGCACCTCCGTAGCCCTGCTGTTGGGATGTACCGTTTTTATCATCCTCTTTGTCGCAAAAATCCGCCACAGCTATTTATGGAAAACGGCGGGCATCGCTTTGGCCGCCATCGCCCTGATTACGGCCATTTCCTATACCACGAAAGACAAGCCCTACCAGCTCTTCCCGCGCGTACATAAAATGATAGAAAAACGGCTACACCCGTACCTCTATCCCGATAACAGCAACATATACCAGGCAAGGCAGGCAATCATCGCGGTGGCCAGCGGCGGCATCATTCCCAAAGGCCCCGGCAACAGTACGCAGCGGCATATCCTGCCGAATGCCTATGACGACTATGTCTATGCCATTATTGTAGAAGAATACGGCATCTGGGGCGCGATTATCATCCTCCTCCTCTACCTCATCTTATTTTACCGGGCGGTAGTGATTGCCCGTTCCTGCACCCGTGCGTTTGCCATGATGGCCGTATTGGGATTGATGTCCCTCATCGTTTTCCAGGCCATGCTGCACATGGGCGTTACCGCAGGACTGCTCCCGGTTACCGGCCAGACATTGCCCTTCGTAAGTTTGGGCGGCAGCTCGCTCATCACAACCGGCTTTGCCCTGGGCATTATTTTATCAATAAGCCGCGCCACCGAAGAACGAATAATAAAAACAGAACAACGAACAACGAATAATGGATAACTTATATTTGATTTTTTTAACAGCGGCCACCCGGATTCCGAACAATGCAGCCGGCATTGTCCCAAATTAATAAACAATGAATAAAAAAACGCCAAATAAGCACTGCCCGCTGCCGGCTGCCGGCCGCCCGCTGTCTGTTATCATCAGCGGCGGCGGCACCGGCGGGCATATCTACCCGGCGATAGCCATTGCCAATGCCCTGCGGCAACGCTGCCCCGGGGCGTCCATCCTGTTTGTCGGCGCCGAAGGGCGCATGGAAATGGAAAAAGTCCCTGCCGCGGGCTACCCCATTATCGGCTTGCCGGTAGCGGGTTTGCAGCGGGCGCAGTGGTGGAAAAACCTTTCGTTGCCCTTCAAACTGTGGAAAAGCCTGCGGAAAGCAAAGCAAATCATCAACGACGTCCGGCCGGACGTCGTAACAGGCGTAGGCGGCTACGCAAGCGCCCCGGTGCTCTGGGCGGCGCAACGGAAAAAAATCCCGACCCTTTTACAGGAACAAAACTCCTACGCCGGCATAGCCAATAAAATATTAGCCAAACGCGCCGCCGCCATTTGCGTAGCCTATGACGGGATGGAACGCTTTTTCCCGAAAGAAAAAATTATCCTCACAGGAAACCCGGTGCGCTTCGCGGCGCACGGAGCGGCGCGCGAAGCGCACCGCCCGACCGTCCTGATTGCAGGAGGCAGCCTGGGTGCGCGGACGCTCAACCGGGCGATGATAGAAGCCTTGCCGGAACTGCGCAGCAGCGGCGCACACTTTATCTGGCAAACCGGGAAAGCCTGTTTTGAACAGGCAAAAGCCGCCCTCCACAAAGCGGCGAAAGCAGGAGAATGGAGCGCCGCAAACGAAAGCTGGACCACCCCGCCGGATACCCCCTTCTTCATTCACGTAACGGATTTCATCGCCCGGATGGACGAAGCCTTTGCCGCCGCCGACGTGGTCATTTCCCGCGCCGGCGCGGGGACGATTTCGGAACTGTGCATGGCAGCGAAAGCCTGCGTATTTGTACCCTCGCCCAACGTCGCCGAAGACCACCAGACAAAGAACGCACAGGCATTGGCAGCGAAGAACGCCGCCCTCATAGTGCGCGACGGCGAAGCAAAAGAAAAATTGTGGCCAACCGTCTTCGGATTGCTGCGCGACCCGGCGCGCATCGAGGAACTGGAAAGAAATATTGCCGCGCTGGCGAAACCCCGCGCCGCAGAAGAAATCATCAATACCATCATGAAAATAACGAACCGGGAAACGTTAGCCCCCTCCTTCGTCTATTTCCTCGGCATCGGCGGGATTGGCATGAGCGCGCTCGCGCGGTATTACAAGCATGCGGGCGCACAGGTCGCCGGGTACGACCGCACCCCCTCCCCGCTGACCGCCGAACTGGAACAGGAAGGCATGGCGATACATTACGACGACGACGTAACGCTGATTCCGCCGGCATTTACCGCCTCGCCGGAAAAAACGCTCGTGATTTACACGCCGGCGCTGCCCGCCGGCCACCGCGAATGGAACTGTTTTAAAGAAAATAATTATACCCTCATCAAACGCTCAAAAGCGCTGGGGCATATTGCTGCGGGAAAAACCACCCTCGCAGTCGCCGGGACGCACGGGAAAAGCACCGTTACCACCCTGCTGGCGCATTTGCTCACCCAGGCCGGCGGCGGCTGCACGGCCTTCCTTGGCGGCATCTCGAAAAATTACCGCACGAACTTATTATGCTCGCCGGCGCCGGCGCTGGTAGCCGAAGCCGATGAATTTGACCGCTCCTTCCTGCAACTCTTCCCGCAGATAGCCGCCATTACCGCCACCGACGCCGACCACCTGGATATTTACGGCACTGCCGGCGCCATGCACCGGGCCTTTGCCGAATTTGCCCGGCAGGTGCAGCCCGGCGGCGCGTTAATTATGAAGTACGGAATAGACCTCCCCCTGTCCCCCTCCGAAGGAGAGGGAACGCCCTCCCCTTCGGGGAAGGCTGGGGAGAAGTGTTCGGGAGCCGGCGACGTACGGGTGTACCGTTATTCCCTCGACCGGCCTTGCGATTTCTACGCAAGCCATATCCGCCGGCTGGATAACGGGCTTTCGCGCTTCGACCTGCACCTGCTGGATGAAGTACTGCCCGGCTGCACCCTCGGCATCCCCGGATGGATGAATATAGAAAACGCCGTTGCCGCCGCCGCCCTGTTCTACCTGTATCAACAATGGCAAAAGGAAAACGGGAAAGGGAACGCCGGCGACAGCCGGTACCCGCCCCTCTCCGCGCTGTATGCACCGTTGCAAAGCTTCCTTGGAGTGCAGCGGCGGTTCGATATACATATCAACACGCCCCGGTGCACCTATATCGACGATTACGCGCACCACCCCGAAGAATTGCGGGCGGCGATTACCTCCCTCCGCGAAGTATTCCCGCAACGGAAAATCACCGGCGTCTTCCAGCCGCACCTCTACACCCGCACCCGCGACTTTGCCGGCGGCTTTGCCGAAAGCCTCAGCCTCCTTGACGAATTGATATTGCTGGATATTTACCCGGCGCGTGAATTACCGATACCCGGCGTATCTTCGCAGATGATTTTCGACAAAGTAACCATCGCCGGCAAGCAAATGTGTACAAAAAGCGCACTGATGGAACGGCTGAAAACAACCTCCCCGGACGTGCTCGTAACCTTCGGCGCAGGCGATATTGACCGCTTTGTGCAACCAATAAAAGAATGGCTGAACGAAAAAATGAACCCGCATAACCCATGAACATAAAACAAAAAATAACATTAGCCATTACAGCCGCCCTCTTCCTGGCATACCTGACGGTAACCGCCGGCTTTGTGAACAGGGAGCGGCGGCATATTTACTGCCATTCCATTAAAGTAACTGTTTGCGACAGCTCGCTCCTCCGGTTTGTCAGCGCCAAAGAAGTACGGCGGTTGATAGAAAAGGACAACCCCCATATTATCGGCACGGCCATTGACAGCATTGACCTCCGGCGGCTGGAAGAAAAGCTGAACGCACGCAGCGTGGTAAAAAACGCGGAAATATTTACATCCATCGACGGGACGCTGCATGCCCGCGTCCATCAACGCCGCCCGATTGTGCGCGTGCTGGCGGAAACGGGCAGCTTTTATATCGACGACGGCGGATATATATTCCCGTTCTCCCCGGCCTATACGCCGTATGTGCCGGTTGTTACCGGGAATGTTGCGGTGTCGTTCAAGAACAGTTACCGCGGCGGAATCCCCGCAAAAGATAAATTATTGCAGCAGCTTTATACCTTCAGCCGCTTTCTGCAGCAGCATCGTTTTTGGCAGTCGCAGATACTGCAAATACATGTGCAAAACAGAAACGACATAGAGCTTATCCCGCGCGTAGGCCGCCAGCTGATAAAATTAGGCCCGCTGGATAATTTCGAATACAAATTAACAAAACTGTATGCCTTTTACCGGAACGCGATGCCGCAAGAAGGATGGGATAAATATATCAAACTGGATTTACGGTACAGCAACCAGGTAGTAGCAACGAGGGAACCGGGAATTAAAAACTAAAAAAATAAAAATATGGAAAATTACATTGCCGCCATTGACCTTGGCACAACAAAAGTAGTAACCCTCATCGGGCAGCGGTCATCCGGAGGGAAAGTGCATGTCCTGGCTGCGAGCGAAACACCGTCGCTGGGTATCCTGCGGGGAGAAGTATTAAACATCCGCCAGGTAACGGAATCCATACAAAACACGGTGAAAGACATCCGGGAAAAATCCGGCATCGACGTCCGGGAGGTCTTTGCAGGCATTGCCGGGCAGCATATCCGCTGTATCGAAAACAGCGTGGGAAATATGCGCGAAAACGAGGAGGAAGAAATCTCGGAACACGAAATCGAAGAGATGAAACAGCAGATGTACCATATCGGCATCGAACCGGATGAAAAAATACTGGATGTCATCCCGCAAAGCTACACCGTCGATGAACACGTCAATATCCCCGACCCTGCAGGCTATACCGGAAAAGGGCTGAAAGGTTACTACCGCATCTTTATAGGGAAATCCAGATGGGCGACCAATACCGAGCAATGTATCCGGCGCGCCGGGCTGGAGCTAAATTTAAAACAGTTTGTCCTCGAACCGCTGGCTTCCGCCATGGCGGTGCTGTCGGACGATGAAAAGGAAATGGGCGTTGCGATGGTGGACATCGGCGGCGGCACTACCGGCCTGACCGTTTATTACGACCATATCGTACGCCACACGGCCATCATCCCTTTCGGCGGGAACGTGATTAGCGAAGACATCCGGCAGGGGTGCGCCGTGAGGCTGTCGCAGGCAAACGCCATAAAGGAACAAATCGGTTCCTGCTTCGGCGATATGGTGGATAATTCGCTGCTGGTTATCCCCGGCATCAACGGGCAGGAGCGGGAAATATCCTTCCGGTACCTGGCCGGGATTATCGGGGCGCGGATGGAAGAAATTATCGAAGCGGTGATGCATGAAATAGACAGCTCGGGGTATGCCGACAGGTTGCAGGCCGGCATTGTGTTTACAGGCGGCGGGGCAATGATGCAGCACCTCGTGGAGCTGGCGCATATTAAAACAGGATATGCCGCCCGCATTGCCAAACCGCTGCACATTACGGACGATTCGCCGGCGGAAGTGCGGCGCTGCAGTTATGCCACGGCAGTAGGGCTGCTCCTGGCGGGCATGAAATACAAGAAGCAGCCGGAGCAACTGTCTATCCCCGTCCCGGCGCCCGAACCGGAGCCGGTAGAAATACCACTGCAGGAAGCCGCCCCTCCGCGCGGCAGGAAAAGAAAGGAAGCAAAGGAAGTAAAGGGACCAAAGAAGAAACCCATCCTTGACTACTGGGTTGGCCGCCTGTTCCCGGATGATTCCTATTAATAACCGGAGTAACAAAAGCAAATAATTCATTTTCTAAATAAAAACAATCATGGAAGAAATACATATCAATGACGGACTCCTGCCGATGATACCCACCAACTGGGTGCCGAAACAGTCGCGGATAAAAGTTATCGGCGTGGGCGGCGGCGGCGGAAATGCCGTGAACCACATGTTCCGCACCGGCATCCGGGAAGTGGAATTTGTTGTGTGCAACACCGACGAGCAGGCGTTAAACACCAGCCCCGTGCCGCGGAAAATGCAGCTGGGCGAAATCCTGACGCGCGGGCTTGGCACCGGCTGCAACCCCGAACAGGGGCGGCAGGCGGCGGAAGAAAGCAAAGACAGAATCAATGAACTGCTCTCCGAGAACACCGAGATGGTATTCATCACCGCCGGAATGGGCGGCGGAACGGGCACCGGCGCCGCGCCGGTCATTGCGAAAATCGCAAAGGAAAAGGGCATCCTCACGGTGGGCATCGTAACCCTCCCCTTCCGCCACGAAGGGCGGCAAACGCTGCTGCGCGCCTACGAAGGCATCAACGAATTGAAGCAGCATGTCGACAGCCTGCTGATTGTCGATAACCAAAAAATGTGCGACATGTACGGCGACCTGCCCATGCCCGAAGCCTTCTCCAAAGCCAACAGCGTGCTGAGCATCGCTGCAAAGGGGATTGCCGAAATCATTACCCTCCCCGGACATATCAACGTCGATTTGGCGGATGTGAAAATGGTGATGAAAAACAGCGGCGTCGCCATCATGGGCGCCGGAAGGGCCGGCGGCGAACGGCGCGCGCTGGACGCGGTGGAACAGGCCCTGCTTTCGCCCCTGCTCAACGACAACGACGTGTCGGGAGCAAAAAATGTACTGGTGAACATCACCGCCGCCGAAGACAGATGTATCAAAATATCGGAACTGGAACAGATAGTAAGATATGTTTACGATAAAGCCGGGAATATCGAAAACTGCAAACACGGCATCGTGTACGATAACACCATGGGCGATGAAGTAGCGGTTACGGTAGTCGCTACCGGTTTCGGCATGCAGGTCATCCCCCTGCCGCAGCCGGTAACGGCAGCACCGGACCCGTTGAAACCGACAATAGTGCGCCTGGGCGACCTCCCCGCCCCTGTTCCGGGTAACCTCCCCGACGACCTTGCGCGACCGGTCGAAACCGGATTTAAGGTGGAACCGAACCGGCGCGTATATACCCTGCCGGAAAGCTCCCCCGCGCAGCACACCGCTTACCGGCCTGCCGCAACCGCCCGGGGATGCCCGGCGCTGATTACGGAAAACGATGATGAAATTAACAGGCTCGAACGGACGCCGGCCTACCTCCGGCGCAAAACCCCGCTCACGCCAATGGACGGCTACATCGACAAAATGCCGGCAAGCGAATCGGCGAAAATAGTTACCCACAACCATGCGCACCACCTGAGCGCGAACAATACCTTCCTCTACCAGACGCAGGATTAAGGGGTATTTCAAGATTTCCTGACCGGAAAGAACCGGGAACAGCCACTTACGGCAAAACGCTGCCGGTACGGTAAATCCTCGCACCGGCGGCTTTAATTCTATCGCACAGGTTAGAGTTGTTCTAACGCACAGGTTAGGAACAGCCTTAATGGAAGCAGTTTATATCAACGCCCTGCCATTAATCGAACGGCAAACAGGCGGCCGCCCGGCAGCCTTCAATCTTTGCATCGCCCCCTCATACATCAAAAATTTCCTATATTTGTATAATAATTATTAAAAACAACACACAAATGAAAAGAATCATCACATCTCCCGACGCGCCGAAAGCAGTAGGTCCCTACAGCCAGGCGGTAGAAGCCAACGGTACATTATATATTTCGGGGCAGTTGCCGATAGACCCGGCTACCGGGAAATTTGCCGAAGGCGGCGTCGCGGAACAAACCGCACAATGCCTCAAAAACATTGGCGCCATCCTCGCCGCCGCCGGCTATGACTATACCCGGGTCATCAAATCCACCGTCCTCCTGGCCGACATGAACGACTTTGCCGCCATGAACGAAGTATATGCACGCTTCTATGCCGAACCCTGCCCGGCGCGCGCAGCCTACCAGGTAGCCAAACTGCCGATGGGCGCCCTCGTGGAAATAGAAACCGTTGCCGGATGAAAACCATCGAATGTGTCCCTAACTTCAGCGAAGGGCGCAACAGGGCGGCCATCGGGCAAATCACCCGCGCCATCGCCGCTGTCAACGGCATCCGGTTATTAAATGTCGAATCGGGCTTTGATGTCAACCGCACGGTAGTTACCTTCACCGGCGCCCCCGAAGCCGTATGCGAAGCGGCTTTCCGGGGAGTGGAAAAAGCAACGGAAGTCATTGACATGCGTACGCACCAGGGCGCCCACCCGCGCTTCGGCGCCACCGACGTCCTGCCGCTGGTGCCCCTCTCGGGCATCACCCTGGAAGAAACCGCCACCCTCGCGCGCGCACTGGGGAAACGTATCGGCGAGGAACTCCGGCTGCCGGTATTTGCCTATGCCGCCGCTGCCTTCGACGAACGCCGCCGCAGTCTCGCCCGGTGCCGCTCGGGCGAATACGAAGGCCTGGCGGCGAAACTGGCGACGCCGGAAGGCCGGCCTGATTTCGGCCCCGCCGTCTTTGTACCGGAAAGCGGCGCCGTTGCCGCAGGCGCGCGCCCTGTCCTTGTCGCCTTCAACGTCAACCTGGATACGAACGACGTGCGCCCGGCGCATGCCATCGCCGGCGATATACGCGAAACAGGCCGCCTTATACGCAACGCCAGCGGCCACAGCATCCGCCAGCCCGGCCTGCTCAAAGCAGTGCAAGCCATCGGATGGTATATCGAAGAATACGGCAAGGCGCAGGTATCAATGAACCTGTGCGACCTCGCCGTTACGCCGCTGCACATAGCCTTTGACGCCGCCTGCCGGCAGGCGCAGGCGCGGGGATGCCGCGTAACAGGCTCGGAACTGGTAGGCATGGCGCCGCGGCAAGCCCTCCTGGACGCCGGGAAATACTTTTTGGAAAAACAGCAGCGCCCCACCGCCGTACCCGGCGAAGAACTCATCGCCGCCGCCGTCCGCGCCATGGGGCTGGAAGAACTGACCCCCTTCCTCCCGGAGAAAATCTTAATGGATGATGTGGTGATGTGATGATGTGGTGATGTGGTGATGTGATGATGTGGCTGGCGCCGGCTAACTTTCAACTTTCAACTTTCAACTAAATTAAATTAAACTATGGCAAAAATAAAATTCAAAGACACGGCTGCCGCCTGTAAGCGGATACGGACGGATTTAAAGAATAAAAAATACCGCCCGCTCTACCTCCTGATGGGCGAAGAAGCATACTGCATCGACCAAATCAGTAATTATATTGCACAAAATGTCCTGACCGAAGCCGAACGCAGTTTTGACCAGCTTATCCTGTACGGGAAAGACACGAACGTGCCGCAGCTGATTGACACCGCACGCCGTTTCCCGATGGTCGCCGGCCGGCAGGTAGTGATAGTCCGGGAAGCGCAAGACCTGAAAAAAATAGAATTGCTGGAAGCATACATCAAACAACCGCCCGAAACAACAATGCTGGTGCTGTGCTACAAAGGCAAAACGGTGGACAAACGCACGTCATTTTATAAACAGGCGCTTAAAAACGGCGAAGTCCTGGAAACCGCCCTGCTTTACGATAACGAATTAGCCGAATGGATAACCGGCTACCTGAAAGAAAAAAACTGCACCATCGACATCAAAGCAGGCGCCCTGCTTGCCGAACACCTCGGCGCCGACCTGTCCAAAATCGCGAACGAGCTGGACAAGCTCTTTACCGTGCTGCCCGAAGGAAGCAAGCACATCACCGCCGAACATATTGAGAAAAACATCGGGATTAGCAAAGACTACAACACCTTTGAACTGAACAGCGCCATTTCCAAACGCGATGTATTGAAGGCAAACCGCATTATACAACACTTTGCGCACAACCCCAAAGACTATCCGATAATCGTTACCGTCAGCACACTGTTCATGGAGTTCTCGCGCATACTGAAACTGCATTTCCTGCAACGCAAGTCCGGCAACCGCGTAGCGCCGGGGGACGCCGCAGCGGAACTGGGCGTCCATCCGTTTTTTGTACGGGATTATGAACAGGCCGCCGCCAAATACTCCCTGGGAAAAACCCTGCAGGTTATTTCCCTCCTGCGCGAATACGACATGCGCAGCAAAGGATTTAACAACGGGGAAGCCACTCACGGCGAACTCCTGCGCGAATTAGTATATAAAATATTGCACTGACGGATAGAAAAATTATCGAACTAAATAAAAAAATTCATATATTTGCACTTTAAAATTATAAACTAAAATTTAACAATATGAAAAAAATACTCCTAATGTTATTAGTGTTTGGCGCAACACAGCTAACGGCGCAAAACAAAGAAAAAGAAAAACTGGAAAAGAAACTGGAAAAAAGCGATGCGGAAATTGCCGACGCAAAAAAGAACGTTGACCCCAAAACATGGCTCAACCGTGCAACACTCTTTATGGATATTTACGAACTGCCTGTCAAAAACGTGATGATAGGAATGCCGCAACTACAAATAAAGACGGTACTGAAAGACGAAAAATCCAGGACAGACAACATCGAACTGGACAGCGTTTCCTACGAAATCCTGCGCTATCCCGACAAAGACCTCTACTTTAACCCCGCAGGATTACTGGCTTTCTGGCAACTTAAAGACCTCGCTGCCGACGAACCGTTAATCAAAGCCTATGGCGCTTACAGCAAAGCCTACGAATTAGACGCCAAACAAAGCAACGCTAAAAAAATCCGCGAAGGACTGGAACTGCTATCGCTAAAATTAAACACGGAAGCGGCTACTGCCTACACGCTGGAAAAATACGACGCCGCACTGCGCTATTTTGAAACCTCCCTGCAATGCACCACCCACCCGGCAGTCAATACTATTGACACCTTAATTATATACAACGTCGCCTTCCTTGCCCGCCTTGTGAATGAAAACGACAAAGCGTTGAATTATTTCAAACAGTTGATAGGGCTGGGGTACGAAGCCGAAGGAAATGTCAACGCCAACTATGCCGCCTTACTGCAGGAAAAGGGCGATTCGCTGCAAGCAAAAGACGTGCTGGCGCAAGCCTTTTTGAAATACCCGAAAAACCAGCAAATCCTGGTGCTGCTTATCAACGCAGGCAGCGATATGACCACCATCTTCCGCTACCTGAAACAAGCACAGGAAAACGAACCGCACAATGCCAGCCTCTACGACAAGGAAGGAAATATCTACGACGAACAGCTAAACGATAAGGAAAAAGCCATGCAGTGCTACATGAAAGCTATCGAAGTAAATCCCGATTATTTCCCGGCGCACTATCATATAGGCGTGCTGCACTACAACAAAGCCATCAGTATTCAGGACGCGGCAAGCAAAGAACCGGACGACGCCAAGTACACCGCCTTGCTGAAAGAACTGGACACCGAACTGAAAGCGGCTTTGCCCTACTTTGTACGTGCGTATGAACTGTATCCCGAAGAATTATCTACCGTGCAATTCCTGAAAAACATTTGCTACCGTTTCCGCGAACAATCGCCCGAAATGATGGCTGACTTTGAACGCTATTCCAAAATACTGGAAGAAGCACAGTAAAAAATTCAAGGATGCAAATAAAAAAAGATTCAAAGGCTGGCGCCTTTGAATCTTTTTTTATTGCCAATTCTTAATTCCCAATTATTGTACCGTTCGCAGGACTTCTATCAGCAAATCCCAGAACTTTTGCACGCTTTTTATATCCAGCCGTTCGTCTGGCGAGTGCATGCCGCGGATAGTAGGGCCAAAGGATACCATATCCAGGTGCGGGTATGTTTCGAGGAATAAACCGCATTCCAATCCGGCATGGACGGCTTTCACTTTTGGCTCTGTGTGGAACAGGGCGCGGTAAGCCTGCACGGTTGTTTGCAAAATCGCCGAGTTGGGACGGGGCGTCCAGCCCGGGTAGCCTTCGCTGTGCGTAACCGTAGCGCCGGCTTCCGCAAAAATGATTTCGACCACACGCGCTATATCGCGCTTCGCGCTTTCAATAGCGCTGCGCTGGCTGGT
The DNA here is from genome assembly GCA_031290935.1 of Prevotellaceae bacterium. Classification (GTDB taxonomy): domain Bacteria; phylum Bacteroidota; class Bacteroidia; order Bacteroidales; family UBA932; genus JAIRKX01. Next base: position 1,848 of record JAISLK010000001.1, on the reverse strand, counting down.
TGCCACTACGATTTTATTATCTTCCGTGAATTTCACCGATGCTAAATTGGTAGATGTTTCCACAAGGTTTTCGATTGTGTGGCTCATGGACGTTACGCCGTGCGGGCAGGCGTAGAGCGCACCCAGCAGGCGCTGCTGCGTACTTTGCCCGATAACGTGCGCGGGCAACGCGGTTTCCGTCAACGTTTGTTCGAGGAGCGGTTCTGCGGCTTTCCATTCGTTTTCGATTTCGCCGGCGTGCTGTGCAAACAGTTGCTGCAAAATGCCGGCGGCTTTTTTGTCCACCGTAAATATAGCGGCGGCTTCGCGCGGAATGGCATTGTGCAGGTTGCCGCCGGCAAAGTGCGCTAAACGGATAGCACATTGCTGTTGCGCCTGCCACAGGAAACGCGCCAGCAGTTTATTGGAATTGGCGCGGTGTTTATTGATGTCATCGCCGCTATGCCCGCCGGCAAGCCCGCTAACGGCGGCGGTAAAAGCCACCGCCCCGTCCGGCGGCAGTTCGGGCTGGTACGCGAACGTAGCGACGGTATCTATGCCACCGGCACAGCCGATAAACAGTTCGCCCTCGTCTTCGGAATCAAGGTTCAGGAGGATGCTGCCGGATAAGAAGCCCGGCTTTAAGGCGGCGGCGCCGGAGAGGCCGGTTTCTTCATCCACCGTAAACAGGCATTCCAGCGGGCCGTGCGGCACATCCCCGGAGGCGAGCAGCGCCAACTGCGCCGCCACGCCAATGCCGCAATCCGCGCCGAGCGTTGTGCCGCGCGCCTTTATCCAGCCGCCGTCGATATAAGGTTGAACAGGGTCTTTGAAAAAGTCATGTTTTGTAGCGGCGTTTTTTTCACAAACCATATCCACGTGGCTTTGCAGGATGACTACCGGTTTATTTTCCATGCCGGGGGTAGCTGTTTTTGTTATCACCACATTCCCGGCTTCATCGCGGCGGGCGGGCAGGCAGTGCTTATCCGCAAAGCGGAGCAGGTAAGCAATAATCTTTTCTTCGTGCTTCGACGGGCGCGGCACACGGCATATTTCCATGAAATACGCAAATACAAGAGAGGGCGTCAGTGTTTTCATTATCGTATATTTTTAAGGATACTTAACAAAGGTACGAAATTTTTTATGATGGGATGATGTGCTAATGTGATTAATTGGGCGGGCGCCGGCGGTTGTCATGTCCCTGCGGGACAGGTGGGGTGTGTGCCGCTGTTGCCGTACACTGAAGTGTACGGTTAATAAAGTGCCGCCCCCTGCGGGGCGAAAGAACAACCGCCCGCACTTTCGTGCAGGCGGCGGTTCTTTCAAATATTTAAATTGCCCCTACTTAACGCACCTGACCTGGAACCCGTAGTCCCTGTTGTTGCTGTACTGCGGGCTGACGTAGCTACTGTAGTAGCCCAAGTAGTACCCGTTGCTACTACTGTTCTCCGTAGAAGACCAGTAGTTGGCTTGCGAGCTCACACCGTCCATGGAACTGCCGTTAGCGTAGCCGCCATAACTCCATGCGGCGATTAAAGTGTTAGCGGTGGTGTTATACTTGAGTTCCTCGAAGTCATCTTTTGTGGGCACGCGCCAGGGCATTGGGCACAACAGGGCGGCATGTCGATTTACGTACGGCCAGTTATAGTAGTACCACGTATTCGAACCGGCAATATAACTGCGGCATTGCGGATTACTATAACTCTCTTCAAAAGTTTCTTTGTGGCAGCCGGGTATTTGAATGGCGTCACTCCACGTTTGGTTGCCGAATGTCCATGTTTGGGTACTGGCGGCATAACGTGGGGTAACCGGTTGTGCAGCCTGCGTTACGGTCAGTATTTTCTTCAGCGCGCCGGAAGTAAACGTTAC